>CAZAKZ010000020.1:0-54955 GCA_964485695.1 uncultured Planctomycetota bacterium | reverse complement strand
CGCCTCAAAAATCAGACGCGTTTCTGTAAGATTTGAGTTCCGCAACAGGAACTAAGTAGTTCCTGTTGCCACAGGAACTATCAAGCCGTCGGAAGTTCTCGAGCCTTCTCTTTTACGTTTGCGATGAACTTCCGGGCCATGTATTCCGAGATCGCATCCTGCATCTTCTGGAAATTCGTGGTTCGTTTTGCGTCGAAGAAGATGCCATACAGTCCGCAGTCTTCGTTTTGCTCGCAGTATCGGACCGTCGCGTTGAAGGTCAGTTGATCCGTATTTCCGGGAACACAGAAGGAGACCCGGACCTTGTAAAACGGGGCGAGAACCTCTCCGGTTTCTATGGCAGCGCGGAAGGAGAGGCCGTTGGGCGAGAGGTCTAGCAGTTGCCCCTCGATCTTAGACGGCGTGGTAATCCCCTCGACAAGGATCTGGTTGCCCGGACCGACTTCCATCCGATATTCGCCACGCTGATTGAAGAGGGATTTCAATTCCGGCGGGAGCTTGGCCACGAGCCCGAGCCAGTCGATGAACTCGAAACCGTAGGACACCCCCTCATCGTGTTCCTCTTTTCCTCGAACAAGTGCCGGCATGGTGATGGCACTGTCGAGGTACGGGGAAGTCAGGCAGAGGTAAACGACTTCTCCTGAGGGGAGTACGAGGTTGGAATTGTGTTCGAGCAGTAGCCGCATACCACCGACGCAGAAGTTGAGGCAACGGCCCGGTACCTGGGGAGTCGAGGGCCGACCCACGGACGCGGAGACAATGTTCTCGTATTCGCTAGAGACTCGATACTGTCGCCTGATATTCGCCATTTCCCATTCACTCCCTGAGCTACGTGGTCCCTCCCGAAATCTCGGGGTGCCCTCGAGATACCGTCGAGACGACTCTCGCATATACGGTTTCGAATCTCTCTCTCAGGCGAGACTTGAGGCGGGTCACGGCTCCTCGAGGTGTTTTGCCTTGAAGGACCGGGTGTCCTCATCCCTAACCCTGTGTCAGGCCGAGGATTGTCCGGATTCGCCTCGTTATCAGGCTCCATGGTATTATTTTGGAGTATTCCCTTTGGATTGAATCGGTCACCGGCGTTTCATTCCGTGTGCGCTGCCGGCGTGGGGATGGACGCCGATTTTTCATAAATCCGTGAATCCGCCTTGACTCTCCCCTTGCTGGAGGGTCTATCCTGAATTCCGTGGTGATACTTAGGAGGTGTGTCGTGCATTACCGGATCGGTGAGTTCTCGCGCATCGCCGGACTGTCCGTGAAGACGCTTCGCTTCTACCATGAATGCGGCCTTCTCGAACCGGTCCGGATCAGCGGAGAGACGGGGTACCGGTATTACGACGAAGCATCCCTGGATCGTGCACGCGTGATTCTGGAGCTCAGGGCCCTGGACTTCTCGATCAAGGAGGTCAAGGAGATGCTCGAGAGCTGTAACGACGACGTCGACCTCCGCGAGCACCTCATCCAGAAATCCCGGGAAATCAGCACCAGGATCCGGGCCTACCGTCGGATAGAAAAGCGGATCCGGGCTCTGCTCACGGACCAGGAGGACCCAATCATGACAAACCAGGAAACCTCGATCGTCGAAAAAGAAGTTGAGGATATGCTCGTAGCGAGCATCCGGTTCAAAGGGCGGTATCAGGATGTCGGAAAGGCGTTCGGGAAGCTCTGCAGAAACTGCGGCCGCCACATCGCAGGGAAACCTTTCTCTCTCTATTACGACGCGGAATACAAGGAGGAGGATGCCGACATCGAGGCCTGTATCCCCGTCAAGAAGTCGGTGGACCGGGCCGAGGTGAAGAGCCGAGCCCTCGGGGGCGGCAGGGCATCGACCCTCGTTCACATGGGTCCGTACGAAACCATCGGCGAATCATACAAGGTCCTCCTCGACCACGTGAAGGCGAAAAACCTCGAGGTGACCACGCCGTTTCGTGAAATTTACCTCAAGGGTCCGGGCATGTTCTTCCGGGGCAATCCGAAGAAGTACGTCACGGAGATCCAGGTGTTCACGAAGGCGGATCCTACGTAACGGCGACCCGTCATAGCACGTTCTGTGTAATCCACCGCGAGATCTCCTCGACGGACAGGTTCGTGATGTCCAGGGTGCGGAGCATGGGAATGCTGCTGAACACTTCATGGCAGTATTCCTGCTCCTCGAGGATGGCGGCTTTCGAGGAATAGCCCGGCACCGGTGTGCGTGCCATGCTACGCGCCCTCTCGAACCGGAGCTGATACAGGCGCTCCAGGTCGATGAGGAATCCGACCTTTTTCACGGGAAGTTGGGCGATTTTTTTCGGGAACGGAACCCCGCCTATGATGGGAATGTTGGCCACCTTCAGCTTCCTGCAGGAGAGGAATATGCTTGTGGGGGTCTTTCCGGTGCGGGAGACGCCGAGGATGATCAGATCCGCCTCATTGATGGTCTCCATCCGGAGCCCGTCATCGTGGGCCAGGGTGTAGTTGATGGCCTCCACGACCTGGAGCATGTCCTCGGCCTGGTGGCGGAAGACGCCCGGCTGCATCTTCGGCGAGTAGCTGAGCACATTCGCCAGGGTCGAGATGAGCGGTCCCATGACGTCGATGACCGTCAGATTCCGGGCAGTCCCTTTTTCGACCAGGCGATTTCTGAGCTTCTCCGAGACGAGGGTGAAGACGATGATGCACCTCGACTCGGGGGTCTGATCCAGGATTTCGTCTATCTGGCGGCGGGTGCGGGTGAAGGAGAATCTCCTGATGTTGAACTCCGCCTTCTTGAACTGGACCAGTACGGCCGTGACCACGGACTCGGCCGTGGTGCCCGTTGCGTCGGACACGATGAAGATGTCGAGGGTTTGGTTATCTGTCACTTCATCATTTTCCTGATTTCTGCTGTCTGATTCGAATATTGCGGAACTCCACCCGGGTATTATGGCCGAAGAATCCGATGTGGCCGGACCGCCGTCGCGCACCCGGGTGATTCCGTCCATCCGCCGGCCGGATACCGGCCAGGTCCGTGTTCAGGATCACGTAGCCACCCAGCTCCACCTTGATCCGCGTGGCCAAGCAGGAGACCTGCTGGTAGTTCCATTGCCCGGGCGGGCGCTGGTAGCCCCGCAGAGCGGCCTTGATCCCGTAGGCCGAACCGTGGTACTGCCAGGGCTTGAGCTTGGAATACTTCGGCGCGCGGTTGTCCAGGATCTGCAGCTCCACGCCCTCGTAGGCGGGATTGCCCCGGCCCGGATAGTGGATGGCCAGGCCGTTGTTGGCGCCCGGGGTCAGCTTGAACTCGAAGCGCAGCACGTAGTCGCCGAACTGCTCCACGGTATGGATGGTACGCCCCTTCGGGGTGCAGACCAACCTACCTTCCTCGAGGACATAGCCCCCGGTGTTCTTCCAGCCGGTGAAGTCTTTGCCGTTGAACAGAGGCGTGAATCCCTCGCCGTCGATGGACCGGAGGTGCGCATTCGCCTCTTCCGGCCCGATTTCGCGGATGAAGATGTTTCGCCAGCGGATCTCGCCGCCGTGGGTCTGGAGCTGGATCGGCCCCCTGGGGAAGATCGGTCGCTCGCGGGCGAAGTAGTTTTCCATCACTGCGTCGTCGACGACCTTCCCGCCGTTGAGCCACACGGTCACGCGCGGGCCGATCATGAGAATTCGGAACCGATTCCACTCGCCGAAGGGGCGGTCCCTCTTCTCGAGGGGATCCTTGCCCGGGGTTCCGGGGCTGTTGTTCCAGAGCCCGCCCGAGCCCTTGTCGGCGCCGAGGCGCCACTTGCCGCCCGCCCGGGTGGTGTCCCAGATCTGGATCTGCGGGCAGCCGCGCAGGTAGATGCCGCTGTCGGCACCGGCCACGGTCTTGTAGTCGAGGCGCAGCTCGAAATCTCCGTAGTCCCGGTCGGTGGTTGCGTAGAGGCCCTTGCCGTCGTTGATCAGCTCCCCGCCGTCCGCGCGCCAGTGCCGCCGCAGATCCTCTCGCGTCTTTGCCTTGTGTCTGGCCAGGTCTTCGGGTGACATGCGCCCCAAGCCTCGCGGATCTTTGGTGCCGTGGCCGAACCAGCCGTCCAGGTTCCGGCCGTTGAACAGGGCGGTGAATCCCGCCGGAGGGGGAGCGGTGGGCTGGGCCGTCGTGGTTGCGGCCGCGCCGAGGAGCGCCAACAGTCCGAACGCCGTCACGAGGATCTTCATGGTTCACTCATCTCAACCGAGGCCATCGACCTCCCAGCCCCCGCGGTAGATCCGCCGGAGGAGCGAATCGGCTCCCGCCTTGCCGGGAAACCGGAGGTTCTCGGAGTCCCACCGCAGCCTCTCTCCCCGGAAGCGATGGGAGATCAGCCCGAGCAGGGCCGCCTCGGTCAGCGGACCGGAGTAGGAAAACGGGGTGGACGTGGTCCCCTTGCCGAGGCAGGCGTCTACGTACTGGTGAAAGTGATTTATGCGGGGAAACTCGTTCTCCTTCTTGAAGGCCTTGACGGCCTTTAAGAACTTTTTCCTGGGCAGCGGCCGGGGCGCGGCCCAGTGAGGCAGAAGCAGGCATCCCTCCTCGCCCACGAACATGGAGCCGTTCGTCGGCAGCTTCTGGTCCTTTGCGAGCGGGAACCTGCTCCGGTCGGGTTTGCATCCACTGTCGTACCAGGTGTAGGTCACCTTGCCCGAGACGGTGTAGTTCGTGCCCGGGAATTCAAAGATGATCATGTTATTGGGAGAGTAGGTCTCCTCGAAGGGCGGGGATTGGACGCTCTGGATCCTGTCCGGAGCCGTGAGGTCCAGGGCACAGAACACCGGATCCATGATGTGGCAGGCCATGTCGCCGAGGGTTCCGGTGCCGAAGTCGATCCACCGGCGCCAGTTCTGGGGGTGGTAGAGGCCCTTGACGTAGGGCCTATGCGGAGCGGTGCCCAGCCACAGCTCCCAGTCCAGCGGGCCGGGGACGGGATCTTTCCTGGTGGGTCGTTTCTTGGGCGGGCCGACCCAGCCCTTGCCGCACCAGGAGTGAACCTCCTTCACCTTGCCGATCATGCCGGTCTGGATCATCCGCACGCCCATGCGGTAGGTGACGTGGGAGTGGATCTGGATGCACATCTGGGTGACCTGACGGGGACGGCTCTCGGCCTCCTGGGCGAGCTTCCTGCACTCCCACACGTCGTGGGCCAGCGGCTTCTGGCAGAAGACGTGCTTGCCCTGCCTCAGTGCCGTCATGGCGATGGGGGCATGCATGTGGTCAGGCGTGGAGATATTGACGGATTCGATGCGATCCCCCTCCTCGGCCAGCATCACGCGCCAGTCCAGGTAGGTCCGGGCACCGGGGTGCTTCTTTGCCACGACGGCGTCGCTGGCCGCCCGGATCAGCCTGTCGGTATCCACGTCGCACAGGGCGACGATTTCCACGTTCGGGTGGTCGCGGAATCTTCTGAGGTCGCTCCATCCCATGTTGCCGACGCCGATGCAGGCGTGGCGGAGCTTGCGCGGGGCGGGTGCGGAATAGAGCGGCCGGTTCAGCACCAGCGGCATCAGAGTGCCGCCGGCGGCCAGCTGCTTGAGGAAGGTGCGGCGGGTGGTTTTTCCCGGCATGGCCAAGGACTCCTGAACGTTATTCGTATCGTTTCATCGATGTCGTCGATTCTTTCAATCCAGTGTCACGGTTTTTCCGATCTCGACGCTCCGCGATTCGGCCTCCACGATGCGCACGGCGTCGGCCCCCTGGCGCAGGGTCACGGTCTCCGGCCGGCGGCCCAGGCGGATGCATTCGACCATGTGGGTGATCTCGAGATCGTAGCCCGTGGTGCTCTCGAGGGTAACGGCCTCGGGTGCGCGCTCCGGCCGGTAGAGGGTGAGGGCCGGGTCGCTACCGAGGTCGAACACGGCCGTGGCGCCCTCGAAGTCGGTGGTGTAGCGCATCACGAAGGGAAAATCGGCCGACTCGACCCACGCGCCTTCGGCGGTGACCAGGGGGACGTCCGGGCACTCGTACCGGGTCATGATGTGATCGACCTCGCCCGACAGGTGGCCGTACCCGAAGCTGGTGACCGACCGGGGCATGCCGAACAGATGCTGGACGAAGTCGGTGTCGTGGATGTGCAGATCCAGGACGGCCCCGCCGCTCAAGGCCCCGCTCCGGTAGTTCTCCCCGGGGAGGGCGGCTCCGATGCGCTGGAAGTGCACGCCGAGGATCTTTCCGTAGCTCTGCCGGTCCACCACGGTCTTCAACCAGGTCCAGCCGGGCCAGAACCGCATGCACATGGCGGGCATGGCCAGGGAGGGCGCGGCCTCGGCCATATCGGCCAGGGCGTACGCCTCGGCCGCGGTGCGGGCCAGCGGCTTCTCCACCAGCACGTGCTTGCCCGCTGCCAGGGCGGCCTCGACGAAGCGGGCGTGGAGCGGCGTGGGCAGGCAGATGTCCACCAGGCCCACTCCGGCGTCGGCGATGAGGTCCAGGCCGTCCGCGTACCGCTTTGCCTTCGCCAGGTCCGCGGGACGTCGGTCCAGGACCTGGATATTTCCATGCACGCTGTCGACGCCGGCCCGCCGCGCCGGATCGGGGTCCGCCACGGCCGTGACAACCGCATCGTCCCGGCGGGCGTACGCCTCGAGGTGCGTCTGCCCCATGAGCCCCATGCCCACGATGCCGACCTCAACCCTCATGGGATGCCTTCCAGGATCTTCAGGATGAAATCGACGGCGGCACGGATGTCGCCGATGCGGTCGGCGCCGGCCTCGCGCTCCACGACGAGGGGGCCGGTGAAGCCGGAGTCGGCCAGGACTTTCAGGAACGCCGGCCAGTCCACCTCGCCCGCGCCCACGACCACCTCCTCGCCCCAGCACCCGGGCGTGGTCGGGCGCCGGGCGTCCTTCAGGTGCACCTGTCGGACGCGGGGAAGAAGGCGCCGGAGCGCCGGCACGGGATCCCCCGTGTTGTAGAGGAGCAGGTTGGCCGGGTCGAAGTTCACACCCAAGTCGGGCCGGTCCAGGGCCCGAAGAAACACGTCCAGGGTCTCTGCCGTCTCCTGGCCCGTCTCCAGCAGCACGCCTCCGCTGCACGCTTCCCCGAAGACGTCGGCGATGCGTTTGACTCTCTCCACCACCACGGCCCGGTCGTCCTCGGGAAGAAAGCCGGCGTGGAAACTGACGACCTCGAGGCCCAGGTCCGCGGCGATGCGCGCCGCCTCCGCGGCGCGGCTCAAGTTTTCCTCCCAGGTCGAGTCGGGCACGAGGCCGCCGGTGTCCCGGATGGTCTGCGGCGTGGAGTAGTCCTCGCCCGCCGGTTCGAACATGCCCGACAGCACCTTGATGCCCGCCGCGGCGAGCTCTTCTCCGGCGCCGGCCCAGGCTTTTGGGTCCGATCGTATGGGCTCCAGGGCCAGCTGCACACCGGACACACCCACCAGCGCCGTCTTTTCGATGAGCTCTCGAAGGTTCTTCGGCTGCAGCGACCAGCTGCAGATGCCCAGGGGGGGTGAAACACGATTTGCCATGTCGACGGCTACCCCTTGAAGAACAACAGGAATGCCACGGCACAGAGCACGGTCAGCACACAGGGCACCAGGAAGATGGGGCGCCACCGGAACCGGTCGTCTCTCTTGAAGTAATCCATGATCACGCCTGTGAACTGGGTTCCGATGAAGTTGCCCAGGCCGAGGGTGACAACGAAAATGAGGGCCTGCGCCGAGGCTCTGATGTCCGGCGACGCCACCTTGTCCACGTACACCTGGCCTGCAAAGATGAAGAAGGTGTAGCCCAGGCCGTGGACCGTCAGGGAGGAGATCACCAGCCACACGGGTTTCATCAGGGCAAAGATGAAGTAGCGCAGGGGCCAGACAATGACGCCGATGGCGAGCGTCCACTGGTAGCCCCAATGTTCCAGGGAGAGCTTCAGCAACCAGACCATGGCGATGATCTCGGCCACCTGGGCAATGGTCATCACCGCCGAGACGTTCTTGTGCTTCACGCCGAGGTCTTCCAGGAAGGGCGCGGTAGGCACGTAGTAGAACTGAAGCTCCGTGGTGACGATGAACGAGATGAGCAGAAAGATCAGGAAGTTGGAATCCCCGAGCATTTTAAATGCGGTGATGAATGCAAGGGGATCCCCGGGCTCGGGCGGCGGGGGTGTGTGGGGAAGGAAGAAACAGTAGATCCCCATGGCCAGGGAGAGAATACCGGCCAGGGTCAGAGCGTCGCTGCCCCGGATCTTGAGCTTCCCGGAGTGCCGCCACAGCGCCACGCTCACGCCCGCCACGATCCAGCCGATGGTGCCCCAGACCCGGATCCCGCCCGCTTGGGCCTCGGAGTCAGTGAGATGCGTCAGCATCAGGGAGTTGACCAGCGCCATGGTCGGAGCGTAGAGCAGGGCGTAGAGAAACATGAGCCCGAACAGGCCCCGAAAGCTCCTCTGGCCCGCCGCCAGGAGCAACACCGCGCCCCCGGCCAGGTGCGCCACGGCCAGGAAATACTCCGTCGACACCCATCGATCGGCGATCTGCCCCCCGACGAACGGCGCCACAATGCATCCCAGCCATAGCGTGGCATAGATCCAGCCCGTCTGCTTGCCGCTCATCTTCAGGGGCCCCAGGAGATGCGACGCCAGGATCGGCGCCCAGGCCCCCCAGATGGCGAACTCCAGGAACATCATCCCGCTCAGGAGAAGATACAGCTTCGTATCCACGGATGCCTCCTCTGTGCCTCTGAAACGCTCGCGGCCGTGTCCCGGAAACAGGTCCTTTTTACCATCCCCGACGGGCATCCTGAAGGGACAAGTGCGTGATTCAGGGGGAATCGGGGGGGCGGACCGTCTCGATGTCGGTGGTGTCTGCGATTGCAGACACCACCAACTACTGTGATCTCCATGAGGGCGGCCGCGTCCGATGGATGGGGTGGATACTTGGATTCAAGCGAGACGAGTAGCAGCTGAAAAGGGGTGAGTGCTTAAAATTGTGGGCATTCGACCTCTTTCAAGCTCTTGAATGCCCCCGATTTGAGCAGAACGTGCCTTTCAGCAAGGCCTTCATTTCCTGGCCGTCTCAATGGGAGGGTGCCTCCGGCACAAGGCTTGATTTTTCAGTAATCTCGACATTGATTCGCTGCTTCGATGGCAAGGGGTAACGAGGCCTGGCGGGCAACTACAGGACAACTCGGAAACCAATGATTGTGGGGAGAAAGTCAAATTCCACCCCTTCACAACTGTCACGCTGGATGATTAACTGTGTATACCGGTTGCATCTGTCAATTCTCGTTCCCTCCGGAGGTCCGATGTCGATTCGAGACATGCGCCCCATTGCCGCCGCTATGGTCGCTCTGTTCGCCCTCACGACGGCGGCGTCGGCACAGAAGGTCTTCAAGGACGAGAAGCACGGATATTCCGTGAAGACCGTGCCCAAGTGGGTGGCGGTGCCGGTCCAGCCGACCGAGCGCAACACGGTGGTCAAGTGGGCCTCGCCCCGGGACGAGCGGCGCTATCCCGGCCGGATGATGGTGCACGTGTTCGATCGGAAGGCCGGCGAGGACCAGGAAGGGGCGCTGGCGAATCCCTTCTTCCGTCCCAGCCGGTCGTTCCGCGAATGGGCCAAGCGCTACCGCCGGGGCCTGGTGCTGGACGCTCCGGCGTCGGTGGAGGCGAAGGGCGCGTCGGGCGGCAAGGTGACCGGCCAACTATTCGAGACCACGTACGGTGAGCGGAACGATCCGAGGCTCGGACCCCGGACCGGCTACTTCACGATCATCGCGATCTTCGCGCTTCAGGAGCGGGAGTACGCGCTGGAGATCTACTGCGGCGCGGCGGTGAAGAAGAAATACCGCCGGACCTTTCTCAGGGTGGTCAAGTCGTTTCGGTTCATCGCGGCAGGCAAGAAGGACGTGGCTGCGGCGCAGGCGACCTCTCCGCGGGAGGCGGCGCGCCGTCGCGCCCGGCAGGACGCCGAGCGGGTGCCGGGCTGGTGGTACATGGAGAGCGAGAACTACTTCATCGTCACCAACACGTCCGGGAAGAGGAAGACCCGCATCAACGACCTGAAGCGGCGCCTGGAGGCGATGCGCGAGCTCTACGAGCGCGACTTTCCGCCGGTGAAGCCCATCACCGCCGTATCCATCGTGAGGGTATGCAAGGATATGCAGTCGTATCGTCACTACGGCGGCCCGCCCGGAAGCGGCGGATACTGGAACTCGGCGGCCCAGGAGCTGGTCATCTTCCACCGGGGCGAGAAGAACTTCGCCCGGAGTGTTCTCAACCACGAGGCGTTTCACCAGTACATCCACTACGCCTGTGGCGAGATCAATCCCCACATCTGGTACAACGAGGGCCACGCTGACTACTACGGCGGGGCCGAGGTGATCGGGAACCGGGCGGTCATCCGCGTGAACAAGATGCGCGTCGACACCATCCGCGGCGCCCTTCGCACCGGCACCTACGTGCCGCTCAAGAAGTTCCTCCGGTACACTCAGGCCCAGTACTACAGGAATGCGCAGCTCTGCTACGCCCAGGGCTGGAGTCTCGTCTATTTCCTGACCAGGGGAGTGGACAAGGCGCACCCGTGGCACAGGATCCTGGCCGTCTACTTCAAGACCCTCCTGGACACGGGGAAGCCGAAGCAAGCCTTGGATACCGCGTTCAAGGGCGTGGACCTTCCGGCCCTGGACGCCGCCTGGAAGAAGTTCATCCTCGAGAAGAAGAAGGTCCGGCCGTAACCGGACCAGCTTCCAGGCGGCTTAGTGGTACCGACTCCGCCCTGTTATCACGCCATGGCGGCGGCCAGATCGACCTTGGCGTCCTCACCGGTCAGTTTCAGGTCGAAGGTATCCTGGAGCACCTTGAACACGTTCGGGGTCACGAACGCCGGGGGGTTGGGGCCGATGGCGACACCCTTGACGCCGAGGTGGAGCAGGGTCAGGAGCACAGCCACGGCCTTCTGCTCGAACCAGCTCACCACCAGGGTCAGCGGCAGGTCGTTCACCGTGCAGTCGAAGGCATCGGCCAGGGCCAGGGCCACCTGAACGGCGCCGTACGCGTCGTTGCACTGTCCCATGTCCAGGAGCCGGGGCAGGCCCAGGTGGGTGCCGAAGTCGTGGTTGCGGATGCGGTACTTGCCGCACCCGAGGGTGAGGATGAAGGCGTCCTGGGGCACAGCCTCGGCGTAGTCGGAGAAGTAGTTCCGGCCGGGCTCGTGTCCGTCGCATCCGCCGATGAGGAAGAAGCGGCTGATCTTGCCGTCCTTCACGGCCTGGACGATGTCGTCCAGCTTCGAGCCGATGACCGAGTGGTGGAAGCCGATGGTGCTCTCGCGCACGAGGTTGTCCGGGCAGGGGGGAAGCGACAGGGCCTTGTCCATCACCGGCCGGAAGTTGCCGTCCTTGATCAGGGTCACGCCGGGCGCGGCCACCGGCGGCGTGGCGAATATACGGTCCTTGTAGGACTCCAGGGGGATCTGGAGGCAGTTGGTGTTGGCGATGATGGCGCCGGGGAAGAGGGGGAACTCCTTGCGCTGCTTCTGCCACGCGTCGCCGTAGTGCCCGGCCAGGTTAGGATGCTCCCGGAGCACGGGATACATGTGTGCCGGTAGCATCTCACCGTGGGTGTAGACGTTGACGGCCGTGCCCTCGGCCGCCTGGAGCACCTCCTGGAGCATGCGCATGTCGTGGCCGGTGACCAGGAGTCCCGGCCCCGGCCGGGTGCCCTCCTTGACCACCGCCGGCGCGGGCGCGCCGAAGGTCTCGGTGTGGGCCCGGTCGAGCATCTGCAGGACACGCAGGTTCTTTTCGCCGCACTCGAGGACGAGGCCGAGCATGGCTGCAATGTCGAAGTTCACGTTGGTCATGGTGGCGAAGAGCGCCCTCTCGACGAACTCGTCCACGTCCGGGTCCGTGGCGCCGAGGCGCCGGGCGTGGTGGGCGTAGGCGCACATCCCCTTGAGGCCGAAGAGGAGCGTCTCCTGGAGGCTCTGGACGTCTTCCTCCTTGCCGCAGATGCCGGGGCTGGCGTTGCAGCCCTTGCCGGCCTTGGCCTGTTCGCATTGATTGCAGAAGAACATGGGTATTATTCCTTTCGGTTACTTGAGCACCCTCGTGCTGGAGATCAAAGGGTGACACCTTTTCCCAGGGCTTTCCTTGATCTGGGTCAAAAGGTACGTTTTTCAGGAAATTGCATGATCCAGATCAACTGGATCCGGTCTTGAAAACCGTTACCGTGCAGTTTCCCGTTCTGTCCAGGGCGGTCGCGCGCAGTGTCCACGCACCCGGGCCTGTGGGAATGCTGCTGGCGAGGGTGAACCGATATCCCTTGCCGTCCGGTGTGAACGCGAGGGTGAACAGGCCGAAGAAGGGGTGCAGGGCGAGGGTCAGGTCCAGGAAGTTGCGGCCGTCGAGGGACAACTCGAACTGGATCCGGGTCAGGTCGAGCCACCCGTCCGGATCGACGTAGTCGATGACAAAACCCGCGGGCAACGGAGAGCCGCCCGGTGAGACGAACCGGGGTGCAGGGAAACGGTTGGGTCCGGCCTCGAGGCGCAGGTTGTCGAAACGGACCTTGTTTGCCCAGGCAACGAGGTGGAGGAATCCCTTTTCCGGCGGATCCCCGGTGTCCGTGACGTCGAGGACGGTCCGGTTGTCCACGCCGACGACCACGCGGTCGCCCTGGGCCGCGATGCGCAGCGCCACGGCTCCCGGATCGATGGGCGCCGTGGTGGAGCCCAGACGGATCGCGGGCCCCGTGGACGGAGTACGTTCCAGCGTCACCTCGCCCTTTTGGGTGAGGTAGAGGGTGTAGCCCGGGCTCCAGGTGGGGGTCGGGTTTTCGGTCCGGAAACGGACCGCGGTCCGGGACGCCTCTTTCAGGTTCACGTTGCACCTGAAGGTGAAGTCCCCGAAGAACCGGTCCAGGACCGCTTGCCGGGTCTCCTTCGCCGGGACCGTTGCTTCCCATACCCGGTTCGGGGGTCCGCCCGGTCCGGACACTACCTGCCAGCTCGAGGGAACCACCGCGGTCCAGGGAGCAGTGTAGCTGTCGTCGAAGTCCGTCCATCGGATCGGTCCGATGCGCACGTTGTCGAACGCGGCCTTGGCCTTGTGGGTGACGAGGAGGAGGTTCTGGCCGATGATCGGCTTCACGGCGGCCACCTCGATGATCTTCACCCCGGCCGCCTCGACCGTGACCCGGTCGTCGAGGAGGCGGAGGAGATAGTCGTCGTCGGTTTGCTTCACGCGCTTCACGGTCCTGGCGGGCATGGAGCCGCCCGCCTGGTCCAGGGTCACGGAGTCCCTGCCCACGAGCAGGCGCAGGGCGGGGCCGCCGGCCCCGGCGCTGCCGACCTGGATGCCGGCCCGGCCGTCCCGGCCCGGATCGGTCAGGAACGACAGGTTGAAGGCGATCTCGATATCCTCCTCATCCGCGGCGATGCGGGCGAAAGCCGGGGCGGCGCTCAAGTCCGTCTGAAGGAGCCGGCCCCCCGAGCAGGCCCAGGTGCCGGCGGAGCCGTAATCGAGGCCGCGGCCGTGGCCGCCGTTGAAATCAAGGAACGCCGGTACGGCGCCGGATTTCCGGATGTCCGCCACGGCCCTGAACAGCCAGTGCATGGACGGCTCCCCGCCCCCCGGGAAGGCTTCAGGCTGGGCGCCGGCCGGCCCCACCTCGGGAACCGGCATCGCGGCTTCCGGGGCGATGTATTGCTGGTGGTGGGAAAAGACGTTGGCGTACCCCCCGTAGCCACGGAGCTTGAGAACGTCGGCGAGGTAGCGCTGCACCGTGTCCCCGTCCCAGTGGCCGTAGGTCCAGGCGCCCGTTCCGGGGTCCTTCTGCAGGCGGGTCTCGTACCGCAGCTGGTAGAAGAACTCGTCGTTGATGTAGACCTTGGAGAGGGGATTCCTGGGCGCCGGTCCCAGCCCGTACCCCGCCGGGTTTTGCGGATCGATGATCGGGCCGTGACCGAAAATAATGTCCGCCTCCACCCATCGTTCCCCGGCAGGAAGCTCCAGGAATCCCTCCGGACAGAGGAGCCCGCTCAGGGGGCTGAGGCCGATGAGGAGCTCCGAGTCCTCCTCCTGCACCGCGTTCAGGAGCTGAAGCGCGCCCTGGAGTGTGGTGAAGAGGGGCCGCTTCTTCCGGGTGATCGGATCCCTGTAGTTGTAGTGGTCGAACTCGTTGACGATGTTCAGGAGGTAGTTCCGGTGCCCGGTGGCCTTCAGCCAGCGGGTCGCGTTGCGCGTGGCCAGGAGCGCCTTTGCGTTGTCCGGCACCTCGATATGCCGCCGGTGATACCAGTACATGAGGATGAGCACCATGCCCCGCTGATCCGTCTCGGCCAGGAGCCACCGGAGGTTCGGCCAGACAACGCTCTTCAGCTGCAGCGTGCCGTCGGCGTTGTAGGCCGCGGGGTGGAGTTGATTACGGTTGGGGCCCATCTCCCCGCCCTGGATGCCCACGGCCAGGGTGTTCACCCCGTACCGGAGGTAGTCGTCCAGGCAGGCCACCACGCGCCGGGTAAAGGCCTGATCAAAGAGCGCATTTGCCAGGCGCGTGTTCCACATGTCGAAGGCGGTCTGCTCGAGAGAGGACCTGTCCTCGAGGAGGAGCCGGTTTCTGCTTTTCAGTATCTTGTACCCGGACTGGGCGGGCGCCAGGGGGACGCCGAGTAGCACGCCGGCCAGGACGAGGAGGGTGGCACGCGCCCGCAAGACGTTCATTGCACCCTCTCCTGGCTTGTATTTCTCATGATCCGGGTCACCTTATTTTCACGCAGTGGACGTTGGACATCCTGAAACCGATGAGCGCCTGGAAGGCCGCGTCCGTGGGAACGGGAAATCCGGCAGGAACCTCCATCGCCAGGGTGAGAAGTCCGGTGGACGGGATCGTCCCCGGGACAAGGATCCAAAACGGATCCGGGAGGAACAGGTAGCCATAGCCCGGAATGTAGAGCGGGGGATTCCGGGGCTGCGAGGTCAGGCTGAGCCCGGCAAGGACCGGAGCGGCCGGGGGGCCAATCATGTGGATCCGGACCTTGCCGCCGGGTGTTGCGCGGTCCGGGCCGTACACGTGGGGATGGAATTCGTCCGCTCCGATGTCAACACTGGCGGAGGCGATGCGAGGATCGCCTTCGAAGTCGAGGGCGGGCAGGTCGGGTGCGTTTCGATCCCCCCGGTCCAGGCAGGGGGATGTCGCGAGGAGGTGGAAGTCCCGGCCTTTCCGGTCCACGAAGAGCGGGTCGGCCGTGAGGAGCGTGGCGCCCCATTTGAGAACGGTCTGTGGATCCGCCGAGACCGAGGCCTTTCCCCCCTTGAGGATGGAGTGGTCGATGGTCAGACTAGTATAAGTCCCGACAAGCCGGATTTCCGGCCCCTTGCCCACGGCCTTGTTGTCCCACAGGATCGTGTTCGTGACAGTGGAATTGCCGCCAGGCAAGTAGATCCCTCCGCCCTCCTGGGCAGCGGAATTGCCGAGAATCGTGTTGTTGCAGCAGTAGACGTCCCCGCGTTCGGTCCAGATCCCGCCGCCGTTGCCGAGGGAGGTGTTCTCCAGGATGAGGTTGCTGCCGAGGAACAGGACGCCCTTCCTGAAATAGATTCCGCCCCCCAGGGTGCCGGCGGTGTTGTTCGAGATCTCGTTGTAGAGAATCTTGAGGTCCCAGCCGTAGGTGCCGATGCCGCCGCCTCTTACACCGGCCGTGTTACCGGTGATGATGTTCTCCAGGATGATCGGATTGGAGTTCGAGCTTCCGGTGCCGATGCCGCCTCCCTCGTAGGTAGCGGTATTGTTTGCGATGACGTTACGTATGATGAGGGGCTGACTCCAGGACGAGATGCCTCCGCCGCTGTTTGCCTTGTTATTGACGATGATGTTGTTGATGACGGTTACAGGACCATCGGCGTAGACACCGCTCTGGCTTCCCCGGGTTACTGTGAACCCGGCCAGGATGCCGCCGTATCCCACCCACACAGCCGTACCCTTGTTGTCGCCATCGATGATGGTGGCCTCGGGTCCGCTGCTGCTCACCAGCATGATCTCCTTGCGCTTGAAATCGACGTTTTCCACGTAACGCCCCGGACCCACCAGGATGACGTATCCATTCTTGGCCATGTCGATGGCGTCCTGGATGCGATGGAAGGGGCCTTGCTTGCTCACCTGAAGGACGGTCTGGCCGGTGAGGGGCGAGATCGGGAGGAGCAAGCACAGGAGGGAGAGAACAGCTGGGGGCGTTCGCAGGATGTTCATTTCACCAGCACCTCGCAGGGATTGGTCAGCTGGTACCCGGCCAGCGCCTGGATTGGAAAGTTCCTGGGTGCTGGAAAGCCCGGGGGCAGCGAGACGGGTATCTTGAACACGCCGGTGGACGGGATCCTGTCCGCGGCGAGGATGTAGATCGGATCACCCAGGTAGAGGCCTCCGTACCCGGGCAGGACGAGCGGCGGCGAGCGCAGCCAGGGGTGCAGGCTGAGTCCCAGCACCACCGGGGCCTGCGGCGGTCCGATGACCTTGATGTGGAAGGTCTTGCCCGGCGCGGTCGTGCCTGATGTGTAGAGATGGACGTGATACTCATCGGCGCCGATGTCCACCCCTTCGAAGGTCGTGCGGGGATCCCCTTCGAAATCTGTACCCGGGAGTTTGGCGGCACCGGGATCTCCCGCGTCGATGCAGGGGGAGCGGGCCAGGAGGTGAGTATCCCCGGCGGCCTCATCCGCGAAGAGCGGATCGAAGGTCCACATTGTGGGCGCGTCCCACCGCAGGGTGGAGAGGGTATCTTTGTACACGGAGTTCAGGCCGCCATGCACCACCGAATGGCGGATGTCCAGTGAGGTCGCGTAGCACGTCGGGCACCCGCTTCCCATCCAGAGCTCCGGTCCGGCCCCCTTGGCCCTGTTGTTCCAGAGGATGGTGTTGATGGCGGCGGCGGATGAACCGTTCTTGAGGTGGATGCCACCGCCGTCCACGCCGCAGGAATTCCCGGCCAGGGTGTTGTTCGTGATGAAACCATAGGCAGATTCCATGTACACGCCTCCGCCATTGCCACCGGCGGCGTTGTGGACGATGTTGTTTCCGATCATGTCGATTGCGCGGGCCTTGTTCAGGGCGATGCCACCCCCGCTGCGCCTGGCCGAGTTCCGTGCAATGACGTTCAGGGATATCGTGCCGTAATAGAGGCCGAGGATCCCTCCGCCGTCGCCCTCGGCATGGTTTTCTGCGATGAGATTTCGGGTGATCACGGGAATGCCTTTACTCCAGTAGATGGCGCCGCCTCCCTCTTGACTCGCGGTGCTGGTGGCGGTGTTTCCCGAGATGATATTGTCGAAAATGTTGGGGCGGCCCTCGGCGAGAATTCCGGCGCCCTTGGGAGCCCGGTTTCCGGTGATGATGTTGTTCCGGATGGTCGGATAACCGGTCCAGGTATGAACGCCGCCCACGCCGTTGGTGAGGGTGAATCCTTCCAGGATACTATCTCTGATTCGCACGACCGCACCCGCAGCGCATCCGTCAATGATCGTCGACCAGGGCCCCATCTCACTCCTGACAGTGACGTTGTTTTTGTTGATGTCGAGGTTCTCCAGGTATTTTCCCGGAGCCACGAGGACCGTATCGAATTCCTTGGCGGCGTTGATGGCGGCCTGGATGGTCCTGTAGGGATGCTTCGGCCCTACCCGGAGGATGTTCTGAGCGGCTGCTTGAAGGCTCAGGAAGACGAGGAGGAATGCCGCGAATTTCAATTGATCCTTCATGATCCGGGTTTCCTTATTTTCACGCAGTGCACGTTGGAAAACCTGTATCCGATGAGTGCCTGGAAGGCCGCATCCGTGGGGACGGGAAATCCGGCCGGAACCTCCATCGGCAGGGTGAAAAGTCCGGTGGACGGGATCGTCCCGGGGACAAGGATCCAGAACGGATCCGAGAGGAGCAGGTAGCCGTAGCCCGGAATGTAGAGCGGGGGATTCCGGGGCTGCGAGGTCAGGCTGAGCCCCACCAGGACCGGAGCGCCCGGGGGGCCGATCATGTGGATCCGGACCTTGCCGCCTGGCGCCGCACGGTCCGGGCCGTACACGTGGGGATGGAACTCGTCCGCTCCGATGTCGGCGCTGGCGGAGGCGATGCGGGGATCGCCTTCGAAGTCGAGGGCGGGCAGGCCGGGAGCGTTTCGATCCCCCCGGTCCAGGCAGGGGGATGTCGCGAGGAGGTGGAAGTCCCGGCCTTTCCGGTCCACGAAGAGCGGATCGGCCGTGAGGATGACGGCCCCCCATGTGAGAACGGCCCGGGGATCCGTCGAAACCGAGGCCTTCCCCCCCTTGAGGATGGAGTGATCGATGGACAGGGTACCGTCCACGATACGGATTTCCGGCCCCTTGCCGGCGGCCTTGTTGTCCCACAGGATCGTGTTCGTGACAGTGGAACTGCTGCCGGGCAGGTAGATCCCTCCGCCCTCTTTGACAGCGGAATTGCCGAGAATTGTGTTGTTGCAGCAGCGTACGTCCCCGAAGTAGGTCCCAATCCCGCCACCGTTGCCGAGAGAGGTGTTCTCGTAGATGAGGTTGCTGCCGAGGAACAGGTTGCTCTTCCTGAAGTAGATCCCGCCTCCCAGGGTGCCGGCCGTGTTGTTCGAGATTTCGTTGTAGAAGACCTTGACGTCCCAGCCGCGGCAGCCGATACCGCCGCCTCTTTCACCAGCGGTGTTTCCGGTGATGACGTTCTCGAGGATGGTCGGATTGGAGGTCGAGCCCCCGGTCCCGATGCCTCCTCCATCGACAGTTGCGGTATTGCCCGTTATGACGTTGCCCGTGATGACGGACACTTCACTAGACGAGACTCCTCCACCCACGTATCCCTTGTTGTTGACAATGATGTTGTTGATGATGGTCCCAGTGCCGCTGATATAGACACCGCTCTGGCTCCCCCGGGTCACGGTGAATCCGGCCAGGACGCCGCGTTCAATCTTCACGGCCGTTCCCTTGTCGTTGCCGTCAATGAGGGTGGCCTCGGGCCCGCTACGGCTCACCACCATGATATACTTACGCTTGTAATCAACGTTTTCCACGTAGTGCCCGGGGCCCACCAGGATGACGTATCCGTCCTTGGCAAAGTCGATGTCGTCCTGGATGCGGGTGAAGGGACCCTGCTTGCTCACGTGCAGGACGGTCTGGCCCGAAAGGATCGAGATCGGAAGGAGCAGGCACAGGAGGGAGAGAAGGACTCCGGTGATTGTTTTCATGGTTTCCGAATCTCCTGCCGGTTGACCCGTGATCCGTCCCGGGAAACAGATCCATGAATGGGGATGAATACCCGTGCATTATACAGGAACCCTCACTGAACAGGCTGGTAAATACCCGGCTGCCCCCGTAAACGGAGTCTGGGGGGAGGATATTCGATGGAGAGGAAAGGGGGAGGGTCTCCCCGCCGATAGTCCGGCGGGGAGCGTGCGGAGATTGATCTCCGATTCGTTACGTGATCTTGAAATTAAACGTGTTGCTGACACTGGCCACGCCGGACGGCGCGGTGCCTAGCAGGGTAATAAAGGCAGTGTAGATATCGAGCCCCACCAGGGCCGAGGAGTTGGGGATGTTGAGGGTAGCCGTACCCTTACCCGAGGCATCCAGGATGCCGGCGTAATCCTTGAAGATCGCCGGCAGGAGGCCCCCGGTGCTCAGGAGGAGGAGGGCGTCCACCGAGAGTCCGAGGTTCCGGGTGTCGATGGGAATCGGGCCGTTGCCGAAGGAGCTTCCCACCTGGTAGGGGAGGCTTGCGTCCTGGGTGGCCGTCAGTGTGTAGACGATGGGCGTGCCGATCTGACCGGTGCCGGAGCCGACGATGCTCGCGCCGGGCTGCACGTAGACCTCGACGCGGCAGATGCTGCTCGCCTCACTCCAGACGGGATGGGGCGGTGCGAGCGTGATGATGTTGTTCTGGGTGCCGCAGCGGTAGAGCGTCGTGGCCGCTCCGAAGATGGTGGTCGGGAATGCCGTCGATCCCGAGTAGGAATTGTGCAGCCGGCTCGCGTCTCCGCAGGCCCCGATGACGATCATGAACTCCCCCTTCTTGTAGGGGATCGAGCACGGAATGATGTTGGCGCTCGGTTCGCCGAACTTGGAGACTACCGGCGTCATGTTCCTGGTCTGATTCCATTTCGGCGGGGCGGCCTGTTCCTTGTAGAGGCACACGTTCTGCTTGCCGTGGTTGGTCTCGTCCGGCACCCGGAGGCCGACTACTATGAAGTCCGTCGGGACCTCGCAGTACATGCCCCGGGTCATTGTGGCCGAATAGGTGCGGCTGAACGCCGGGATCGGGATCATGGTCTGGGCGGTGGCAATGCCCGCCAGGAGGAGAATAGCGATGACGATCGTTGTTTTTTTCATGTTCCTTTCCTTACCAGATGACCTTCCGAAAACACTTCACGATTCACCTAGGATGCAAATCACTATAGCATATGTGGACAGCCTCCCACGATGGAGACTATTCAAGTCGGTCTCGAGGCAGATTAAAAAGGAAGGGGGGTAGATGGGTTGTCCCGACGATCGTGAATGAACGTCTGCCCAGGTTTTCCTGCCACCACCCACGGACTTACCAAAGAATGGTAGATTATGGCGCCCGTGAGATTTCCTTCGAGTCCTAATAATCTGTAAGTTCTGATAATATCAGGGCTCGAGGGTCGGGTCAATACAATCTATGTAAGATGGACGTATTAGATAATTGTATATTGTGTACACTAATTTCAGATTGAGAATCAGGTCTTTTCATACCTGCCTATCCGCAGCTACGCCTCGGCGAGGACTGCCAGACTTCTCAGGATGCGTCACTAGCACGCGATATCCCCAGGAACGCACCTGGCCAGCACCTCGGAGGCGCTGTCGTGGAACACGGCGTCGGCCAGGGTATCCAGCGGCGTGGGGTCCTTGTTGATGATGGCGACCCGGGCCCCGCTCTCCCTGGCCATGACGGGCAGCGACGCCGCGGGCTGGACCACCAGCGAGCTACCGATGGCCAGGAACAGATCGCACGCCCTCGATTCCTCCAGGGCCGCGTGCAGGACCTCTCCGGGCAGTGACTCCCCGAAGAAGACCACCTCGGGCTTCAGCGCACCGCCGCACGAGGCGCACACCGGAGGGAGGCGCGTTTCCAGCTGCTCGAAGACCTCGTCCATGGTGTACCCCGCCTTGCACTGCCGGCACGAGATTCGCCGCGTGTTGCCGTGGAGTTCCAGAACCCGGCTGGAACCGGCGGCCTGGTGGAGGCCGTCGATGTTCTGGGTGATGACGGCCGTGAGCGCGCCCTGCGTCTCCAGGCCGGCCAGGATCCGGTGCGCGCGGTTCGGTTCGGCATCCTTCACCACCGGGTAGCGCACGTCCCGGAAGAAGCTCCAGTAGTAGGTGGGGTCCTCCTCGAAGATCCTGACGTGGGCGTACTTGGCGGGGTCGTAGTCGTGCCAGACGCCGCCCTCTCCGCGGTAGGTGGGGATGCCGCTCTCGGCGGAGATGCCCGCACCGGTGAAGGCGACGACACGATCAGCGGCGGCGATCCAGTCCTTCAGCTGATCCGTGTCAGTCATCTCGACCTCTTTCATTCACGCAAGAACGGTCACGGCTTCCGGTAGTTGACGCCCAAGACGTCCATGCGCCGGAGAAGGGGCCCCAGCCGTTTTTGGAAGTCGCCATAATCCCGGAGCGCTTTCGGCGACCAGACCACCTCGCTCAGCGCCGATCCCCGGGGCCAGGCCATGTACTCCACCTGCTTGCCGTCCGGAATGTACTCGGTCCAGACGTTGCCCTGGGCGCCCAGGACGTGTCGGGCCTCCTTTGCGTTCAGCGCCGCGGGTACGGGCTCGAAGGCGTAGACCTTTTCGAGGGGGAGGAAGCCGCCGATGGCCGGCGGTTCCTTCTTGCGGTCCCGGGACTGGTAGTAGTCGAAGTAGCAGTGGCTGGTGGGGCTCATGACCACGTCGTGGCCGGCCCGGGCCGCGGCAATGCCGCCCTTCGTGCCGCGCCAGCTCATGACCGCAGCGCCCTCGGCGAGGCCGCCCTCGAGGATCTCGTCCCAGCCGATGAGGCGCCGCCCCTTGGCCTGCAGGAACCGGTCTATTCGCCGGATGAACCAGCTCTGGAGCTCGTGCTCGTTCTCGAGCCCCTCCTCCCGGATGCGTTTCTGCGCGGCCGGACTCGCCTTCCACTGGTCCTTGGGGCACTCGTCGCCGCCGATGTGGATGAACGGGCCGGGGAAGAGGGTCATGACCTCGGTCAGCACGTGCTCCAGGAACTCGAAGGTCCGGTCCTCCACGTTGTAGACGTTTTTGCTCACGCCCCAGCGCCAGCGCACCTGTAGAGGCTCATCGGTGTTGCCGAGCCACGGATAGGCTGCAATGGCCGCCTGGGCGTGGCCGGGCATCTCGATCTCGGGCACCACCGTGATGAACCGGCTCCGGGCATACGCGACGATCTCCTTGACGTCTTCCTGGGTGTAGAAAAACGGCCCGTACGCCTTGCCGTCGCCCTTCTTGCGGTTGTCCAGGATCGGCGTCTGTGACCGCTTAGACCCCACCTCGGTCAGCCTGGGGTACTTCTTGATCTCGATGCGCCAGCCCTGGTCCTCGGTCAGGTGCCAGTGAAAGCGGTTGAGCTTGTGCAGGGCCATCTGGTCCAGGTAGCGCAGGACAAAGGCCTTGCCCTGGAAGTGGCGGCCCTCGTCGAGGTGCAGTCCCCGCCACTGAAACCGCGGCCGGTCTTCGAGGATCACGGCAGGGGCGGCCCACTCGACGCCGGATACTTTCTGGCGACTTTCAATCTCGGGGGGGAAGAGTTGCCGGAGCGTCTGCACCCCGTAAAAGAGACCCGCGGGCTTAGGTGCTCGGATCACCACGCCGGCGGGTTCCACGCGAAGCGCATAGCCCTCGTCACCCAGGAGGGGATCTGCTCCGCGCGTCAGCAGCAGGATCGCGCCGCCGGCGGGGCGGTCCGCGGTGGTCTCCTCCACCTCGAGGCAAAATCCCGTGGCCGGCGCCACCAGGTCGGCCAGGTATTGCCCCACCTCCCGGATCCGGGGCGAGGCGCCCTTCTCCACCTGGATCCGGGTGTCCGGCGTCAGCATGAACCGGCCTTCACCCCGGGTCATCTTCGCTGGCCTTGGAACGACGGCGATGTCGTCCTCGCACGCGGCCAGGGATTGCCCGGCCAGGAGGACCACGGTGAGGAGCATGAGGATTTTCAACATGGCGGTTCTCTCGGTTCATCCGGATGGCGAGGGTCTGCAGCAAATTCCCATCCAGTAAACCGACTTTGCCGGCCATGTCAACGATGTGGAGGTACGGGGCTCCCGGGGGAGCCCCGCAGGAGGGTGATCAGTAACCGATGCGTGCGATGATGGCGTTGGACGTGATCATCCCGAGCGCGTTGGCCTTCGCATCGGGCACGGCGACCTGGAACTGCAGTTCGAAGCCGGCCAAGCCTGGGACGTTCGGCACCTCGAGCGGCGGCGGATACCACCACCGGCCCGAATTATCCACGCTGCGGTTGAAGAACACGATGGGCTGGGTATAGAGCGTGCACCCCGGCGCGCCGATCGGTCCCAGATCCACGTTCACCCTCTGGACGCCCAGCGCCAGCAGCGATGATCGACTCGGCGGCGCGCTGCGGATCTGGAGGTGGAAATCCCGCCCGATGACTGGAGGCGTCAATGCATAGAGCACGGGCACTTTGCCGTGCGATCCCTTGCATCCCTTCCCGAAGCTCGAGGTGGATGCCGGCTTGGTGGTGAAGTGCTCCCAGGTCTCGTTGCTCACCAGGTTGTAGCCGAAATAGCCGCCGAACACGACGTTTCGTTTCGTATTCCGGTTGTAGGCCATGCTGAACGAGAAGCGGGGCGATGGAGGCGACGGGGGGTTGATCTTGGTCCAGTTTTCGCCGTCCCACTCCCACGCGTCGTTGAAGAAGGCGGACCTCCAGCTCGCGCCGCCGAACATCACGACGCGTTTCCGCGAAGCATCGTAGACCATCTTGTGTCGAAACCGCCCCGGCGGAGAGGTCTTGGGGGACTCGCGATGCCACGTGCGGCTCGAATTGTAGTAGTCCATGATCCAGGTGTCGTTCATCATCGTTTTGCCGTCGTGTCCGCCGAACATCACCATCTGCTTTCGATCGGGGTAGTAGACCATGGCCGTTCCGAAGCGGGCCGGGGGGCGACTCGTCTTCGTGAGGTTGGTCCAGAGCAGCCGCGGGGGATCGAGCTCCCACGTATCGGCGAATCGCGCGGCGCCGGCGTACCCGCCGAAGAGGATCATCCGATCGCGGTCCGGGTCATACGCCATGGCCGCTTCGTTGCGGGCCGGAGGGGCGATAGAGGCGCCCGACTTCCCCCAGGTCTGGCCGTTCCACACCCAGGTTTCGTTGACCGGTTGGTGGATGAGAAGCTTGTTGCCGCCGAACAGGAAGATCCAGTTCCGCTTCGTGTCCGCGGCCAGGCAATGCATCCACCGTTTACCCGGGCTGAAGTCGTGGATCACCCGGGTCCAGGTGTTCGCGTTGTAGATCCAGGTGTCGTCGAGGCACTCGTTGAGCCGGTGCCCGCCGTAGAGGAACACGCACGCTCCCAGCTTGGGTCCGGCCCCGACCCAGGTCATGGCGTGGTGATAGCGGGATCGCGGAGCGGTCTGAAGCGCGGTGCGGGCCCAGGTCGCGCCGTTCCACTCCCAGCATTCCTGACGGGCGCCGATGTAGCGGCCGCTAGCAAGGATCGTCCTGCGGCGCCTGAGATCGTAGGCCATCGCGTGCTCGGTCGTGAGCCCGGGACGGGTTGCAGGATTTTGCGCGATCCACTTCGAGCCGTCCCATTCGATGGTGTCGTTCAGAATGGTGCTCTGGAATCGGCCACCGAAGATGACTGTTCGGCGTCGATGCGGATCATAGACCATCGAATGCTCCTGCCGAGCATAGCCGATCGTGACCGCCCGGCCCTTCCAGGTCGAACCGTTCCATTCCCAAAGATCGTAGTAGGGGTGTACGTAGCCCCCGGTTCCGGCAAACAGGACGACCACGCCCCGAGCGGAGTCGTAGGCCATGGCGTGCGACCACCGCGCCGACGGCCCCGCGGTGGAGCGCTGAGTCCAGGTCGTGCCATCCCACTCCCAGGTGTCCTTGAGCGGTCCCGTGTTGCCGGCTCCTCCGAAGAGGACGATCCGCTTTCTCCGGCTGTCGTAGGCCATGGCCGCGTGCGAGCGGGGCGGGGGACTGAGCTTCGGGGTCCGTTTCAGCCATCGATAGCCGTCCCATTCCCAGGTGTCCGGCTGTCGGTGCGTGTTCAACCCGCCGAACAGCACCACGCGCTGGCGATGGGAATCGTAGGCCATAGCCGGGCTCGTGCGTGCCGACGGAGCGTACATCCCCGGCCGGAAGGCCCAGCTCGGGGCGGCGTCCAGCGACCAGGTGTCGTTCAGCCAGGAGGTGCTTGAATATTGCCCGCCGAAGAGCACCGAGCAGCCGCGCGCCGCGTCGTAGGCCATGGCATGGCCGTACCGAGCCGGTATCGCGGCCCGGGGCGCGATCTTCTGCCAGGCCGGCTGGGCGACGCCGGACACGGCGGCGATCAGAATCAATGAAAAAGCGAGAGCGAAGGTGCGTTTCATGAGTCCGGTTCCTTTCGTTTCTGCTCGAGGGACGCCTCCGAGACCGACCCCTCCACCCGGACTGCGGAAACCGCGGGCGGGACCCGACAGGTAAAACCGGGACCACCCCCGATTCTCGGTGCCCGGCACCGGGAATCCGGAGCGGTCCCGGTTTTACGGCGCCGCGATCAGTAGCCGATGCGTGCGCCTAATGCGTTGGACGTGACCATCCCGAGCTTGTTGGCCATGGGGTCGAACACGCCGGCCTGGAAGTGGAGCTCGAAACCGGCCAGGGCCGGCACCGCCGGCACCGCGAAGGCCGGGGGGTAGGTCCAGGAGCCCGTTGCGTTCGCCAGGTAGGTGAAGAGCATCGAGGGCAAAGGGTAGAGCGTGCACCCCGGAGCGCCAGAGGGTCCGAGGTCCAGATTCGCCTTTCTCGTGCCGAGGGCGAGCAAGGTCCACGAGTGCGGCAGGGCGTCGGTCAGGCCGAACTCGAGCGCCTTGCCGAGGACCGGCTGGGTGCGGGCCGAGAGGGCCGGCACCTTGTTGTGCGATCCCTTGCCTCCCGTGCCGTACGTCCAGGTCGACGCCGGGTCTTTCGTGTAGAGCTCCCAGGTGTCATTGGCGACCCTGTTGTAGCCGTAGTATCCGCCGAACAGGGTCACGCCCTTGCGGCGCGGATCGTAGGCCGCGCGGGCTGCCTGGCGAGGGGACGGAGCGGCCGGCACGTTCACCTCGGTCCAGTCCTGGCCGTCCCACTCCCAGGTGTCGTTCCGGTACCCGCCGCCGGTGGTGTGGCCGCCGGTCATCACGATCTTCTTTCGCGAGGGGTCGTAGACCATCTGGTGCCGGGACCGCGTCGGCGGGACAGTCTTCGGGTAGACCCGGATCCAGTAGTGGTTACGATCCAGCAGCCAGGTGTCGTTCTGCCACGCGCCGCTCTCCGCGTACCCGCCGAAAAGGACCACGTACCCCCGCTCGGGGTAGTAGGCCATGGCCGATCCGTATCGTTTGGAGGGGCGTTCATTGCTTTGAGTGCAAATTTTCCACTTACCCGATCCGGGGTAGTACTCCCAGAGGTCACCAAAATACGTTGTGGAGGGGGGCCATGGCCAATTGTTCTGTTTTTGGCGGTATCCTCCGAACAGCAAAACGTATCTGCCGTCGAAAGCCAGGGCCATCTCGTTGCATGCAGGCGGGCTTCCATGGGGGGTAGACTCCAGGGTCCACTTCTTGGTCCAGCCGTTCCAGGTCCACGTGTCGTTCGTCGCCTCCCATGCGTGGCGGCCGTTGCCGCCGAAGAGGAGCACCTTTTTGTGTCCCGGGAGTCCGACCATGCCGTGCATCCAGCGCTTGCCGGGATTCCTGGAGGGTTTCAACTCGTACCAGGAGTTCCCGGTCCAGTACCAGGTGTCGCTGTGGCAGAAATTGAGCGAGTGACCGCCGTAGAGCAAGACGTTGTATCCGTCCCAGGCCATGCAGTGGTGGAACCGGGCAGCGGGGATTCTGGACGTGGGTGAAGCCTGGTACCAGTTCCTCTGCGCGACGCTGGAGCCGGCCACCGAGAGGGCGAGCAAGCTGGCGAGTACGATGGCGCGTTTCATTGGTTGGTTTCCTTTCATGTTGTTCTTGACTGACGACTTCACGATCGATTCACCTACCCGGACTGCGGAAACCGCGGCAGGACCCCGACAGGAAAAACCGGGACCGCCCCGGATTCCTGGTGCCAGGCACCGAGAATCCGGGGCGGTCCCGGTTTTTGCGGACAGTGATCAGTACCCGCTGCGCGCGCCCAAGGCGTTGGACGTGATCATTCCGAGCGCGTTGGCCTTGGCGTCGAACACACCGACCTGGAAGTGGAGCTCGAAACCGGCCAGGGCCGGCACCGCCGGTACCGCGAGGGTCGGGGGGGAGGTCCAGGAGCCCGTCGCGTTGGCCTGGTAGGTGAGGAGCATCGCGGGCAGAGGGTAGAGCGTGCAACCCGGAGCGCCGTGGGGCCCGAGATCCAGATTCGCCTTTGTCGCGCCGATGGCGAGCAGCGTCCATGAATTCGGCAGGGCGTCGGCCAGGCCCAGCTGGAGCGTCTTGCCGAGGACCGGCTTCGTGCGGGCCGAGAGCACCGGCACCTTGTTGTGCGATCCCTTGCCTCCCGTGCCGTGGGGCCAGGTCGACGCCGGATCTTTCGTGTAGAGCTCCCAGGTGTCATTGGTCACGTGTTTGTACCCGACGTATCCGCCGAACAGGGTCACGCTGTTGCGGCTTGGATCGTAGACCGCGCGGGGTGCCTGGCGAGCAGACGGCGACGACTTCGAGTCCACTTTGATCCAGTTCGTGCCGTCCCACTCCCACGTGTCGTTCAGGTACTTGTTGCCCACCGTGTGGCCGCAGGTCATCACGAACCGTCCGCGCGAGGGGTCATACACCATCTGGTGCCGGGACCGCGCCGGCGGTTTCGTCACCGGGGAGAGCTTTTTCCAGTTGACATTGTTTTCAGTGACGCTGAGCTGCCAGGTGTCGTTCTGCCAGTCCCCTTTGCTCCCTGGAGCGTACCCGCCGAAGAAAAGGAAGTACTTTTTCACCGGGTCGTAGGCCATGGCCGCCCCGTAACGCCTGGATGGGAGTAACCGGGGATCCTTGCTCTGTTCGCGGGTGGTCCATGTCTTCGAGGAGGGATTGTACTCGTAGAGGTCGCTGTAGTACATTGTTTGCGGGCCTATCCAGGTCATTGTTACCTTGTATCCTCCGAAGAGCATCACGCGATCGCGATGGGAATCGTAGGCCAGGGCCGTCTCGAGGCGCTGTGGCGCAGTGGCCGTTGCCTTGAACCATGTCCGGGAGCTCTGGTCCCAGGTCCACGTGTCGTACGTTGCCCGATAGGTGTATCCGGGGGTGCCGGCAACGAGGATCACCTGATTGCGTCTGGTGTCTGCGACCATACCGTGCAGCCACCGCTGGCCGGGATTCGGCGAGGGATTCAGGCTGTACCAGTGGCCTCTGATCCGGTACCACGTATCGCTGAGCGGCCTCCCGATCGAGTGCCCCCCGTAGAGCACCACGCCCACTCCGTCCCAGGCCATGCCGTGGTGGAACCGGGGGCCGGGATTGTTGATCGTCTGCTTATCCTCGTACCAGTCCCTTTGCGCGATGCCGGAGCCCGCGATCAGGAGTGCGACCAGGCAGGTGAGAATCACTGAGCTTTTCATGGGTTCGAGTCCTCTCTTGTGTTCTTGACTGACGACTTCACGATCGGTTCACCTACCCGGACTGCGGAAACCGCGGCCGGGACCCGACAGGAAAAATCGAGTGCTCCTGCGCGCCGGTCACGACGTGCGCAACCGGGTGTCCCCAAAAGCGATAGAGAGGTTCATTTCTCCGGATCATGTGATATGATCGAGCGGCGTGAACGTGACGAGCGAGGAACAGCCAGCGAATGAAAAACGAGCATCCCGGTGAGATCACTGAGATCCTGGCCCGGGTCGAGAAGGGCGATGATTCGGCCGTGGCCGTGCTGTTGCCCAGGGTCTACTGCGAGCTTCGCGCCCTGGCGGGGAGTTACTTCAAGCGAGAACGGCCCGAGCACACGCTGCAGCCCACGGCCCTGGTGCACGAGGCGTTCGTCCGGCTGGCCGGCGCGGACGCCGCGGGCTGGGAGAGCCGCGCTCACTTCTTCGCCATCGCCGCCCGGGCCATGCGCAGGATTCTGACCGACCATGCCCGGGAGAAGAAGGCCGCCAAGCGGGGCGGGGGCCGGGAGCGGGTGACGCTCTCGGGCATGGTGACACCGGTCAACATGGAGGTGCAGATCGATCTCATCGCCCTGGACGAGGCCATGGCCAAGTTGAGCCGGCTCTTCCCTCGCCAGGGCCGGATCATGGAGATGCGATTCTTCGGGGGGCTGAACGAGACCGAGGTGGCCCATCTCCTCGGGATCACGACCCGCACGGTGCAGCGGGAGTGGCGCCTGGCCCGGGCGTTTCTTCGCCACGAGCTGAAACACGAAATCGAGCCGTGAAAAACGAGCAATACCAGCGGGCGGCCGAGGTCTTCCAGGAGGCTGCGGACCTCGAGGGGGAGGCGCAACGGGCGTTCCTGGATCGCGCCTGCAGCGGCGATACCGAGGTGCGCGCGTACGTGGACGAGCTCCTGGCGGAGGACACAGCCGAGGAAGATCTCTTCGAGGAGAGCCGTCTCCGCCTGGGACACGAGCTGCTGGCCGAGGCGCTGGGATTCGACACGCAAGCGCCTGAACCGGCCGGCGACACCGGAGCTCCTCCCGCGGCCTTCCCGGCCACGATCGGCCGCTTTCGCATCTTGGAGAAGCTCGGCGAAGGCGGCATGGGGGCCGTGTTTCTGGCAGAGCAAGATCATCCCCACCGCCGCGTGGCCCTGAAGATGATCCGGGTGGCCATGCTCTCGCCCGGCCTGCGCAAGCGCTTTCGGTTCGAGGCCGAGGTGCTGGGGCGGCTCCAGCATCCGGGTATCGCCCAGATTCACGAGGCCGGGGAAGTGGAGACCGAGGTCGGGCCGCAGCCCTACTTCGCCATGGAGTACGTGGAGGGGGTCGAGCTCCGGGAATACGCGAGGACGAAAGCCCTGGACGTGCGTGCGCGCCTCGAGCTGGTGGCGCGCATCGCCGATGCCGTGCACCATGCGCACCAGAAGGGGATCGTGCACCGGGACCTGAAGCCGGAGAACGTGCTCGTCCAGGAGACGCCGGCGGCGTCCGTCGCAGGCGTGGACACCGAGTTCGCGATGCTGGGCCAGCCCAAGATCCTCGACTTCGGCGTGGCCCGCGCCACGGACGCCGACGTCCAGCTGACCACCATGCACACCGAGGTGGGGCAACTCGTGGGGACGCTTCCCTACATGAGCCCCGAGCAGGTGGCCGGCGATTCGAGCCGGCTCGACACGCGAAGCGACATCTACGCGCTCGGCGTGCTCCTGTACGAGCTCCTGGCCGGAAAGCCGCCCTTTGATCTGAGCCGAACCCCGATCGCCGAGGCCGCCCGCGTCATCCGTGAGGAGGAGCCCACGCGGCTCGGGTCCATCGACACGGCGTATCGGGGGGACATCGACACCATTGCTTGCAAGGCGCTGGAGAAGGACCGGGACCGGCGGTACGCGTCGGCCGCGGACCTGGCCTCGGACATCCGACGGTATCTCGCCAACGAACCCATCATCGCGCATCCGCCGAGCACCTTCTACCAGCTGAAGAAGTTTGCCCAGCGGCACAAGGGGCTGGTGGCCGGGCTGGCGGCGACTTTACTCGTGTTGGTCGCAGGCATCATCGTCTCCGTGACATTGGCGCTTCGCGCCCGGGAGGGCGAGAAGCGTGCCAAGCGGAACGAGGAGCGAGCCCTCGAAGGCGAGGCGGCCGCCGAACGCAACGCCTGTCGCCAGAGCCTCGCCGCCGCGCAGGCCGTGGGCGAGACGGATTCGCTCCGCGCACTGGCTCACCTCGACGCCGTCCCGCGGAAGCTTCGCAACTGGGAGTGGCGGCATCTCGAAGCTCGCTTCAACTCGCATATCGCGCACTACGAAGGTACCGGTGTCCAGGAACAGGCGACCACCGTGGCCCGCGGCCCCGACGGGCGCCTTCTTGCCGCCCTGCCGCTCGGGAACAAGATCCAGCTCATCGACCTGGAATCGGGCGAGGTGGTCGCGGACTTCTCCACCGGCGAACCGGTCAAGTTCTTTGGCCTTGCGCCGGAGGGAACGCATCTGGCCGCGTTCTCCGCGGACTTGCACAAGGCCTTCATCTGGAAGACAGGGGACCAGGCGCGCGCGATGACGATTTCCGTGGGAGAGCGCCGGCTCCGCTACTGCCTGTTCAGCCCCGATGGAAAGTGGCTCACGGTCTGTTTCTTTGCCGGGCCGAGCATGCTCATCGACACGGAGATGGTACAAACGGAATCTCGATCCGACTCGAAGTCATTGCATTGCGCCTTGGCGATCAACGCAGATGGTAGTCGGTTGCTTGCGGTGCACGGGTCCAACGGGCACCTCTACTCGTTTCCGGGCGGGAAGCTTCTTCAGTCGAAGCACTTGATTGAGACCGTGGGCTGCGGCGCGTTCAGCCCGGGGACGAAGCGTATCGCGATCGGGCAGATTCAACGCATGATCCGTATCCTCGACGCGTCCACGCTCGAGGTGCTCGACATCCTTCGCGGGCACACCACGCCGGTGACTGCCGTCACGTTCTCCCCGGACGGCCGCTACCTGGCCAGTGCGGCCCTCGACTCCACCGTCCGAGTGTGGGACGTGGAAAGAGGAGAGACCGTCCGGGTGTTTCCGTGGAATCCCGGATCGAGGTCGGCGGCCTATGCTCTGGCCTTCTCCAGGGACGGTACCCTGCTCGCCGCCGGCAATGCCTCGGCCGCCCGGCTATGGAAATGGAAAGACGAGGCGCCAAAGGTTCTCGGGGGACACACCTCCTACGTCTATCACACGGCCTACCACCCCCGCGACTCGATGGTCGCTTCGGGGGAGTACCCCGGCGGCCTAGTGCTCCTGTGGGATGCCCTGTCGGGAGATCGTCTGGCCACGTTTCCAGGCAAGCAGACCTGTCGCTATCTCGGCTTCACTCCGGACGGCGACCGCCTCATCGTGGGCCAGTGGGAGGGTGGCACGATCGTCAGCCTCGCCCCCTGGGACACCCATGCCGCATGCCGCCTCCGCGAGCCCCGCATCGCCGGGGATGCCGGCCTCCTGGAGGCGGCCAATCCGACGGAGGCAGAGCTGGCCAACCGTTTCTTCCGCGCGATGCCCGGCGGGACAAAGGCCCAGAGCGGCTACTCGCCCGGCGAGTCCATGTGCACCAGCATGGACGGGAAGTACCTGATTCGCCCGACCCCGAAGAACATCTGCCTGCTCGAGCTCCGGGATCGGTTGACCGATCGACGGCTCCGAGGAATCGGCAAGCACGATTCCGTGATTCAGGCCACGGCGATCAGTCCGGATGGCAGACGGGTCGTGTCCGGGGACATCAAGGGCGTGCTCAAGGTGTGGGATTCCGCCGGCGGCAAGGAGCTGGCCACCCTCACGGGACATACCAGCGAAATCTACGCCATCGCCTACCACCCCGACGGCACCCGCTTCGCCTCGGCTGGAAACGACGCCGCCATCCTGGTGTGGGACGCGAAGACCTTCGAGCAGGTCCTCGTGCTCCGCGGCCACACCGCGTACGTGCACTCGCTCTGCTTCAGCCCGGACGGCACCCAGCTCGTCTCCGGTTCCGGCGACGGCACGGTGCGCATCTGGGACTCGGTGGCGCCGGCAAAGCGGTGGAAGCAGATCCGGGAGGCCAGGGCCTTGCGACGTCAAGCCACACCGCTGGTCGAGCGCCTGCTGAGCGAGCTCACCGATCCGCTGGACGTGGCGGATCGAATCCGCGCCGACCGGACCTTGAACGAGGCGCAGCGCCGGGCGGCGCTCCGGGTGCTCCTGAGGCGGGCCAGCGCCGGGCGTGAGAAGCGGCGCTGACGGGTTCGATCCTTATGGTCCCACTTTCTCGACTCCTGAGCCCCTCACCACGTACCGAACCGCAGCACTCGCCTGCCTTCCCCCTTGCCGGCGACGCACAGGGCCGACACCTCGGGGTGGTCGCGGCAGTAGCGCTCGATGTCGGCCTGCGTCATGACCATGAACGCCGTGGACAGGGCGTCGGCCTCGGTGGCGGAGGGGGCGAGGGCCCAGGTGGCCGCGTGGTGGCGCGCGGGGCGACCGGTGCGGGGGTCCAGGATGTGGCGGCCGCGGTGGAGTCCCGAGGCGCCCAGGGCCCGGTCCCGGAGCTGCAGGGTCACGAGAGTTCGGCTCCGGTCCTCCGGGTCGGGCAGGGCCACAGGCCAGCCGGCCTTTCCAGGCGCCGAGCCCAGGGCCAGGACGCTGCTGTGGCCGCCGTGGAGGAGCGCCGCCTTGACGCCCCAGTCCTTTAACAGCGCTGCCATGCGATCCACGGCGTAACCCTTGCCGATGCCTCCGAGGTCGACCTGCACCCCCAGGACCCGGGGGCGCACCGTGAGGTTCTCCTCGTCCAGCTCCAGGAGCCCCATTCCTGCGCGCTTCTTCGCGGCCGCCACCTCGGCCTCGGCAGGGGGGCTGGGTTTTTTCCAGAGTTCCGCGATGGGGCCGAGGGTCACGTCAAAGGCGCCGCCGGTCAGTGATTGGTAGCGGGCGGCTTTCCGGAGACAGTCGAAGACCGCGGGGGCCACGCGCAGTATGGTGACGTCCCCGAGGCGGTTCAACTGATACACGTCGCTGGTGGGCCGGAAGCGGCTGAGCTGTGCTTCCAGGCGGTCCAGAAGACCGAAGGCCTCCTCGGCGGTTTGCCTGGCGTACCGCGCTTCTTGGCCGGCGATGCGGATCTGGAAGGTCGCGGCCATGGCCCGGTGGGTCGAGGCGTGGATTTTCTCGGCCACCTTGTCGCGGTCGCGGAGGAAGGCGTCCCACAGGTCCTGCCGGACGTAGACCACCATCAGCACCGAGGGACGCAGTCCGAAGATGCTCTTGTGGTAGTTCTCTCGCAGGGCCTTGTCCAGGGCTGCCTTGAGGGAGGCGCTCGCGATGACCACGGGGGCGTCTGGATCCGCGGGCACCTCGCTCCAGTATCCGATGCGATCGGGATTCAGCCGCCGGAGGTTCCACGGCAGGGGCCAGTAGTTCCCGTCCGACACCACGTGAACCACCATGTCCGTGCCATCGGGGTGGAGGCGAGCCAGGGCCTCCACGCGTCGGCCCAGGCGTACGGTGTCGGGGACCGAGGGCGAATGGACGTACGGATTGCGTGGATCGATTGCGTATCGAAAAGCGCTCTGGTAGGCCTGGATCCCCAGGTGGACGAATGCTGCGATCAACACTGCGCAGGTCAGGCCCTTCCCGATCCTGCCGGGCACCACGCGCACCAGGGCCACGGCTCCTGCGCCTGCCAGCAGGATCATGGCGTGGAGAAAGGGAAGCACGCACCACGGGGTCTTGTAAGGGAGGACGGAGTAGACCGCGGTGAGGAGGACGGTGTAAAGGGCCGTGAATCGCAGCAATCCCCTCGTTGCCCTGTTCGCGCCCCGCAGGGCCGAAAGGAATCCCACCGCCGCCAGCACCAGGATCGCGGCCTCGCTCCACGCGGGGCCGTCCTGGATCCGGCTGTAAAAGAGCATCCCGAGGTGGTGGTGCCAGGGGTGGAGGTGGAGACCCTCTGCCCCGAGGCCGCGGTGGAGTAAGACCCCGTATGCCCGGAGTGAATCCAGAGGGCCGGCCAGGTGGGTGCCGAATCCGGACAGGAAGAGAAACGCCGTCCCTGCCGCCGACACGAGCCCCACGGCCAGGTGCGAGGCTCTCGGTCGCTGGAAAGTCCCGCACCAGATGCAGGCACCGATCAGGGCCACGACCATGGCCGCCAGGGAGAGAGCGGCCGTCTCCTTGGTGGCGTGCATGAGTCCTGCGAAGATGCCGCAGGCCACGGCCCAGCCGAGACGCGGGGTGCGCGCGTAGCGCCAGCCCACGACCATGAGGCCCAGGGTGAAGAACACCAGGAGTGTTTCCTGGATGTAGGACCGGTTGTAGAACACCAGGGCGGGGGAAAGGGCCGTAATCAGGCCGGCGCATATTGCGGCGGCACGGCCCAGGCCGGAGGCGAGGCCCCACAGGAGTAGCACCGTGAGCGCGCCGAACACCACCGGCACCACGCGGTAGGTGAACTCCGTGGCCTCGAGCCCGGTGCGCGCCGGGCCCAGCCACAGAGAGGGCAGGGAAAAGTAGTAGAGGGTGGGGCCGTGAAAGTCGTGGGGGTCGTAGGCGTAGTCTCCGGTGCGCGCCCTCTCGAACTTCAAGGCGTGGACGGCCTCGTCGGCGTGCATGGGCCGCGCTGTGAGGTCGGGCAGGCGGAGGGCCAGGGCGCCGAGGGTGATAACACAGAGAATCAAACCCGTGAGCGCCGTGTTTTTCATTTGACCGGTTTGCCGTAGACTTCCACCTCGACGTAGTGGTTCTGGTCGTTGGACGTGTTGCCGCAGCTGTAGAGCCGGACGAACCGGGCCTTCACGCCTCCGGCCTTGACGAGCTTGCCCTCGTGGGTCTCGAGGTAGGGCCGGTCCTTGCCCACGCCCTGGCCCGAGGAGTTGTCGTCGTCGTTGTTGAAGAGGGTGCGCACGTTGGAGATGAAGTCGGCGTCGTCGGCCACCTGAACCACCACGTCGTGATAGACCCGCCCTTCCTGGTGGAAGTGCCAAACCACCACGGCATGGATCTCGAATACGCCCTCCAGGTCGATCTGCACGTGCTGGGTGCCGAAGTTCAGGTCCACGTAGGTGCCGTCGGTGCCCGCCTTCTCGCCGTCGGTGATGCATTCCAGCTCGCCGATGATGGGATCCTCGTCGGATCCGGACACGGGCTTGCCCAGGGCCACGTTCTTCACGCCCGTCGGCGCCAGAATTGGCGGCCGGGGTTTGGTCCTCGGCGGCTCCAGGTTGGCGACCCGGAGGTTCTTGGGCGTGCCCATGAACAGGGGCTTGGGCAGCTGGATGCGGATCGGCACCTGCCCGACTCCGGGGGCGTCCACGGATCGGGAGGCGGGTTGAACCGCACCGCTGGGTGTCGGAGAGGGCTTTGCCGCGGGTTTTTTCGCCACCGGAGGCGGAGCCGGTTCCGTGGGCTTTTCCGCATCGCCGCAGGCGGAGAATCCGAGACACAGGGCGCCCAGCACCGCCCACAGGATCAAGCTACGTCTTTGTCGTCCCATCACCATTCTCGATTCCATTGAGCCAGAGGGAGTGATAGTGCCTCGCCCATCGCTTTCCAACCCGGCCCGACAGGAGACCCTGCCAGGTGCCGGGTTTCAGGATCGTCGTGCGGTAGGCGTGGACCCCGACCAGGCAGACCGTGACCAGGGCGCCGTACCGGTGGACCTCGTGGAGCGCCGCCATGCCCCGGGAACCGAGGAGGGACGTCATGGCCAGGGCCATGGACACGAGGGTCACGAGACCGGCGAGACACGTGAGCCAGAAGAGGATCTTCTCATGGCAGTCGAACCGGCCGGCCGGTAAGCGCTCCTCGTGCTTTGAGCGGCGCCGCACCCACTGCAGGTCGTGGGATTGAAACCGGCAGTCCTCGGCCCAGGTGAGGGCCGCCAGCGCCAGGGAGAGGGCGAAGATCCCGCCCGCCACGCAGTGCAGGAGCAGGGCGTATCCCGTCAGCCGGAGGTCGCGGGTAAGACACGCCTGGAATCCCGTCACCAGGAGCACGAGGAAGCTCGAAGCAACGCCAAGGTGAAGGAGCCTCTCCCACCCGGTCAGGCGGGGGACCGTGTCATGGTCCCCGGCCGGGTCAAAGCGTTGCCGGCGGAAGGCCAGGAAGTGCACCACGATCACCGCCCCGGTCGAGGCCAGGCCGATCATCGCAAGGGTTCGAAACATGATTCACCCGTTCAACGGCGGTTTCTTCGCAGGAGGCGTCCCAGACCCTGGAAGCCGTAGAGGATCAGGACCAGGACGAGGACGGCCGAGGCCGTGATGCCGATCCACTGGAACACGGTTTGACCCTGGAACGAGGCCCCCAGGGTTCGGAGGTAGAGGGGGTCCAGGCCCTGAAACTCGTGCATGACCTTTACCACGGGGTCCTCCAGGGCTCCGGGCGTGACCGCCCGGACGCGACCGAAGTGGAAGGGCGCGTCCGCGGCGTGGCAATCCGTGCACCCCCCGGCGCCCAGGGCGCGGGAGGCGGGCCGGACGTCGTGGGCCAGGGGCCAGGCATACGCGGCCGCAGCAGGATGCTCGGCGCCGGAGACCGTGCCTTTGTCCTCCAGTCGATAGAGGCGACCGCCGCTCGCGAACACCGGTTCTCCATCGCGGCCCTTGCCGGTGGCCAGGGTCTTGAGGACCGTCGCGACCATCTCGCGTGTCCACGCGATGTCTCCGTCTTCACCGGCCCCGGCCTCCTGTTTCTTCTCCGGCTCAAAGAACTTCCCGGCCGCCTCGAGCACCTCGAACGGACTCAGCGGCACCACACCCCCTTCGTTCAGGACGCCCCAGAAGGAAGGCCACATCACGCGGTGCGGCGCGATAACGCCGTCCGCCTGTCGTTTGAACACGGGAGAGTGGATGTAGGGCGGTGCGTCTTCACCCCGGTATCCGCCCTGGACGCCCATGCGGTGGGCAGCCGAGGTCTGGATGCGGAACGCCCACGGTGCCGGCCGAGGGCCGGAGTGGCAAGCCGTGCAGGTGAGGTTTTCCAGGTGCACGGGGGGCAGCCCCTCGTGTTTCGGCACCGGCGCCGCAAGGCGGCCTCCGCGGACGTCGCCTTCGCCCAGGTGGCAGCCGCGGCAGGTGAGAGCGGCGGCTGGATGATTCGATCCGCTTTTCTCGCCCTCGTGGCCCCTGACCATGTTGTGGTCCAGGCCGTTGCGATGGCAGTCCGTGCAGGCCAGGCCCTTCACCAGGTGAACGTCCCGATCCCTGGTCCAGGGGGCTGGCGCCCCGGACCCCACCACCCGGACCGAATGGCAGAAGTAGCATCGGCCCGGCTCGGCCCGGCGCACCAGGTTGAAGAAGACCTCACCCCGGCGGTTGAACCGGTTCCTGTCATAGTGGATGCGGGGCCCCCGGGCGTCGGGGCCGGATTCCATGAAGGGATCGTAGGAGTCCGGCACCCCGGCGGTGGAACCCTCCACCACGGCCATGTCGCTGGCCGCGGCAGCAGCCCACAGAAAATTCTGCCGGCTCACCTGCACTGCCCATTCGCTGCCGTTCTGGGCGGCGTCGGCGCTGTGGCAGAGGAGGCAGTTGATCTCCAGCCTGCCGGTGACCCACCACCGGGTCCGGATTCCTTTTCCGGTCTTCGGGGGCTCGCTGATCCCGCCGCCCGGAAGGTGGCTTCCGAAGGCGCGGGTGAACAGCAACGGGTCCAGGCCGACGTCGCCGGGCCGGTATGTTCCGGGCCAGGGACGGTAGGACAGGGGCACCTGGGTACCGGTGGTGCGGTGGAGGAGGATCCACGGTTCCCCGGGCCGCCCCGGCGGCACGGCCGGGTCCGCCGCGTTGAAGTGCAGGCCGGTTCGGATCTTCTCGTAGTCGTGGCAAGGCCCGCAGGTCATGCGCGTGGAAAAAGGCAGCAGGGGGTCGTCCTTCAGGCTGATTTTTTCCTTCTCGGCGTGGAAGAGCGGGATGCGGTGAACCGCCGTGGCCCGGCTCCGGTCGTGCTGGACGTCCCGGGTGGTCTGGCCGGGCGTCGAGGGAGTGAGGCAGCAGGCCAGGATTATCGAGAACATCAGGGCCGGTGTGAAGCCGCTCGGGGTCCGGTGTTTGGCCTCCGTCATGCCTTGAAATCCTCGGGACTGAAATCCAGGCGCCTCGCCGCCTCCACGGCTTCGTTCACCTTCAACACGGCCACGGCGGTCTCGAATCCCACCTCGGGAGGGCAGTTCAGCTTCTCCTCGCCGCGGACGGCGGCGAAGAAGTTTTCCAGGTGGGGGAGGTGGAAGGGCTTGTCGAGTGCGATGGGCATCAGCCAGGTGGCCACCGGTGCCGATTCGTACACCGCCAGGACGTCGTCCTTCGGTACTTTCGGTTCCGCCTCCTGCCGGGGCTTCACGACCCAGCCCTTCTTGATCCAGGGCCGCCACTTCTCGTCGGCACAGGTGCGGGCCTCGGCGTAGATCCGGATCTTGGAGGGCTGCTCGGAGATCTGCAGGGTTCCCTCGTCGCCCATGAAGGTCTCGTAGTAGCCCCGGGCGCTGGTGGTGGTGAGCACCTGGTAATAAGCGCGGGCCGTGCCGTGGGGCGTGTCGTACTCGTAGATGGCCATGACGTTGTCGAACCACTCGCGCCCCTTGTAGTAGTCGGCGCCGCCGCTGGCCATCACCGACCGGGGATGGGTGCCGAAGAACCAGCTGAAGATGTCGATCTGATGGCTGCCCAGGTCCACGATGGGGCCGCCTCCGTGCTTCTTGAACCACCGCCAGTTCCGGAACTCGTGCATGGAGGCGTAGCCATACTTCCGGAGCGTGGCTGCATCCATCTCGTACTTCTCAGGCCAGCCGCGGTCCTCCTGGACGGCCCGGTTCCACTGGCCGTACGCATGGGTGACGCGGCCGAAGAGCCTGGCCTCGCCGAGGAGCTTCTCCACGGTGTGGAGGTATCGTGGATTGCTCCGCCGCTGATGACCGATCTGGAGGAGCCTGTTCGCATCCCCGGCGGCCTTCACCATCCGGCGCGCCTCCTCCAGGCTGTTGGACATCTCCTTCTCGCAGTAGACGTGCAATCCGGCGCGCAGGCAGGCGATGGTGTGCTCCGCGTGCATGCCCTCGGGGGTGGCGATGAGGACGGCGTCCAGGTCCTTCTCAGTGGAGAGCATTTCGCGGTAGTCCTCGTAGACGTTGACGTCGTGGCCGTACCGCCGCAGCATGCGTGAGGCGTACTTCCTGTGATAGGGCCAGATGTCGCATACCGCCTGGAACCGGAGGCCGGGGATCTTGAAGCCGTTTACCATGAGCACCTCACGGCCCTGGGTTCCGGCGCCGATGAGGGCCACGCGCAGCGTCCCGCCCCGACCCGCGGCCCCTTGCACCCTGCGGGGGCCAGGCAGGATCATGCCCGCGCCCGCTGCCGCTGCGGCCGCGGAGACCAGAAAGTCGCGCCGTGAGAGGCCGCCTGTTTCGTCGTGTCGATTCTCGGAGTTCATTGTCCTCCCGATGTCGTCCATACGTGGATTCAATCCCTGGGCTCGACCGCCCAGACGTTGCGGAACCTGAGTGGATTCCCGTGGTCCTGGAGCATGAGGGGGCCTTTCTTGCCGTGGCCCTGCTTGCTTGCCCCGCCGCCAAGCGTGGTGGTACGCATAGGCACCTTGTCGTGGATGACCCGTCCGTTGTGCAGCACCGTCATGGTCGGAAACTCGGTGACTGTCTTGCCGTCGGGACCGAACCGGGCCGCGCGGAAGGTGATGTCGTAGGTCTGCCACTGCAGGGGCGGGAGGCAGGCGTTCAAGCGCGGCGCGGCCAGCTTGTAGATGGCACCGCAGTCGCTGCGCCCGGAAGCGAGTCCGAAGGAGTCCAGGAGCTGGATCTCGTAGCGATCCATGACGTAGACCCCGCTGTTTCCCCGGTTCTGGCCCCGCAGGACAGCCTCGAGGGGGATGCGGAATTCGAGGTGGATCCGAACGTCGCCGAATTCACGCTTCGTCGCGGTGTTGCCCCTGCCCACCTGCATGCTGCCGTCGGGCATGGGTATCCAGGATTGATTGGTCCACTGCGCCAGCGAGGGCGGCTCCCCCGTGAACGGCAGCAGCACCACCGCGCGTTCCGGCGGCCTGGCGCCCAGCGTCTTGCTCGAACGAGATTTGAACCGGCCCGAGAAGGTGCCGGCCTTGTCGCCTTCGGCCGTTATGCGGCGGTCGCGCACCTGACCCGTCCACTCCGTCTCCTTGTGCTTGCCGGAAAAGCTCAGGATCCCGTCCGCGGTGCGGCCCGAACACTCGACAAGCAGCGGCGGCTCGACCGTCGGGCCCGTGAGGACCACGCGATACCGCCCGCCGCCGTCCGGGATGACGGCGGCCCTGGCGGCGACAGGTTTTCCGTCCGGGGTCGAGATCTTTCCGACGTAGTTGCCCACGAACGGGTCCAGGGCGCTCGGATCCGCATCCACCGCCAGGTCCCCCAGGGCGAACTGGATGCCCGCCAGATAGTGGCCGAGAACGGCCCGATTCCAGAAGACCTCGTTGTTGTGGCCGAGGGAGCAGTAGAAGACCCTGCCCTTGCCGTGGCGGCGGATCCAGCTGATGGCGTAGTCGTTGTCCTTTCGATTGCCCTTGATGCCCGTGAGCCTCTCGGTCGCGCCCATGGTGTCGAGGCGCAGCAGCACCCGGAGGCGCGACTTGTCGTACGGTCCCTTGATCTGGTAGATCTCGTCCTTGATGGAGAAATTCTCTCCGCCGAACGCCGCGTTGACGGGGTGGGAGGGATCCGCGATCCTCACGGAAACGGTCTTGTCGGCCGTCCAGGGATGGCCGGCGAAGACCCCGCCCACCATCTCAAGATAGGCCGGCCACATCTTGTACGTATCCGTGGCGGCATGGATGCCCACGAAACCGCCTCCCCGGCGGAGGTAGTTCATGAAGCTCTTCTTGAGCTGGCTCTCCGCGTTGGGCCCCTTGTCGGCGGCGGCCTTCCGGGCGGCACGGGCCTTTTTGATCTTGGCCTTCTGCCCCACGATGGCCTCTCTGAGAACCCGGATCTCCTCCGTGGTCAGCCGCCCGGCCTTGCGTCTTTTCCCGAGCTTGCCCAGGTAGCGCTTCAGCTTCTTCAGGTCCTTGCCCTCGATGGACTTGCCGACGAGTTTCATGAGCGCCTCCATGTCCTTGATCCGCGCCTCAGCGTCCCGGGCCTTCTTCAGGGCCTGCAGGGCCGCTCTGGATGCGAACACGGGTCCGGTGGTGTTCAGGAAACAGATGGCGTCGAATTCCTTGATGTAGGCCGGCAGAAAGTTGGAGAGCTTGTTGGAGACCACGACCTCGAAGGCGCCGGTCTTTTTTCCCAGAATCTCCAGGGCCTTGATGCCGACGGGATTGACCTTGTGGCGGAAGCCGCGGGTCACGGTGAAGACCAGGAGCTTCCGCGACTTCACGGGCCTGGCCGGCGCGGCCGTCGGCGCCGCCTCGGTAATTCTGGGAACGGCCCGGGCCACTTTCTTTGGAACCGGTTGCTGGGTTTCGCACATCGTGGGCCCGAGGAGCACGACTACCAGGGTCGAGAAGGGCAGGATTTTCAGATACTTCATCGTGCGACTCCCTCCAGGTATTCGTCGCGGACGAGAGGGTACAGGTGGAAGCACCCTACCACAGAAGAACGGACAAGAAAATCGGCGAAAATCCGATTTGCCCCGATCCTCGTCTACGATTTTCAGTAGATCCACGGTTCGCGATTGGATCGCGACAGCAGCCGATCCGCATCGGCATCGTCGATGAACCGCTCGGTTTCGGGATTCCATCGCACCTTCCGGCCGAGGCGCAGTGCAATGTTGCCCAGGTGGGCCACGGTGGCCGAGCGGTGAGCGGTCTCCACGGGTGTGACCGTCTCGGCCCGCGATTTCACGCAGTCCAGGAAGTTCCGGAAGTGGTCCGCGCTGTGGTAGAGCCACACCTCGTCGGGACCGATGGAGGATCTGAGCAGGCTTCGGGGGTGTGCATCCAGCTTGGAGCGGCTGACGAACACCCACCCCTCGTCGCCCTCGAAGCGCACGCCCTGGGCGTTCGGGTTGTTCTTGTCGGACACGGTCATGGTCACGCCGTTTTCGTAGCGGCATACGAAGTTGAACGCGTCCGGCGTGTCCCACAGGCCGTCTTCGGGGAACTGGCAACTACCCTCGACCTCCACCGGGCCCGTGGTATCGGTGTCCATGCCCCAGTGGGCGATGTCGCAGTGGTGGACGCCCCAGTCGGTGATCACGCCACCGGAGTAGTCATAGATCCAGCGGAAATCGAAATGGACTCGATCCTCGGTGTAGGGCGCCCAGGGGGCGGGGCCGAGCCACCGGTCGTAGTCGAGCTCCTCGGGAACCGGCATGGGCTCGTGAGAGCCACCCACCTTGCCCGGGGGCAAGCCGACCCGGATGGTGTGGACCTTACCGATGCGCCCGTTGCGCACCAGCTCGCAGGCGAACCGGAAGTTGCGTTTCGAGCGCTGCCAGCTTCCCGTCTGCCAGATGCACCTGTATCGCTTCACGGCGTCACAGATGGCCCTGCCCTCGGCGATGGTGAGGGCCATTGGCTTCTCGCAGAAGATGTCCTTCCCGGCCCGGGCCGCCGCGATGGCCTCCACGGCGTGCCAGTGGTCGGGGGTGGCGATGGATACCGCATCGATGTCGTCGCGGTCCAGGAGCTTCTCGTGTTCGTTGTATACGTCGCACCCGCGGTAATGACCGCTCCGCGCCTTGCCGGAATAGTAATTCTCGACGACGTCCCGGGCCTTGTGGAGGTGTTTCCTGTCCACGTCGCACACGGCGAGAACCTGGATTCCGTTCAGGCGGAGGAATCTCTTCATGTTGCCTATGCCCTGGCCGCCCATACCGATGCATCCGAGGGTGATGCGGTCGCTCGGGGCGGGGCGTCCGCTTCCGCCGAGGGCGCTGGCAGGAATGACCATGGGGGCGAACACCGCAGCGGCCGATGCCCGCTTCATGAACGTGCGGCGGGTGATCCTGTTTTCATTCATCGTCTTGTCCCCTCCGGATCGCTCTTCTTCTGGCCTTGAGTCGCCGGGCGACTTTCGTAGCCTTTTTCAACCGCTTCTCGTCCTGGGTCCCGTCGATGACGATTTTCAGGAGCCGACCGGCCTGGGCCAGCGCCCGGGCGTTCCTGGACGCTTGATGACTTTCGGCGAGGCGGACGATGGCGGCCTCGGCCTCGCCCCTGAGGTCCTCGTCCTCGAGGTGAGGCTGGACGACCTTCATGGCGGAAATCCTCTTGAGCTTGCCCAGGCCGCTGATCATCAGCTTCTTCTCCCGGACCTCCCTGGCTGCAGCCAGGCCGTCCAGGTACATCTTCACGCACTTCTCGCCGTCCTTCCTGCCCAGAATCCCCACCAGGCGTGCATAGCCCCGTAGGGCCAGCACCCGGTGGGTCTTGTTCTCGGACTTCCGGGCGATGTCGAGGACCTCCTTTACCGGTTCCGCGTCGCTCCAGTTGCAGAGCGCCCGTACCGCCGTGTCCAGCACCTCGGCATCGGAATCTTTCATGGCAGCCCGCGCCTCCTCCAGGGCTCGGTCGCCGCCGAGGAGCGAGAGCACTGGCAGGAGGGCGCACCGCATGGGTGCCTCGGCGCCCTTCATGGCTTCGAGAACAAGATGCAGCCGGGCCGTCTTGTCCTCGAGGAGGCGGCACGCGGAGGCCAGCGCCCTCCGGGCGGACTTCTGCTCCTTGGTCCGGGTATCGAGAACCAGGGTGATGAGGTCGGATACGTCCTTCCCGCGGGCCAGCCTGTTCAGGGCGGTGAAGGCGGCTCTTCTTACCTTGCGGTCCTCGTCCCTGGCGGCGGTGAGAAGGACGGGCACGGCGCCTGGCGACTGCCGGGCCTGGAGGGTCTCGATGAGAACGACCTTGCCACCTGCACCGGCTCCGGGCAGGGCGCGGATGAGCGCGGGGTTCACTGCCGGGCTTCGCATCTTCCGGAGGCTCAGCCTGGCCGCCTTGCCCGCGTCGGACTTCTTCACGGCTGCCGCCAGCAGCACCTCCACGTCCTCGTCGTTGCCCAGGGAGCCCAGGGCCTCGAGGCCCGCGATGCTGAGCTCTGCATCCGGACTATCGGCCGCGGCCAGAGCCGCGGTGCGCGCGATCGTGTCCCCGCGTTCACCCAGGGCTTTCACGAGAAGGCTACGGCGGTGCAATGTCAGGTCCGGTAATTCCTCGACCAGCTTCTTCGTCACTGCGGCGCCGGGAAATCCCCGCCGGATCAGGTCCACGGCCACATCGGCCAGGGCCGGATGGCCGTGGCGCAGGGCCTCCAGGATCCGGGAAAAACCGTTCTCTTCCCGGACGGCCAGCACGGCCAGGGCCGCCCTGCAGACCTCCGGCGGCATGCCCGGGGCGTAGAGACCGCGGCAGATCTCCAGGCCCCGGCGCACCTCGCCCCCGGCCAGGAACCGGTCGGCGCACCGGAGACGGGCCTCGGCCACTGCGGCAAAGAGCCGGGCATTGCCTTTGTCGAGGGCTCTCTTCAGGGCGGCGTCCGCCTCGTTGCCACCAATCTTCCCCAGGGCCCCGGCGGCAGCCGCGGCCGTATCGGGATCCGCCCCGGCGAGACAGTCCGACAGAGCGCCTACGGCCCCGGTGCTACCGCGTTCCCCGAGGCAGTGGATGACCCCGATGCGGAGGGTGCCCGCGAGGGTGGTCACGGCCTTGCACAGGGCCTCGTCCGCCTCCGGGCCCGGGATGCGCTGCAGGGCGAACCGGGCCATGTGGGACAAGTCCTTGTCGGAAAGGATTCCGGCCAGCACTTCCACGGCCTCCGCCCCGCCGACAAGGCTGAGCTGACGGCAGAGGAACCGCTTTCCCTCGCCGGAGGTCTCCACCGATTCCAGGGCTTCTGCCAGCTTTTCTGCCACAACCCGGCGCTCAGCGGGATCTGCCAGGGCCTTCTGGACGTGGCCGGCCACCACGGTGAGGGGCCGGCGGCTGTCGCCGAACTCGTAGAGGGCGACCTTTTTCAGGGCTTCGGCCAGACCCGTTGCTTTCCCGGGCGACGGCTCCTGCGGAGAAGCAGCGACCGGCAGGGAACAGGCAAACAGGACCAGGGCCGGCCCGAACCATTGCCTCGGGTGAATCAAGTTCTTCTCCCTTTCGATTCAGATGGATCGATCATTCACTGAATGCTTCGTCGAACCTCCGATCCGACGGCGGGAAGTCCAGGTCCCGGACGAACCGAGCCGCCTCCGCCGCACCGTGTTCCCGGTCCATGCCGGCGTCCTCCCACTCCACCGACAGGGGGCCGTCGTAGTGGATGCGATTCAGTGCCCGGAGGATATCCTCAAAGTCGACGTCGCCGCGGCCCGGGGACCGGAAATCCCACCCCCGGTCGGCGTGCCCGAATTCCAGGTAGCTAGACAGCAGCCCTGACATCCCGTCGAGGGTGACGGTGGCGTCCTTCACGTGGACGTGGAAGATCCTGTCCGCGAAGCAGTCGATAAACCGGCCCGGATTCATGCCCTGCCAGATCAGGTGGCTGGGGTCGAAGTTGAAGCCGAACACTTCACGCCCGTCCAGGGCATCCAGGGCCCGGCCGGCGGTGTGGACGTCGAAGGCGATCTCGGTGGGGTGCACTTCCAGGGCGAACTTGACCCCCATTGACTCGAAGACGTCGAGGATGGGGTTCCAACGCCTCGCGAAATCCGCGAATCCCTCGGCGATCCTGTCCTCGCCGGCGGGGGGGAAGCCGTAGATGAGGTGCCAGATGGAGGATCCCGTGAAACCGTTGACCGTGTCCACGCCGAGGTTCTTGGCGGCGCGGGCGGTGTTCTTCATGGCTTCCACGGCCCAGGCGCGTTTCTTTTCGGGTTCCCCGGCGCAGTCGGCGGGCGCGAAGGCATCGCTCCGGGCGTCGTCGTTGAGGTCGCACACCAGCTGCCCGGCGAGATGGTTGGAGATGGCCCACACGTCCAGGCCGTTGTCCTGGAGAATGCGCTTCTGTCGCCGGCAGTAGTCGAGGTCCTGCGCGGCCAGGTCCACGTCGAGGTGGTCTCCCCAGCAGGCCAGCTCGAGGCCGTCGTATTCCCAGGCCGCAGCCTTCTTTGCCAGGTCGGCCAGGGGCATGTCGGCCCACTGGCCCGTGAACAGCGTGATGGGACGTCCCATGGCTCAATGTTCCTTCAATGTTTTTTCATTTCGTACCATTTCCGGTCGCTCCTGGAACTCTCCACGGCGGATTCGATGAAGGCCATGCCGCGGGCGCCGTCCACCACCGTGGGAAAGTCGAGGGCGAGGGGATCGGGCTCCAGGCCCAGGATCCGGGCCCGGAGGGTGTCCAGGGCGTTTTGGTAGATGTTGGCGAACGCCTCGAGGAACGCTTCCGGGTGACCGGGCGGCAGCCGGGTTGCGTGACGGGCCGCCTCGCAGAGGTAGGGATTTCCCCGGCGGTAAAGGGCCGGCGGAGCGTCCGCCTGGCGAACCCAGAGGTCGTTCGGATATTCCTGCCTCCACTCCAGCGCCCCCCTGGAACCGTAGACCCGGATGCGGAGGTTGTTCTCCTCGCCGGCGGAGATCTGGGAAGCATAGAGAATCCCCACGGCGCCGCCCTCGAAGTGCACCAGGATGTTTCCGTCGTCGTCCAGGGCCCGGCCGTCGACGACAGTGTTCAGGTCGGCACAGATCTCCTTCATCTCGAGCCCGGTGATGTAGTGCGCCAGGTTTTCGCAGTGGCTGCCGATGTCGCCCATGCAGCAGGAGGCGCCGGCCTGCTCCGGATCGGTCCGCCAGGCGGCCTGCTTCTGTCCACTGCGTTCGATGGCCTCCAGGAGCCAGCCCTGGGGGTACTCCACCACGACCTTGAGAACGTCGCCGAGATTGCCGCTTTGGATCCTGTGCCGCGCCTCCTTGACCATGGGGTAGCCGGTGTAGTTGTGGGTCAGGGCGAACACGATGCCCGTCGACTCCACGATGGAGACGAGGCGCCTGGCCTCGTCCAGGGTCCGGGTCATGGGCTTGTCGCAGACGACGTGGATCCCGGCCTCGGCAAAGGCGGCCGCCACTGCGAAGTGGGAATCGTTGGGGGTGACGATGGATACGAAGTCGATGCGCTCCCCCTCGGGCAGCGCCGATTCCCGCGCCACCATCTCCTGCCAGGTGCCGTAGTTGCGATCCTCGGCCAGCAGCAGGTCCCGGCCCGAGGCCAGAGCTTTCTCCTCGGTGGAGGACAGGGCCCCGGCCACGAAGTCGACCCGGCCGTCCATGATAGCGGCCGTGCGGTGCACCGCGCCGATGAAGGCGTCCCTGCCCCCACCGACCATGCCCATGTTCAGCTTCCGATCCAGGCGAGTCTCGCTGTCCATGCCTGACCCCTCTCTCGTGGTTCCGGGTTCCAGGACGCGGGGGTGATTGTATGCCGGAGCCCGAGGGGGGGGCAAGCCCGTAGGCTGAAAGACGGCCGAATACAGAGATGTTCGATTTTCAGGACGACCGCGACCGGTAGTAGTCGAGAACCCGTGGCGGCGCAGCCTTGATCGTGTTACTCTCCTCCGGAGGTTCCACGACTCAGGAAGACACCCGGAGGAGATCGAGATGCTGAGAACGAAATCGGGCGGAATGCTCCTTCTCGCGGCAGCGGTTTCTGCAATGTTCCTGACCTCCTGCACGTCCGGAAAGCCGCCGGACGAGGGCGCGAAGGCGTGGTCTTTCAATGAGGACAAGGCCGGGGTGGTACCCGAGGGATGGCAGCCGGCCGAGACCCGGGGGGAAGGAACCCCGGCCACCTGGGCGGTGGTCCAGGACGCCGCAGCTCCCGGGGCGCCCCACGTCGTTGCAATCACGAAGAACCGGAACTACGGCGGCACCTTCAACCTCCTCATGGCCGGGGGAACGAGGTACCGAGACGCAACGATCCAGGTCCGGGTGAAGGCCGTCGCCGGGAAGGAGGACCAGGGGGGAGGGCCCGTCTGGCGTGCGCGGGATGCGGACAATTACTACATTGCGCGGTGGAATCCCCTGGAGAACAACTTCCGGGTCTACTTCGTGAAGGACGGCCGGCGAAAACAGCTGGAGAGCGCTACCGTGAACACCGACGCCGCGGCCTGGCACACCATCCGGATCGTGCACCAGGGCACTAGGATCGAGGCCCGGTTCGACGGTAAGATACTCTTCGAGGTGGAGGACGCGACCTTCGCCGAAGCGGGGAGGGTGGGCCTGTGGGTCAAGGCGGACGGCCTGACCGCGTTCGATGACCTGACGGTGGAGCCACGGTAGCCGACACGTCTCCCCACGAAGCTTCCGGGATTTCCTCGACCCTCCTCGACGCCCGGAAGGCTCTTTACATTCGAAACGGGTATTTCTACAATCCAGGTTTGTGGAATATCAGAATCGTACGTAGATCTTGGATTGTTTGTGTGACCTTGGGGACGCCACCTCTATCTTTCTTGTCCATAGTGGCTTGCGGCCCCGCCATTCGTCTCGAAGCGAGAACTATCCAGGAGGAGGACCACCCTGCTGCCGGTTCTCTGCGCATCTTGACCGTAATTAAGGACAACCTGGCCCGCAAAAATCAGATACCCGACGCGGTCAAGAACGGATCGCCGGAGTTTTTTTCGGGGGCAAAACTCGGTTCTCAGGCAAGCAAAAAAGACGGTGCATTTTCGTGCCAGGGAATATGCCGTATCTCATGCTCATGCAAAGTTTGACTCTCTCGTTCACTTCTTTTGATTGGAGGTCTTTATGAAAGCCAGATTCCTGTTGTGCACCTTGTTGGTGCTGACCCTTGCGTGTGTTTCCTCGGCTCAGCTGAGCGGAGCCTACACCATCGATCCGGCAGGTTCCGGGCCGACCAACTTCACCACCTTCGCTGCGGCCACAACTGCGCTCGGGGCCGGCGTCAGCGGCTGGGTGGTGTTCACCGTGGCCTCGACCACCTTCACCGAGGCCGTGGTCATCAATCCGGTCACAGGCACATCTGCCACCAACACCGTCACATTCAAGGCGGTGGGAACGCCTGCGGTCATCGATGCCAACGCCGGCCAGTTCGGCCTCACCCTGAACACGACGTGTTCGTATCTCATCTTCGAGAACCTGGTGGTCCAGAACTTCACCAAGTACGGGCTGAACATAGCCGGCGGGTACAGCACCCGGGCCACGTTCTGCACGTTCAAGAAGTGCAAGTTCGACGCTCCGGCATCCTCTTCTTCCACGGTGCGGGCCGCACACCTCTATTATCCCAATGACTTCACCTTCGAGGACTGCGTGTTCGCCGGCGGCGGCCGGGCTTTCTACACCCAGCAGATCAACCGGTGCTTCATGAAACGCTGCGAGTTCGACGGCAAGGGCATGTCGAGCCAGATAGTCAGCCTCTGGAACTCCAACGATTCCAACAACCTCTACGAGAACTGCTTTCTCCACGATTGCGGCGCTTCCGGCTACGGCTTCTACGTCAACTACAGCCAGTACGGAAACATGTTCTGGCACAACACCGTCATCGTCAAGACCAGCGCGGTCGGTGTTTTTCTGGGCTCCTGCTGCGCCTGGAGCCGCGCCAACTCCTTCCGGAACAACATCGTCATCAACCACGGCACGGGAGGATGCATCCGGTACGGTCACCGCAGCGGCACCCTCGATTACAACGACGCCGATCACAACTGCTACTATGCGCCCAACGGCATGGTCTGCGAGCTCGAGGGCGGCAGCACCTTCACCAAGGGTACCCTGGCCCAGTGGAATACTTACTTCGCTGCCAATCCCTCTCTGATTCCTGCCGGCGGCGGGACCACCTGGGACCAGAACAGCATCGAGGCCGATCCCGGCCTGGTGAGCATGACCCCGGCCTACGATATCCACCTGAAGAGCACCTCACCGTGCCACGGTGCCGGCACCACCACCTACATCGCCGGAGCCTGGATCTCCTACAATCCGAATTACAAGGTCACAGACGACTTCGAGGGAGACGCCCGTCCCCCCTGCCTCGTGGACATCGGCGCCGATGAGGCACCCCCGATCATCCTGCTGGCCCTCACCGGTACCGGCCAGATCGGCACCACGGTCAACCTGATCCTGTGTGCCCCCAACGACGGGAACCTGCCATACCAGCTGGCCAGTGCCTTCAGCGACACGCCCCCCATCCCCATCGACACGCGCCAGATCAAACTGACCTATGATGGCCTTCTCTTGCTCACAGTATCGAACCTCGCCCCGAGCATTTTCCAGAACTACGTCGGCATCCTGTCCAATACCGGTCAGGCGGCTGCGGCCATCAACATTCCCAGTATCAACGCAATCGTTGGATTGCCGATCCACACGGCCTTCGTCACCATCAAGATCGGAGAGCCGTCCAACATCAAATCGATCAGCAACACCGTCATGTTCAATATCAAGCCATGACGAGTGCCACTTGAGCCTCTGAAGACGAGCCCCTCGCCGCTTTGGCGGGGGGCTTTTTTCTAACCATGCCAGAAGCAGACAACAAGCCGGTGAACAGATGGGTCCTCCTCTGGCTCCTGGGGATCCTCGGGATCACGTTGATCGCGTACCTGCCCGCGTTCGTGGGCGAGTTTACGAACTGGGACGACAACCGGTACGTCACGGAGAACCGGCTGCTCAGGCAGATTTCGTTGAGCAATCTCGAGACCGTCTTCTTCCGGTTTTTCGACGGTAACTACCACCCCCTGACGCTGCTGTCCCTCATGGCCGACTACCACCTGGGCGGCCTGGATGCCCGGGTGTTCCATACCACGAACATCGCCCTCCACCTCATCACCACGGCCGGAGTCTTCTGGCTGATCCTCCTCCTGGCCGGGGATCCGCGCCTCGCCGCCCTGGCCACGGTCCTGTTCGGGGTGCACCCGCTGCACGTGGAATCCGTGGCCTGGATCTCCGAGCGGAAGGACGTGCTGTATGCACTTTTCTTCGTGGCGTCGCTCATCGCCTACGTTCACCACGTGAGGAAGGGGGGGCTCCGGCATTACCTCCTCGCTCTGCTGCTGTTCCTCCTCTCCCTCCTGTCCAAGGGCCAGGCCGTCTCCCTGTCGGTGGCTCTGGTGGCCGTGGACTTCCTGCTGAAAAGGAAGCTCCTCGACAGGCGGGTGGTCCTCGAGAAGGTCCCCTTCTTCGCCCTGTCGCTTGTCTTCGGGATTGTGGCCGTCCTGGCCCAGAAGGCCAGCGACTTCATCGCGGATCCGGCAACCTACACGGCCCTCGATCGCGCCGCGTTCGCGAGCTACGGCTACGTCCAGTATCTTTTGAAGCTGATCCTCCCTCTGGATCTGTCGGCCTACTACCCCTATCCGGGCAAGACCGGTGGGGCGATCCCGTGGACGTTCTGGCTCTACCCGCCCGCGGTGGCGGCCCTCTTCGTGGGATTCCTATTCTGCCGCAAGCGGTCGAGGCTGGCCGCGTTCGGAATCCTGTTCTTCACCTTAAACATCTTCCAGGTGCTGCAGCTGCTTCCGGTGGGAAACGCGATCATGGCCGATCGGTACAGCTACGTGCCGTCGATCGGATTTTTCCTCCTGGTCGGGGCTGCGTACCGGGGCGCGGTCCTCCGATTCCGTCCCGGGCTCTGGCTGATCCGTGCCGGTGTGGTGGGATACGTGGTGTTCTTGACGGTCTGTACCTACAACCGGTGTGGAGTCTGGAAGGACAGCCTCACCCTGTGGAGCGACGTGCTCTCCAGGTATCCCGACGTGCCGGTGGCCCTGAACAACCGAGGGCTCGCCCGGTACGGCGCCGGGGACTTGCACGGCGCCATGGTCGACTTCAACCGGTCCATCCGGCTGGAATCCCGGGACGGAGGCGCCTACCACAGCCGGGGCCTCGCCCGGGCCCGCCTCGGCGACCTGAAGGGGGCCGTCGAGGATTTCGACCAGGCCCTACGGCTCCGGCCCGGCTACGCCATCGCCTACTCCAACCGGGGCCTAGCGCGGTCGGACCTGAAGGATTTCGTCAGCGCCCTCTCGGACCTGAACAAGGCCATCCAGCTGGCCCCGGACCTCGCCGACGCCTACCTGAACCGGGGCGTGGTCCGGTTCAACTCGGGAGACGCTCCGGGCGCCGTGGCCGATTTCTCCCGGGTGATCCGGCTGGAGCCCGGCCACGCCAGGGCCCACTTCAACCGGGGCTACGCGCGGGTGAAGAGAGGTCAGAAGGAGGAGGGGTACGGAGATCTGCGTAAAGCACACGACCTGGGCCACACCGGGGCTCTGGAGCAGATCCGGAAATTCGAGGCAGGGGGTCGGTGAGCGCCTTCACCGATCCCTCACCTTCACCAGGATGTGGCGGATCCCCCACCCGGGCAGGATCGGATCCGCCCGGAGCTCAGCACCCCGCCTTCCCCTGACATCCGACAGCCAGGCCCCCGCAGACTCCAGCCCGAGTGCTGCCTGTCGGGCGCTCGCATTGAACACCGTGAGCAGGACTTCTCCACGCTGCTTGCCCGGCCGAATCCGTGTCACCACCAGGGGGCTGTCCGCTTCGAGCCGCACCAGCGAGGTCGGCGGACGGTCTCCCCGGGCCTGAGCGATGAGCAGCGGCTGGCTCTGCTCGATGCCGAATCGTTCGGCTTGTGCGCTGTTGAACCGCAGGTGCGGCATCAGGGCGTATCGATAGGCATGCCTGCCGGACTGGGCCGCACAGTAGTTGGTCTCCCAGTAGTTGTTCATCAGGTAGGAAAACAGCGTCTGCGACGACGACGCGCGCTGCGCCCACCCGCAGGAGATCGCGTCACACGTGATCCGGCCGATCTCCACGAGGGGCGCATCCGGTAGGGCCAGCGTCACCCCGAAGTCCTCGTTGGACACGTCCACCCAGCGCTGGGCCGTGAAGTAGTTCTTGCAGGACCCCGCGATCTGGTCGATTTCGGGACGATATTGCCCGAACGCCACGTCGATGAGAATCCGGCCGTCGGGCACCGCAAAGGGAAAGGTAAGATGAACGGCTTCGGGATCGTACACCTTCCGCTTGTCCACCACGGTGGTGAGGCCCACCTGCTCGGTCCCGGCGGTCATGCGGATCTCCCGGATCAGCTTCTCACAGCCGGGCGCCCCGGATTCGACGGCCACCTCGGCCACCAGAGGTCCCTTCTCCTTGACGACGATGCGCACGGGACCCTGGATTGTCTTCCGGTTGTCTGGATTCCTCCCGGCCACGTAGACGAAATCGTTCAGGCCCTTCCATGCGCCTGTGTCGACCAGGTTTCGCGTGGCCTTGCCGTGGCGCAATGACCGGATCGCGCCCGACTCGGGATCGATCTCCAGCTCCACCACGCCGTTACCGATACGGTTCTCCTTCACGAACGCATCCCCCGTGGACCAGACATCCCCTTTCTCGAAGAAGAGGCGGCATACTCCGAGAGCGGGAACCTTCGCCACCTGGACCGCGAGGCCGCCGGTGGAGAGGCGCTGGGAGGGCAGTCGGGTGCCCGCAGCGTCCCGGACGAGGTCGCCCCGGAGCCGGTGGTCGGGGGGAATGACGACCAGTCCCGAACGATCCCAGGACGACGTGTTGACCACGTCGAGGCAATCCACTGCGTGGGCGGGCGTTTTCCCCAGCGCCTCCTCCAGGAGCGCACGGGAGGCGGTGTCCGCCTGGCGGGTATAATCCCGCTTGACCGCCCACTGTCCCCTCGCGAAATCGCTCTCCGGGTCGCTGATGCTGTTCCAGGCGCCCCAGGTATGCTCGGTGTAGAGGAGCACCTCCCGCCATGCCGCCCGGAACCGGCCCCGCGGGAATGACGTGGGGTCGAGGAGAGTCCAGAGGACCTCCGCCTGTGTCAACCGTTCGGCCGCGGCACGGCTCACCGCCGTCTCCCGGGCCGAGGAAGCGGCACCGTCCTCCCAGTACGGCGTGAGGTCGCCGCGCAAGGCGGGCACCTCGTCTCCATACTTCTTCTCGAAGGCCCGGAACGCCTCGGTCACGGTGGAGATCCTCACCGTTGGGGTCTCGTACTTCTCGTTCCAAGCCTTCACCGCGTCGGGAAGGCCCGGGTCACACGGCCCGTTGTCGGAGCCGATATTGTACCGGAGAACGATCATGTCGTACGGGTACGCTCTGTCGTTCAGCTCATCCAGGTAGTCGAACACCATCTTCGGCGTGAGCTTCACCTCGATCGTATCGAGGTTCAACCCGGTGTGGAACAGGGAATATCCCTTCCCGTGCACCCAGCAGAGCACCTTCTCCTCTCCCGAGGGGGACACCCACCAGAACGGCCGATCCCCCAGTCGCTCGATTGACCAGCGTCAACTATTATTCCCGGCGGCGACAATTAGAATTCCCGTTGCCCC
>CAZAKZ010000019.1:0-55466 GCA_964485695.1 uncultured Planctomycetota bacterium | reverse complement strand
GGCAAGCGCATGGGCCACGCCGGCGCCATCATCGCCGGCGGCAAGGGCACGGCGGCCGAGAAGATCAGCGCCCTCAAGGAAGCCGGCGTCGCCACGGCCACCAGCCCGGCGGACATCGGCACGATGATGCAAGGGGCGATGAAGTAAGTTCCCGAGACCGGGTCCGGGAAGGGTGGCCCCCCTTTCCGGGCCGGGGCGGGGACTTCGCAGACCTCCAGAGGAAATCAGCAAATTGTCTCTTTCTGACGGCTGCAATCGGCTTCCTCAAATTCTGTATCATTATGAGCCCCAATGCCTTAGGGGCGAAAAACTCGAGCTCTGGATGTCCGCCCCTGCCCCGGGCAAATATCTTGTTTGACCGCTCAGATCTGCTCTGCTATTCTTTTGCGTTTTCCGGACTCGATGAGGATCTCATACTATGTACCTCATCAAGCATCTGATGCATGACTACTTACGGCGGTTATCCCGTTGGTAATCTCATAGACTTTTCCAGAGTAGGCTTCTCATGTCTAGATTCACCGCGCGGATTGTTGGCTGGGGCAAATACGTTCCCGAGCGCATCTTCGACAATCAGGACATCCTCACTCTTTGCGGCCAGGTGGATGCAGCGACCGGCGAGCGCTACTTCAACTACTACGGTGAAGAGGCCAAGATTCTCAAGAGCAAGCCCATCACTGTGGAAGAGATCATAAAGACCACCGGCGTGGAAACCCGCCGCAGGGTCACCGAGGAGGAGTATGCCGACGATATGGCCCTCAAGGTGGCGCATCAGGCCCTGATCAGGGCCGACCTCAATCCGGCCCTGACCTGGCGCGGCATCTTCGTCCATGCGGTGCACCGGAGGCAGCACTACCCCTCCATTGCCCAGCGCATTCAGCACAAGTTCGACCTCCAGCTCGAAAACGGCTATGCGGAGGACTGTTCCTCCGCCTGCGGCGGATACGTGCAACAGGTCCAGAAAGTCGCTGACCTGATGCAGGTCCGGCCCGGTGCCTACATGGCGGTCGGCGCCGACGTCATGAGTCGCATCACGCCCCCGGACGACGTGAACCACGACCTCTTCGGCGATGCAGCCGGCGCCTCGGTTTGGGTGCCCGGAGAGGTGGGACAGCCCGGCGGCATCACCGCCACCGCTTCAAGGACCATCACCCGCGGCCACAACGGTGACGTCAATCCCATCGACTTCATCCAGGAACTCGACGGCCACATGCTCATGCCCTACGGTCCCCTGGTGGTGAAGTTCGTCAAGAAGCAGGTCTTCAGCATCATCCAGCAGCTTCTCGAAGAGTCCGGCTGGACGGGAGGGCCCCCTCTCATCCTGATCCTTCACCAGGCCAATATCAACGTGCTCAAGTTATTCCCCTCCAAGGTCTCCAGGATCTACAACGGGGAAATCCTGACCTACACGGGCATCACCGACATCGGAAACGCCAGCTCGGGCTCCACGGCGTACGGCCTCGCCGCCTGCCTGGACGAGGAAGGCGACGGTACCCGGAACACGATTCGCATCGAATCGGGCCATCGAGCGCTCCTCATCGGTTTCGGATCAGGCATGAACGTCCACGGCGTGGCCATGCAGTTCTGACGGCAGCTCTGACGGCCTGGCCGGATCAGCGAGTACACTCCACGTAATAGAGATTCTGTCCGCCGGGCGTCCGGATTCCCTCTTCCAGATCTTCCCGTTTCTCCTGGTGGCTGGCTGCAATGGGGTGGAGAAGAAGACTGCTCGACGCGACGGCCGCCTTCACCTGCGCGTGCAGGGTGGATCGGGAGAGCCCGGTGAACCGCTTCAAGGCTGCCAGGGTTATCAGGCCGGTAGCGGACCCGCGGGCGAGATCCCTCACCGCCTCGATCAGGTCCACGCGCCGGTCATCCCTTCCGGCACCGAGAACAACCGCCAGGACCTTTCGGACCCGGTCGGCCCGGTAGCGAATCACTCCCGTATCCGAAGAGGGCGCCGTGGTCAGGACTTCCCGGGCTTCGGGCCCGGCCCCGTACCACTCGGCCCTTCCCCGCCAGAAGACAACCAGGGCTCGGCGGCGCACAAGGTCCGCCAGCATTGTCTTCAGTGCATTCCTGTCGAGTCGAGTCGCTCGGCTCCTGAATCTCCGTGCCAGGTCTCCATACCGGATCTCGCTTCCGGGAGCGCTCAGGACGCTGAACACAGCGTGAAACTCGTGAATGTCGCTCATTGGATCTCCCCCAACCGGTTCTTCTGCTGTTATCGGTGGATCCCCGAGGGAATCTGAGGAAAATGGTCCGGAGGTACAGCAAATCGGGAGCGGCCATGATCCGGGCGGTGATTCTCGACTACGACGGCACGCTGGTCACCTTCGACCGCGAGAAGGCCCTCGGTGCGGCCCTGGAGGCCACGGGAAAGACCGCGTCGATTTCCACCGCCCGCCTTGGAGCGCTGGACCGGGAACGAGCTCTCCGGGGTGCCTGCTCCCGGCGCGGCCTCCTCGAGGAAGCACTGCCAGAACTCGGCGAGGAGGAGATCCGCCGCGGGGAAGCGGCGTTCTGGCAAAGCATCAAGGATACGACCCGGCCCGCGCCCGGGGCCCTCGCCCTGGTTCGCCACTGTCGCGAGGCGGGTCTGGGCCTCGGCCTCCTCACCGACTGGGACGGGGCTCCGGGCCTGAAAGCCTCGCGCCTGGAGGCCAGCGGCCTGGTCCCCCACTTCGACGCGGTGGTCATCGGAGGGGAGACCCTGGCCGCCCGGAAGCCGGCGCCGGAGGCGTTCCGGGCGATATGCGAACGCCTGAACGTGCTCCCTGGAGAGGCAATGATGATCGGCGACAAGGTGGAGGCCGATCTCCTGCCGGCCCGGGACTTGGGGCTAACCGCCGTCTGGTTCCAGGGGGAGTATCCCGGCCGGTGGTCCCCCCGGATCTCCGACCTCGGGGAGGTGATTCCCCTTCTATGAATGAACCGCAGTTCCCGGCCACCCGCTACCAGGGAAGCAAGCGCAAGCTGGCCGGCGCCATTTTCCAGGCCGTCCGGCACCTGGCGTTCGACACGGTCCTCGACGCCTTCGGCGGCACGGGCGCCGTCTCCTTCCTGATGAAATCCCGGGGGAAGAAGGTCACCTACAACGACTGTTTCCGCTTCAACCAGATCGTCGGCAAGGCTCTCATCGAGAACGGCCGGACCACACTGCCCCTGGAGGCGGCAACAGGGCTGTTCGAGCCGCAAGCCGGCGCCGGGTACCAGGACGTGGTTTCCCGCTGCTTCAAGGGCATCTTCTTCACGCCGGAGGAGAATCGCTGGATCGACGTCACCTGCCAGAATATCCACCGCATGAAGGGCCGGTACCGGAAAGCCATCGCTCTGTTCGCCCTGTTCCAGGCATGTCTCGTGAAGCGCCCCTACAACCTGTTTCACCGCGCCAACCTCGACATGCGACTCCGGTCGGTGAAGCGCACCTTCGGCAACAAGGTGACGTGGGACACTCCCTTTCCCGACCACTTCCTGCGGTTCGTGGACCAGGCGAACCGGGCGGTGTTCTCCAACGGCCGCCGGAACACTGCGACCCGCCACGACGCCGCCGCGTTCCCGCGCACGGATTTCGACCTCGTCTACATCGACACCCCGTACATGAACGGCCGCGGTGTCGGCGTGGACTACCTCGACTTCTACCACTTCCTGGAGGGACTCTGCCTCTACCCGGAGTGGGAAGGCCGCCTCGACGAGGCGAAGAAGCACCGGCCGCTCCGCCATCCCCGGTCCGAATGGTGCGACCGCCGCTGCATTCACGCCGCCTTCTCGAGACTCTTCGCCCGATTCGATCGGAGCCACCTGGTCATCTCCTACCGAAGCGACGGCATCCCCGCGATCCCCGAGCTGAAGGAACTCCTGGAGGCCAGGGGCCGGAAGACGGAGGTCCTGTCCCTCGGGAAATACAAGTACGCCCTCTCGGGCAACTCCGTGTCAAAGGAGAGCCTCCTCCTCAGCGAGAAGGCGGAGTGACGGATTCCGGCTTGGTCCAGGGATTCCTGAAGAGCACGAGCGGCCCTGCATTGACGGGCGGGCTGACAGCGGACATCTTCCCACGGAGCCGGTCCCGGACCACCTCGTACGACAACAGGGCCTTCCGGAGGGGATGGGCGCGGAGGTCCCTGGGGATAGCCACGTACCGGCCCTCGATCCTGTCCGCCGCCTCCGGCTTTGCGAGAAGATCCTCCACCTTCAGCAGGTTGATGGTGCGGTCGCTGTAGTAGGCGTAGAAAACCGTCTCGGTGTGGTTTCCCAGGATCGCAACCGTATCCTCCGGCCCGGTCAGGGCGCGTAGCGCTTTACCGGCCTGAACGTAATAGGACGTCTTGTACTCGATGCCGGGCGTGAAACGGTTCCACGCCTGGATCCCGAGCGAGAGGACGAGAATGGTGACCGTAACGTCCACGATCCACTGCCTGGGAATCCGGTGCGTGATCAGGCCCGTCACCTCCCAGAGAATGAACGCTGTCCCCGCCGCAAACACCGGAACGAGATACATGGACCAGTACTCGTGGATGGTACTGCCGTACGGAAACAGGATCACGTACCCCGCACCCATGCAGAAGTAGGCGAATACCAATCCCCCGCCCACCGGCGGCTTCCGGAACACGAGGCCGAGGAGGGCGCGCAGCATGTACGCCGCGGTGAAGAGCAGCAGGGGAAGGGTATACATCCTGAGGAAGAATCCCTTCAGGGCCTTTGGCCACATGATCCACTCGCCGGTGCGGAACATGTCCACAATCCCCTGGCTGATCCCCGTTTCCACACTCCAGGCATGAGCAAGGCTACCGACGTTCCGGCCCGACATCAGGTAGACGAAGACCACGTTCAGACCAAAGGCGAGGAACACCGCAGCCGGCAGCCAAAACCAGATGCCCGGAGATCGACCCCGCTCCCCGGGGGCGAGGAGGTGGTGCAGGAACAGCCCGAAGGCCAGGAGGTAGACGGGCCAGTCCATGAACGCGCCCAGAAAGAAGACGGCAAGGAACCCCCAGAGGAGTAGCCTTCGCCGGGACAGGTGCCACTTCCAGTAGAACCAGAAGATCACCAGCGACGTGAACATGACCTGGAAGCTCTGGACCTCCACGAAGGTGCCGTAGTAGACGGCCATGGGCATGGCCGCCATGAGAGCGCAGGCGATGAGCGCCGGCCCCGTGCCTGCCACCAGCCGGCACACCACGAACATCATCAGGAGGCTCAGCGCCGAGAACACCAGCGGCACCAGCCGGGCGCTCCACTCGTGAACGTCAAAGAGGTGGAAGCTGAAGGACAGAAGGATGCCGATGAGCGGCGGATGGTTCAGGTAGCGGTGGTTGACCAGCTCTTCCACGTGCCTCTGGCCGCCGCAGGTGACCATGGCGCCGCGGGTTTTCTGGTAGCCGTATCGCACGTGGTTCCGGGCGATGTTGCTGTAGAGAGCGCCGCCGAATCCCTTGAGACCCAGGGAGGAGTCGAGGGAGGGATCCGTGGTCTTCCAGGGTTGCCGGAAATCCTTCATGCGCAGGGCGGTGCCGGCGCACAGGATCAGCAGGACCAGAAGGACCACCCAGGCCCGTCCGGCCGGCTTCGAGGCCTCGCTGTTTCCGGTTTCAGGAACTCGATCGTTCGTTTCCATGGCCATCGATTATATCGCACCTCGTGACAGATGGGATCGGGGGAGCCGGGTCATTTGACTTCAACGCGCACGATATTGGAAAGAGGACTCATGTTGGGGCCGTCGTCCCAGGTCTTCAGGGCGAGGTACCAGATTCCCGCCTCCAGGCCCTTCACCTCCAACGACTCCCGGGTCCCCGCCTTCGAGGGCTTGGGCTCTCCCTTCAGGTTGAGGGTGCTCCAGAAGGCGCGCTGCCGGGCATTGAAGGCCCGGGCCCGATCCTCCCACTCGGCCGCGTTCTGCGGCAGCGGCTCGGTCCGGTCGGGCCACCCCGCGACGCGCTCCACGATGGGGCTCCTGGATCGCTTGACCTGGTATCGCGCGGCCGTCCCCTCGTCGCCGTCATCGCCGGGCGCGGTCCAGGTCAGGCGTACCGCACCTCCCGCCGTCGCCTCCACCTTCAAGTCGGCCACGGCGGCCGGCGGCGTCCGGTCCTCCCGCCGGATCGTCCCGGCCATGATCGCCGCCGGCACCCTCAGGTCCGTGCCGCGCATGCGGGAGAGTCCGGCACGAAGCACCTCGAGGTAATCCGACCGGCCCGTATAGAGGTAGATCCAGCCCAGGGGCTGGACCACCCGGAAGTTCTGGTTGAGCCAGTTGGGCCGCCTCTGTTTGTCGAAGTCCCCCAGGGTGTAGGGCCCCCAGTAGTCGCAGAACACGTACGGCCAGCCGAACATGCGGCCGCCACGGTCACGGATGAGGCTGTGGTGGGTGAAGAAGTCGGCGATGCCCACCAGGGCGTCGAGGGCCTCCTCGTCCAGGGTCTCCCGGTAGTGTTGCACCAGGCCCGTGGCAATCACCCCGATCTGGAAGTTGGCGTAACACTGGCTGGCCGAATCGGTGGGCGTCGGCCCGGTGGCCAGCTGGTTGCCGTAGACGCTCTTGTCCCCGGCCTTGTTGATCCGGGTGGTGAGAAAGCCGATGGGCGACCACCGCGCGGTGTTCCGGAGGCCGGCCGTGATGCGGGCCCCGGCGTCGGCGAGAGCAGCATCGCCGGTGAGCTGGTAGTGCAGCAAAAGGTTGTAGAGGGGCCAGCCCGTGTAGCGACTGTGGAGCCGGAACGTGGGATCGTCCGGATCCCGCTTCCGGCACCAGGGGACGGGTCTTCCCCCCGGACCGCCCGTGCGCGTGTCGTCGTGGAGCCAGCGCCACAGGTAGGCCATGGACCGCCGCCCCAGCGCCTCGCACGATTCCCGCACGAGGCGGTCTCCGGTGAGGTAATAATACTCGAACCACATGAACATGCCCATGTGGCCGTCATCGGGATTGCCCCACACGGCACGCTTGTAAAAGCCGGGAAACGTCCTGAGGGTGATGCCGTGGTGGCGCCACTGCCAGTCCTTCATGACCTGCATGGCCCGCCACCACCGGGCGAGGTCGCACTCTTCGAAGTGGAGCGGCGTCGCGTCCGCGGCCCAGAGGGTCCGGGCCTCGGCGATATCAAAGGCGGTGCGGTCCTCCCAGAGAAGCCACTCGGCGAAGCAGGTGCTCTGGTTCCAGTGCGCCCCGCCCGGATTCCACCCCTTGATCCAGCCGAACCAGTCCCACCCCACGTCGATGCCGTCCAGCGCCGCCGTGTTCAGGCCGCGGAGACCTGCCCGGGGCCCGCCGCGGGACCCGCGGCGGCCCGTCTCGGCCAGGCCCGCATCCCACGCTCCGGTTCGGACGTACCATGCCGCGGGTGCCGTGAACAGGAGCCGGTGCGAATGGACCTTGTAGGTCCGGACCATGGCCTCCTTCGAGGCCGGTCCCGCGTGGAAATCCAGGAGCAGATCCCGGGTGAACCGCTGGCCGGGCTCGAGAAACAGCGCCCCGTCGAACTCGCCCGGCCACAGGCCCACCCGGACGGCGGCCCGGGACGCGGTCATGACGCCGGGATAGCGTTCCCGGAAGTGCCGCTGAGACACCCGGAGTCCGCCGCGGATACCCGAGACATCCAGGACGCCCCGGGCCCGGCTCCCGCGCTCCAGCACCTTGTCGTCGGCCCGGACCTCGAACCCGGAAAAGCTCACGCCCTTCACCGAGTAGGCGACCTTTTGGGGGTTCCCCTCCTGCGGGGTCCGGGTGTACGGGGAGAGCCAGGCCGCGTACGTGCCGGGCCGGAGGGACTTCCATTGCGGCCCCCCGGAGGAATCCTGGTACAGGGAGGCGCTCTGCGCCTTTGCCAGGTCCACGGCCACGGGCTCGCGTTCTCCCAGCAACAGGGCGCCGGCCTCCTCGCCGGTCTGGAGGTGAGCCATGAGGGAGAGGTCTTCCACGGGCCAGACGTGCAGATCTGCGCCGACGCGGCCGTTTCTGAGTGTGTGCACCACCCGCACTCGCGCACTTCCGACGTGAAAGTAGAGGCGCACTGTGAAGTCGTACATGTCGCCCTTGCACGCCCCGGGGTCCTTGCCCCGGAAGGTACCGTGGACGGCCAGGACCACGCGCACGGGGCCTTGTTCCTCGATGTCCACCGTCGGGTGGTGGGCAAAGTGGAGGGCTCCGGTCTTCATCCCCATGTTGGGCCAGTCTCCCCCCGTGAGGAGAACCCGCACCCCGTCGGTGCCAAGGAGGTTCACGCCGCCCACCTCGGCGCGACGGATGAGGACGGCGCCTTTCTTCGGTACGGTGAACCGCGCCGCTGTCGTGTCCACCACCAGGTCGTCTCCCTTGTCCTCGAGGGAGGCCCGGGGGAACGGTGTCCCGGGCACCTTGTCCTTCTTCACGGCCCGATCCACGAGGGTGTACTTCGCGTACCGGCTCGCCTCCACGTCGGCAAGGAAGCTGATCCGGGCCCAGCGCACCGAGTCGTCGTGGGCCGGTTTCCACCAGCGACTCATCACCGACACCTGGGAAGGCACCGGACGGCCGGTGCGATCCAGGACGACGAGGCGCCCGGGATCCTTCAGGAAGCCGAGCGGGAAGGGCACGCCCGAGGTCACCACCACGCCGGTGCGATCCACACCGCTGCGCTCGGACAGGGTGAGGGGCAGCTCGAGGCGGCCCGGTTTGAAGTCCATGGTTCTGCGGGGCTGCGCCGAAGCGGCGCCGGCCAGCAGGGCCAGTAGCAGCCAGGTTGTTATTGTACGCATGGTCCCTCTCCAGCGAGTGGTGTACGATCCACTCATGGTATTCGTAAGACTTTGCATCACAAAGTAAAATCCGAGTCCCCTTGCGGATCCCCCGTCTCCTTGCGAGAATCCCGATCCTCCCTCGAACCAGGAATGCCGGTCCATGACCCGAGCCGAAAAACGCGCCCTGCTGGCCCTTGGTATCATCGCGGCCGGATTCCTTCCTCCCGCCACCCTCGTCACGGGTAAGCCCGAGCCGTTCATCCTGGGCCTGCCGCTGAACTTTCTCTGGCTGGCCTTCATGGTCCTGGTCACGGCCGCAGTCCTCCTGATCGCCTATCGCCACGTGTCGATGCACGACGGATTTCCCGACGAGAAGGCGGCGGAGGACGAGGCCGGAGGGCAACAGCCATGACCGTGGTCCTAGCCATCATCTTCGGTTGGCTGCTCCTCACCACCGTGGTGGGTGTGGCGGCCGGGATCCGCCGCCGGCGCATGACCGACCGGGCCGCCCGGGACGAGTTCATGGTGGGCGGCCGGAAGTTCGGCGCCGTGCTCATGTACGTGCTGATGGCCGCCGAGATCTACAGCGCCTTCGCCTTCCTCGGCCTGGCCGGCTGGGCCTATGCCCTGGGGGCGCCCATCTACTTTTCCGTCGCCTACGGCTCCATCGCCTTCGGCATCTACTTCTTTCTCGGACCGCGCATCAATCGCCTCGGCAAGCGCCTGGGCTACCTGACCCAGCCCGACTTCATGGCCGACCGGTACGAGAGCCGCGGCCTCGGCATCCTGGTGGCGGTCATGGGGCTCGTGGCCACCCTCCTCTACCTGCAGCTCCAGATCACGGGCGCCGGCATCATCGTGGAGCTCGCCTCGGAGGGGGCCATCTCAACGGGAGCGGCCCGCGTCATCGCCTTCAGCCTTATCGTGGTGTTCGTCACGGTGAGCGGCATCCGAGGCGTGGGCTGGACCAATCTCCTGCAGGCCGTGGTGATGCTGGCAGGCATGGTGACGGTGGGCCTCGTGTTCACCTACAGCTTCTTCGGCGGCATCGGCCCCATGTTCGAGAAGCTCAAGGCCGTGAGCCCGGGTCACCTGACACTGGAGGGAGTCGGAGGGAACATGGGCCTCATGGTCTACTCCACCACCGCCCTGTGCCTGGGCCTCGGATTCTGGATGTGGCCCCACGTGTTCCAGGCCACGTTCACCGCCCGGAGCGAAAGGATCGTCCGGCGGAACGCCTGCGTCTTACCCCTCTACCAGCTGGGACTCCTCCCGGTGATCCTGGTCGGATTCACCTGCTATCTCGTATGCAAGGATCAGGGCATCACTCTGGCAAACAAGGACCACGCCATGCTCGTCACCCTGACCCGCAACTTTCCCGACTGGTTCGCGGGCGCCGTCGGCGCGGGCGGCCTGGCCGCCGCTGTATCCACCTCCTCGGCCCTGATCCTCACCTCCGCGACCCTCCTGTCCCGGAACGTCTACCAGGCGGGCCTCCGCCCCGACGCCCCGGACCGCACCGTCACCCGGGTGGCCCGCGCCTCCGTCCTTCCCCTCACGGCCGCGTCCGTGGCCCTCTCTTTCTGGGTGCCGGACGACCTGGTAAACCTCATCAAGAAGGCCTACGCCCTTCCGATCCAGCTGGTTCCGGCCCTGGTGCTCGGCATCTTCTGGTCCCGGGTGCGACGCGAGGCCGTTCGAGCCGGCCTCCTGGTGAGCCTAGCCATCCTGGCGGTCATGGTGACGGGCCTGTGGACCCCGCCCGGGGGCGTCTATTTCGGATTCTGGGCCCTGCTGCCCAACCTCCTCATCGTGGTGGTGTGGAGCGCGTGGAAGCCTGCGGAGCCCCGTACCCGGTCCAGGTTCGGGCCCCTGCTCTGGCCGGAACGAAAAGCAGGGTGAATCCAGGGCCGGCCCATTTACGCGGAGGAATATCCCCTCTATCATGGAACCGGTACTACTAATATGTAAATCGTATGCATCTTCCCGATACCGTACTCATCGACAACCCCGTGGGTATCGGCCTGGTCGCGACCGGCGTCGTCCTCGCCACCGCGGGCCTGGCCTACGGAAGCCGGAGTATGTCCACGTCCGAGACCGGACGGGCGGGCATGGTCACCGCGTTCGTGTTCGTGGCCTCGGCCGTACACGTACCCGTACCACCCGCCACCTCGGTTCACCTCGGCCTCTACGGCCTGGCCGGCGTGCTCCTGGGAAGGCGGGTGCTCCTGATCTCGCCCATCGCCTTCGGCCTCCAGGCCCTTCTGTTCGGCCACGGCGGCATAGCGGCCATCGGCCTCAATTCCGTGAACATGTCGCTGGGCGCCCTCCTCGCCCTGGGCTGGTTCAGATGGGTTCGCGGGCATCGGGAGAACCCCGGAAAGGGAAGGATGGCGGCTGCCGCCTTCGGCGCCGGATTCATCGGCATCCTGGGGATGTCGATCCTGACGCTGGCCGAGCTCCTCGCCGTGGACTACCCCATGGTGATCACCGTCCTGGCACCGGTCTACCTGGGCACGGGCGTGGTGGAGGGGGTGGTCACGGTGCTGGTTCTCGGAACCCTCGCCGGGCGGTTTCCCGAACTCATGACCGCTTCAAACGGCAACAGGTAGGAGAAAGAGAATGCAGCAACGGATGCGACCCGGTTGTGGCGCCCTTACCGCTTTTCTCGTCCTCTTCCTCGCGAGCCGCGCCCCGGCCCACGGCCTGGAGTTTTCCGTGGAAACCACCGCGGACCGGCGGATCCGCATCGGGGCCTTCTTCGAGGGCGGCACGGCCATGGTGAACGCCGCCGTCACCGTGAAGGACAACCAGGGTAACACCGTCTTCGAGGGCAAGACCGACGACAGGGGTTTCATCTTCTTCGTTCCCCCCGGCCCGGACTTCTACGCCTTCGTCATCGACGACGGCGCGGGCCACCGGATCAAGAACCGGTTCGTGCTCCAGGGCTTCCAGCTCGACGGCAAGGTGCGGGACCTCTTCAGCGCGGGCGGCATTCCCATGACCTGGTACGAGAAGCTCCGGAGCCTGCCCCGGTGGCTGGCCGTCCTCCTAGGCGTCGGGATCATTGCCGGCGTATTCGGCGTCCTCGGCTGGGTCCGGGCCGCGGCCGAGGTGCGGAGACTGAGGAAAGAAATTGAAACACTGCGCGGTTGATTCCAACGTGGATGCGAACGGGAAACCATGAACACCCGGCATCAGCCCTACCTCCTGGTCGCCACCGCAACGGTGCTGGGCGCCGTTTCCGTGGCGAGCCTCCCGGTGGCGGCGCCGGCATGGACGGCGGCCGGAACCGTGGCGGGCCTTGCCCTGGCCTGGAGAATCGCCGGCACCCGAAACCTCCCCCGGGTGCTGAAGCGCGCCCTGTTCCTCGGTCCCTTCATTCTCTTCCTGGCAGCGATGGAGTTCTTTCGCGGGGATACCCACGTCCTCTTCGATGCGGGAGTGCGCGCCGTGGACCTCCTGCTCAAGACCTTCACCGCCGTCAGCCTGGGTCTCGCCTGGGGTGAGCGCGTGGGGGCCCTGGGCATCGCCCGGTCCCTCCATCGTGTGCGGGCGCCGGCGGCAGCCGTGGCCACCACCTTCCTGGCCACCAACTTTCTGTCCATCCTGGCCCGCGAGTGGGAGGGCGTCCGCATGGCGGCCCGAGCCCGGGGGCTGAACCACGCCCGCTACGCCCACAAGGTCCGGCAGCTGGGCGGAAGCCTGCTGAGCGTGCTGGTACGATCCATGTGGCGGGGCGAACGGGTGGCCATGGCCATGCAGGCCCGGGGCTACGCGGGCAAGCTCCCCCCTCCCCTGACCACCCACGGCCCGGTGCGCCCCGGGGAATTGCTCTTGCCGGCCCTGGCCGTTGTCGCGGCCGCCATCGCCGTAGTCGCGAGGATCCATCCATGACGCACGAACACGGTCACCAGGCGGAACTCATCTGCACCGGTATCACCTACGCCTATCCGGGGCACGACACGTTACTCGAGGACATCGGCATCCATGTCGAGAGCGGGGAGCGCCTGGGCCTGGTCGGCCCCAACGGTTCCGGAAAGAGCACCCTGCTCCTGTGCCTGACGGGTCTCCTGAAGGCCTCCGGCACCCGGGTCCTGGACGGCGAGACGCTCTTGGCCGGCGAACCGGACGGCGCCCACATCGGCCTGGTATTCCAGAGCGCCGAGGACATGCTCTTCATGCCCACCGTCTTGGAGGACGTGGCCTTCGGTCCCCAGAACCTGGGCCTCTCCCCCGAGGCCGCCAGGGAAAGAGCCAAGGCCCAGCTCGACCGCCTCGGCATCGCCGACCTGGCGGACCAAAACGGCCTCAAGCTCTCGGGCGGCCAGCAGCGCCTCGTGGCCCTGGCTGCGGTGCTGGCCATGGAGCCGCCTGTGCTGCTCCTGGACGAACCCACCGCCAACCTGGACGACCCATCCCGGCGCCGGCTCCTCGAAATGCTCGAAAAGCTGCCGGGATCGCTGATCATGGCCACCCACGACCATGCCGCCGTGAAAGCCGTCTGCTCCCGGGTGCTGGTCATGGAGGCCGGAAAGATCCTGGAGAGCGGTCCGGTGGAGACGGTGCTGGGGTAGGGGCTCCCGCACGGCGCGAGGCACCCCATAATCAACCTGGGTGCGGCGGTCCCAATCAACCTGGGTGCGGCGGACTGGACTGGGTCCACCTGAAAGCACGTAACCTACTATGAAAAGGTAGATTACGTACGGATCCGAGCTCCCAGGCAGCGCGCACCCCTGAGATAGTCCATTTATGGGGTTGACTTATTGTACTATTCAACTATAACAATAGCACTTTAAGTCAATTCGAGGATCGAGAACTTGCAGATCAGAATCGACCCGAAGAGCGGCGTTCCCCTCTACCGGCAGATCATCGAGCAAGTGAAGTTCGCCATCGCCCGGGGCCGGCTCAAGCCCGGCGATCAGCTGTCGACGGTCCGGCAGCTCGCCGTGGACCTCTCCATCAACCCCAATACCATCATCCGGGCCTACCGCGAGCTCGAGATCGAGAACGTCCTGGACACGCACCAGGGATCGGGAACCTTTGTCGGCCACAAACGCCCGGACATCGACCGGCATGAACGCAAGCGGATGCTCGATCAAATCCTCACCGAACTGCTTGCCCGCGCCTCCTCGTACGGATTCACCGTCGATGAAGTCCTGGAGGGTCTGCGGAAGCGGAAGGAGGCATCGTCATGAAGAACATTTCGAACAGCGACATCGGCAGAGCCATGTCCGGATTCTCTCTGGAGAGGTTCGCCACCACCGCCCGGGCCGATTTCCGGTTCGCCCCGCTCAACGTGTTGATCCTGGTGGCGATCTACGTGGCCGGCCTTGTCGTCCACCTGACGCTCTTTTCCTTCACCGTCGAGGCGGTGGCGCTGTCCCTCGGCTCGGCGCTCTGCCTTGCGGTCATGATCCGGATATCCCAGGTGTGGGAGGCCGTGGTCATCCTGGGAACAGCCGACTGCCTGGCGATCTACCTCATGCTCAGGCCCGAGAGCGACGTGCTGCTCCCAACGGCTGCGCTGGCCTTGCTGGTGGCGCCGTCGATCCAGCTCGCCTACCAGTGGGAGCGGGCGGTCCTCCTGCGCTTCGGGAAGTGCCGGGGAATCCGCCGGCCGGGGCTCTTCATCCTCGTCCCCATCGTGGACAAGGTGGCGCAATTCGTCGACCAGAGGATCCGGGTCACCGACTTCAGCGCCGAGACCACGCTCACCTCGGACACGGTGCCGGTCAGCGTTGACGCCATCGCGTTCTGGATGGTGTGGGACGCCGAGAAATCCGTCCTGGAAGTGGACGGTTATCACAACGCCGTGGTGCTCTCCGCCCAGACCGCGCTCAGAAACGCCATCGGCAAACACGACCTTGCGGAGCTCCTCTCCGAGCGCGACCGCCTCGGAACCGAGATCCAGACGGTCCTGGACGAAAAGACCAACGCCTGGGGCATCACTACCCAGGCCGTGGAGATCCGGGACATCATCATCCCCAAGGGTCTCGAGGACGCCATGTCCCGCCAGGCCCAGGCCGAGCGGGAGCGCCAGAGCCGCATCATCCTGGGCACCGCCGAGACCGAGATCGCGGAGAAGTTCTCGCGCGCTTCTGAGCACTACAAGAATAACCCGGTCGCTCTGCATCTCAGGGCCATGAACATGGTCTTCGAGGGGCTCCGCAAGAAAGGCTCGATGATCATCGTGCCCTCGTCCGCGGTCGAGACCATGGGCCTCGGAGCCCTCGGCGGGCTCACCGCCCTCGGCCGCACTCCGACGAACGGCACAAGCCAGGAATCCGGCGAGGAAACGGACGCGGGAACGGCTCCAGACAGCGAATCGTGAGAGTGCGGGTCACTGGCCGGGGCCCGGACAGGGAACTGCGTATAAACCCGTTAATCCGGAACAAATTCTTTCGGTTCAGCCGGTGTGCAGCGTTATCCTGGAAACGGATCACGAATCAACCGCAGCACTGAAAGGACGAGAATCATGCCGAGGCTGGAAGCCCTCAACCCCGACAACGCCACCGGCCCTGCCAAGGAACTCCTGGACGCCGTGCAGGCCAAGATGGGCAAGACGCCCAACATCCTCCGCACCCTGGCCAACTCACCGGCCGCGCTCAATGCCTACCTTGGATTCAGCGACGCCCTGAAGGACGGGGCCCTTTCCCCCGCGCTCCGGGAGTGCATCGCCCTCACCGTGGCCGAGGGGAGCGGTTGCGATTACTGCCTGGCCGCCCACACCACCATGGGCAAGATGGCCGGCCTCGGCGACGAGGATATGATCAACTGCCGGAAAGGCGAATCCTCTGACGGCAAGACCGCGGCGGCGATCCATTTCGCCCGGCGTCTGATGGATACGAACGGCTTCGTGGAGGACGGTGACCTGGCGACGGTCCGGGAGGCGGGTTTCAACGACGGGGACATCGCCGAGATCGTGGCCGTGGTCTCCCTCAACCTCTTCACCAACTACTTCAACCACGTGGCCGAGACCGAGATCGATTTCCCGGCGGCACCGGCGCTGTAGGATTGTCGTGGAATTTCGCCGCTTCGGGGATAAAATTCTCCGGTCGAACGAACCATCGCCGTTGATGACACTCCCGCTGAAGGAAACTCCATGGGCGCCAAGGAACTCCACTCGAAGCAGAAGCAGGCCGTCATCGACGGCGACATGCAGCTGGCGGCCGACCTGGCCCGCGAGGCCATCGACGCGGGCGTGGATCTCGGCGCGTGCATCGACGAGGGCTTCGTCGCCGGCATCCATGAAGTGGGGAGGCTCTGGGAAGAGGGCGAGTTCTTTCTGCCCGAGCTGATGCAGGGCGCCGACGCCATGAAGGCGGCCATGGACGTGGTCCGTCCCGAACTCCTGAAGACGAACCAGGACACTGCATCCGGCCCCCGCGTCGTGATCGGAACCGTACAGGGCGACATCCACGACATCGGCAAGACCCTGGTGGCCACCTTCCTCGAGGCCAATAACTTCGAGGTCCTGGACCTGGGCCGGGACGTCCCTCTGGAGACCTTCGTGGATACGGCCGAACAGAAGGACGCCCGCCTCATCTGCCTCTCCGCGCTGCTCACCACCACCATGCCCGGCCAGGAGAAGGTGATCGAGATGGTGAAGGAACGGGGGTTGAAAGACAGGATTTCGGTCATGGTCGGGGGGGCGCCCGTGCGCCGGGCCTACGCCGAGGAGATCGGAGCCGACGCCTTCGGGGCCAATGCCGTGGAAGCCGTGACCGAGGCGCGAAGACTGGCGGGAGCCGCGACATGAGACAATCCATCACCGCGCTCCTGGAGCAGCGAGTGGTGCTCCTGGACGGCGGCCTGGGCTCCTCCCTCATCGCCCTCGGGCTCGAAAGCGGAAGCAATCCAGCCCTCTGGAATCTGGAGCAGCCGGACCAGATTCGTGAGGTACACGCCGCGTTCATCATTTCGGGAAGCGATGTGATCCATAGCAACACGTTTGGCGCAAACCGTTTTGTTCTGATGAACCACGGACTCGAGGACCGGATGGAGGAGATCAACCTGGCCGCCGCCCGCGTGGCCCGTGAGGCCGCGGGCGAGGACCGTCTGGTGGCCGGGGACATGGGCCCCTCGGGCCTGCTTCTAGCGCCCCTCGGGGAGGCCGAGCCCGCAGCACTGGAGGCGGCGTTTGCCCAGCAAGCCGCCGCTCTCGAAGCGGGCGGCGTCGACTACCTGTCCATCGAGACCATGATGGACCTGAACGAGGCGGCCTGCGCCCTGCGCGGCGCTCTCTCCGCCACGCGCCTGGCCGTGACCGTGACCATGACCTTCGATCGGAAGAAGCGCGGCTTCTTCACCATGATGGGGAACACGCCCGAGGCGTGCGTGAAGACCCTGGCCGATGAAGGCGCCGCGGCCGCCGGCGCCAACTGTTCCATCGGAAGCGGCGACATGGTGGAACTCTGCCCGCACCTCCTGGATGCTTCGGGCATCCCCGTCATAGTCAAGCCGAACGCAGGCCTTCCCGCGATGGAGGACGGCAGGCCGGTCTACAAGCAGGACCCGGAGGACTTCGCCCGGGACATCACCGCCATGGTCCGTCTCGGCGCCCATGCCGTGGGAGGATGCTGCGGCACGGACGCCCGGTTCATCTCCGCCGTGAAGGCGGAGCTGGACCGGATTTCCGAAGAGGGGGATGGCTGATGATGGGCCAGCGAACCCTGGAGTCCTTCCCCGTCGAGATTCCGCGGGAGCACGCGTACCGGCTCCTGGACATCCACGGGCCGGGCCGCCTGCCAAGGGAATCGCTGCTCGAGATGTTCGAGGAGGAATACGCCGGGGCCTCCGACCTGGTGGAAGCACGAGCCGTGATGCGGTGGAGCCGGGGCGGCCTTCCGGGATGCGACCACTTCGCTCCGGACATGCCGCTGGTGGCCGTGGTCTGCACCATCGGTGAAGCTCTGGAAGAGCGGGTCCGGGAACACACTCAGCGCGGAGAATCCGCCCGGGCCATGGTGCTGGACGCCATCGGGTCGTCGGCCGCGGAAACCGTCGCGGACCTGAGCAACCGCCTCATCTGCCGGAAGGCCGACGCCACGGGGCATGCCCCGGCCAGCCGGCGCAGCCCCGGCTATGGAACCTGGAGTATCCGCGACCAGGAAGCCATCTTCCGTTTCCTCGATCCCGGGGAGATCGCCGTGACCTTGATGGAGAGCTGCATGATGGTTCCACGCAAGTCGGTCTCCTACGTGGTGCCCCTGAAGGGGGGAAAGCCGGGTGAGGGGCTCGGGCACCGGTGCCACCTGTGCGGCCTGGAGGACTGTCGCTTCCGCTCCGAAGGAGATCAAACATGATGAGCCAGCCGTTGAGGCCCGGGATTCGCTTTCTCACCGACGAGACGATTGTCGATGTCGTGGCCGAGGCAAAGCGGATCCTCGATGAGGTCGGGGTCTTCGTGGAATACAAAAAAGCCGTGGATCTCCTGGCCGGTGCCGGGGCCCGGGTGGGAGACGACGGCCGCGTTTTCATCCCCCCGGAGATCGTGGACCGGGCAATTGAGAGTGCGCCTTCCGAGGTGCTCCTGTATGACCGGAACGGGGAGAACCCGGTCCACATCGGCGGCGACACCGTCAACTTCGATCCCGGCTCCGCCGCCATCCGGGTATACGATTACGAGAAGAACTGCCTGAGAGCCTCCACCACCGAGGACTGCGTTCTCTTCTCACGACTCACCGACCGGCTCTCTTCCATGGCCCTGCAGTCCACCTGCGTGGTCCCCGCCGATGTGCCGCTGGCGTCCGCGGACCAAGTCCGCCTCAATCTGGCTCTGAAACACGGCCGCAAGGGTATCATCACCGGCACCTTCGATGAGGATTCCTACGAGATCATGCGGCGAATGCTGGTGTGCGTGCGTGGTTCCGAGGTCGCGCTCAGGGAGAAACCCCTGGCCATCTTCGACTGCTGTCCCTCACCACCCCTGAACTGGAGCGAGCTGACGTGTGCGGCCCTGGTGCGATGCGCGGAGGAGGGGATTCCGGCGGAGCTCGTGTCCATGCCGCTCACGGGCGCCACCGCGCCGGTGACGGTGCTGGGCGCCGTGGTCCAACACACAGCCGAGGACCTCTCCGGCCTGACCATCCATCAGCTCGCCGGTCCCAGCTCCCCCATCATCTACGGCGGTTCCCCTGCCGCGTTCGACATGCGCCAGGGCACCACACCCATGGGTGCCGTGGAGACCATGATGATCGACGCCTCCTACGCCGAGGTGGGCAAGCACCTGGGTCTGCCCACCCACGCCTACATGGCGCTGTCCGATTCCAAGGGTCCGGATTATCAGGCCGGTATGGAGACGGGACAGGGCGCCCTCATGGCCGCCCTCGCCGGTATCAACGTGGTCTCGGGTCCGGGCATGCTCGACTTCGAGAGCTGCCAGAGCCCGGAGAAGCTCGTCCTCGACAACGAAGCCTGCGCCATGGCCCTCCGCGCCGTCCAGGGAGTCGAGCGCCGCGATGAGATGATCGCCCTCGACGTCATCCGGGACGGCATCGCAGCCGAGCAGTTCCTCAAGCTCAACCACACGCGCAAGTGGTTCCGGAAGGAGTATTACTTCCCCGGCAAGGTCGTGGACCGCTCCGTGGGCGACGTGTGGGAGGCCGAGGGGAAAAAGACTGCGGTGGACCATGCCCATGCCGAGATCCAGCGCCTGCTGACGCTGGAGGGGCCAGCTCCTCTGGAGGATAGTGTCCTGGAGGAGCTGGATGGGCTGATGGGGGTGTGAGGCCCCGTGTAACCCTGGTGCCGAACAGGCAGATCAGGACTCCTTCTTCCGCGTATAGGTGATCTCGAACACCTTGTAGTCCAGACCGACGGCCAGGTCATAGCTCGCGAAGACGTGCTTGTCGTCGTTGACGAGGGTGACGGAGTAGCGCACCGTTCTGCCCACCATGTCGAGGGTGGGCTCATCCATGGTCCCGAACAGGTGGATCTCTTTGCTGCCCGGCTTCCGGGTTCCCTTGGCGAAGTACATGGCCGTGCCCTGGTTGTCGACCCAGACCATGGTGTAGAGCTTCTTGAAGTTGTCGTAGCCCATGATGCCGATGCCCTTCATGGGCCCGCCCATAAAGGTGCCGCTGGCATCCTGGTGCAGGAAACGGCCGCCCATGATGGTCTTGTAGACTGCGGCTCCCTTGGTCTCCATGGGCTTCTTTCCGGGGCCGCCCATCCACACCTTGGTCGTGGTCGTCCACTCGCCGTCGAATTTCTTGAAGATCTCGTGGGGCTTGCCGGGCGTGGCTGCTGCCAGCCACTTCTTCATCATCTCGGCGTGGTCGACGCCCGGATCCTCCTGGGAGAAGACCTCGGAGGCGATGGGGACGGAAACGGCGGCAAGGGCGGCCAGCACGATGAGAAGGCGGAATTTCATGGGATTGTCCTTTCCGGGTCGGGGTACGTGGAATCTGCCTGGAAGAGCTAAACGCCCGGCGCCGAAAAAAACGCAGGCCGGATTCCGAAAAGGAGCACCCACCGGTGAACTCAGGGCTTCTTCGCGTGAATGCGGCCGTCGAACCACTCGGCCAGCTTGCAGTCCAGGGCCTCCGCGTCCGGGCAGGTGCCCCGCTTCACATATCCAGCCCGCTCGGCCACGGCTCGAGCCTGCTCGAAGGTGTCAGGGGTGATGAAGCCCTTCACCCAGGTGACCCGGTGGAGGCCATCGAGCGGCGCGAGGAAGACGTATCCCTGCGCCATGTCGGAAAACCGGTAGTCGCGCCTGGCGCGCGCCCACATGGCCTTGTCGTCATAGAGGTTCCCGAACCGGGAGCCCAGCACGTCGAAGCCGACGGGACGTCCCTCGCGCGCCGCAAGCACGGCTTCCAGGAACTTCGTCAGCCTGGACACTTTTCTGCGGCCGGCCGAAACCGGCTGGTGGAGGGCCACCTGGAACATGCGGTCGGGGTACTTCTTGTAGAGCACGGTGCCGAGCCGGAGGCCGTGGCAGAGAATGGAGTGAGAGTACCCCACGTGGACGATCGTTTTTCGCTTGGGTGCAAAGGCGGCCTTCTCCATGACCTCGACCATGTTCTTTTCCCGGGCCATCCGGATCTCGAACTGCTTGCGCCGGTCCTTCACCTCGAACCAGAGCTGGTGCTGGGTCCAGTCGCTGTCCAGGCCGGCGACCCGGAATCGATCGGCACCGGCGGGGAGGGCCTGATTCAGCCGCCAAACTGCTTTCAGGATGTCGAGGTATTCGCGGTAACCCCACGTCGGCCACGGCCCGTCGCGCTGGATGTCCACCGCCTGCGCATCGTCCCATTTTGCCGCGGTGACCAGCGTGTTCACACGTCCGGTGTTCTTCGACCGCAAGAACTCCGTTGCCAGCTGTCGAACACCAGCCCGGTGGTAGAGCGGCTCGATCGCATCCGCCACAAACCGGCAGTTCTCCCGCACGGCGTGCACCTCCCCCACCATCACGACGTCGTACTTCTTGCACTTTCGTACCAGATAGTCGACCGGTGCGGCTCCGCATTTCTCCAGCTCTTCCACGTAGGGCGCGATGTCGGCCGGATCCAGTCCGGCGACGTCGACGCGGTCAGACTGCCCGGCCGCGAACGGGGCGGCCAGCATCACACAGAGCCAGATTGTCATCGATCGAACGAGCATCCTTCGGTCCTCCAGGTCTGAAATACGCCGTTATGTAAGTGATCACTGACCTTTTACTACACAACGCCCTCCCGGTCAATCTCTCTGGAAGCGAGACGCGAACCCCACAGGCGTTTTCTTTCCTGAATCAGGACATCTCAGGCGTGTGGGGCGCCCCACAGGTCCAGGATGTCCCGATCCAGGAAATAGTCGGGCCGTGGGTCACCGGTCCTGCCACTCAAATGTCCCGACCACCGGGTAATGGTCCGATCCGGGGGCCCGGATCACCCGGGCCGAGGTGCAGGCGAAGTGGCGCGAGTGCAGGATGTGATCCAGCTGCGCTCCGAGCTTCATCCAACCGATGTCCATGTGCCAGGTGGGCGCTTTCCTGTCGAACCGGGACAGGGTGTCGGCCAGGCCCTTCTCCTCGATCAACCACCGCACCGCACTGCCCCGGACGTTCTCGTTGAAGTCGCCCACCACGAAGGTCGGGATCCCGTCGCGGACGTGGTGGTAGAGGTGCTCGATCTCCGCGCGGTGGTCGCTCCGGTAGTTGAGGATCGACTTCAGCGAGAATCCCTTGCGGTCCCACAGGACGGGCTTCAGGTGCACCGCGAGGACCTGGATCTCCCCGGACCCGGTTCGGACGCGGACGACCCGGCCCGAAAACCAGCCCACGGTGGCCCTCGTGAAAGCCCCGTCCTCGAAGGGGTACTTCGAGAGCACGCCGATGCCGGCACCGTGGGGGTCGTACTTGAATCCGATATGGGGATACCGGGAAGCCAGGGCCTTGCGCAGGCACGACTCCCATTCCCGGGTGGCCTCCTGAAGGAAGACCATATCGGCGGCGCCTTCGCGAATGGCCGCCACAGCCGATGCCGGATCTCGCACGAGGTAGAAGAGATTGTAGGTCATCACCGTGATCCGGTCCGGTCCGTCGGGTTCGCCTCCGCCGCACCCCTGAAACGAGGCCAGGAGAATCAAAAATGGGCAAAGATACCTGATTGAAGAAACAGGTGTCCGACCGCGGCGATCCGAAGTCCGCTCTGGCGCCATAGCAAGTCCATCCGAAAAACCGACACAGCAGGACTTATATTACCCGATCCATGGATACCGGTTGCCGGAAATGCAAGCCTGATAAAGGTATCCATTCCCCGATATTACACCTCAATTTCTGCAAAAAAGAATCCGATCCGTATCACATCTGGACTTTGCGTCAGGATCTACACAGGGGGTAGTGGTATGGCCCGCATCGACGCCTTTTTCCGTCTCATGAACGCCCAGGGCGCCTCAGACCTTCACCTGGCATCCGGCAACTCACCCTGCCTGCGCATCCGCGGCGACCTCGAGCCGGTGAAGTACAAGGAACTCTCCAACAACGAACTCCTGGACATGCTTGCCGAGATCACACCCGAGTTGAAGCTGAAGGAGTTTCAAGAGACCGGGGACGTGGACCTGGCGTACGAACTGGAGGGAATCGGACGGTTCCGGGCCAATTTCTTCAGGCAGCAGAACGGGGTGAGCGCGGTCTTCCGCCAGATTCCAACCCGCATCATGACCATCGACCAGATCGGCCTCCCCCCCATCGTCCGCCGTTTCGCCATGATGGAAAAGGGCCTTATCCTCGTGACCGGGCCGACCGGGAGCGGAAAATCCACAACCCTTGCAGCCATCATCGACTACGCCAACAAGAATCGGCGGGATCACATCATCACGGTGGAAGACCCCATCGAGTTCAAACACAATCGCATCAACTGCATCATCAACCACCGCGAGGTCGGACCGCACACCCGGAGCTTTTCGACGGCGCTGCGCGGCGCGCTTCGTGAGGATCCTGACATCATCATGGTGGGTGAGATGCGTGACCTGGAGACCATCTCCCTGACCCTGGAGGCGGCCGCCACCGGCCACCTGGTGTTCGGCACGCTTCATACGCCGAGCGCCATGAAGACGGTGGACCGCGTCATCGACGTGTTCCCGACCGAGGCCCAGGAACAGGTACGCTCCACCTTTGCGGACAGCCTGAAAGGCGTGGTCGCCCAGAGCCTGTTCAAGCGTATCGATACACGATCGCGCGTCGCCTGCCTGGAGATCATGGTGGGGACCCCCGCGGTGGCCAACATCATCCGCGAAGGGAAGACCCACCAGCTGTCAACCGCCCTTCAGACCGGACGGCGCCTCGGCATGCAGACCCTCGACGACGACATCGAACGCCAGGTGAAGCGGCGCATCATCGCGCCGGAGGAGGCTTTCGAGAAGGCCGTGAACAAGGAGCGGTTCATCGGCTATCTGAAGGAGATCCCCGAAGAATACGCGGAAATCGCCGAGAAGGTCGAGAAGAAGAACTCGCACAAACCTCCGCCAAAGCCGGAGCGGGAATCTCTGGTAGCGAAGTCCATGCCCAAGAGGAGATGAATACCGGCGTGCCCTGGACCCGGGAACGGAGTAGAGGACCATGGCCATCGAGTCAGTAGACTGTCTCCTCAGCGCCTTGATGGAGAGTGCTGAAGGCATCTCGGACATCAACTTCACCGTGGGTCGCCCCCCCAGGTGGAGGTGTACGGCCGACTCCAGACAGCCGAACTGAACCCGCCGGTTCCCGCCCTCACTCCCGAAGATACCGGGACCCTGGCCCTAGGGTTTCTGGGGGACAATCGTGAGCTCCACGAGACCCTGAAACGGACCGGCTCCTGCGACTGCGCCTATTCGCTCCCCTCTGGCGACCGGTTCCGTGTGAACATATTCAACGCCAGGGGACATCTGTCCGTGGTGATGAGGGCTCTGGCGGGCAAGGTGCCGGATCTCTATTCCCTGCGCCTGCCCCCGGCCATCGGCGAGATCTCGAACCTCCGCGACGGCCTCGTCCTGGTCACGGGTTCCACTGGATCAGGAAAGTCCACCACTCTCGCGGCCGTAATCGATGCCATCAACAACATACGGCCTGTGCACATCGTCACACTCGAGGATCCTGTGGAGTTCGTCCACCAGCACAAGAAAGGCACCGTCAACCAGCGCGAGCTCGGCACCGACTTTCATTGCTTTGCCGACGGCCTGAAAGCCGCCCTGCGCCAGGCGCCAAAAGTGATCCTCGTGGGTGAGATGCGCGACCGTGAGACCGTGGAAATCGCCATCAAGGCGGCCGAGACGGGCCACCTCGTCCTGAGCACACTCCATACCATCGACGCCGGACAGACCATCAATCGAATCACCGACATGTTCAACCTCGAGGAACGGCAGCTCCTCCGGAGCCGCCTGGCCGAGGTTCTGCGGTACGTGGTGGGGCAGAGGCTGTTGCCCCGTGAGAGCGGAGGCCGCGTTCCGGCCCTGGAGATCATGGTTTCCACCATGCGGATCCAGGAACTCATTCAGTGTGGAGAAGACGGAGAAAAGACATTCTACAATATCATTGCCGACGGAGCGGCCAATGGAATGCAGACGTTCGACCAGCATATCCTGAAGCTCTACGAAGACGGAGTCGTCTCGGAAAACACGGCCCGGGGATTCTGCACCGACGACCCGACCATGGGACAGGCCATTGATCGTATCCGGGCCGGCCGCGGTGAAGAAACCTCGGACATCGGCGAACTGGAAATGGCCCACGTCTCGAAGACCAGGCGGCGAGACAGGCTAACTCATACCCCGCGGAGGTGAAGCGTGGTGCTGTTCGGAAAACCCGATACCCTGACCTCGACGATGAAGAAGATAAAGGCCGGGGAATTTCGTAACTCCATCGAGTTGAACAGCTGGCTCATTCGCATCGGAGCCGAGCTCGATCTCAAGGCGAAGCAGATCGCCTGGATGGTCGGCCATTCCAGGAGAGAGGTCCGCGCGTTCGCGGCCGACAAGCTCTCGGAGATGAACGACAAGGATGTTGTCGACCTCTTGTTGAAGGAGATGGAGGGCAAGACGGCCTCCATTCGCTTCGAGATAGCCGGCCTGGCCATGAAGCTGGATCCCAGGAAGGTCTACGCCAGCCTCGGTCGAATGCTCCATTCCAAGGACGTGGACACTCGCATGAGCGCCCTCGACCTCATCGTCGCCAGCAACGATCCCCTGGAATACCTGAGCCACTTGAAGGCGGCCATCAAGGATCCGGACCTGTCCATCCGCGAGAAGACCGTCAAGATACTCTGCACGAAACCTGACAATCCGACAGCCTACCTCATCCTGCGAAACCTCGTTCACGACGAAGAAGATCCCATCCGGAGAAGGGTGATCGAGGCCTTGTCGAAGAGTGCCAATCCGGACATCGTGGAGCCTTTCCTCGAGCGCCTCCCCCTCGAGCCTCCCCGGGTCCAGTCCCTGATGGTTCAGGCCCTCATTCAGCTGGCGAGGAACCCGCTGGCAAAGGTCGAGGACAAGCTCCTCCCCATGCTTGCCGACGAGAAAAAAATCGTGAGGAACTCCGCCGTCAAACTGCTCAAGGAGATCCCCAACCGCGTCCACGTCATCAGGCAATTCCTCCTCTTCAGCAAAGGGCTCGCACACTGGCTGAGGGACCGGACCTACCAGTCCTTCAGTTTGATGACGCACGGCCTCATCGATCCCATCATGGAGCTGATGGAGGACGAGAATCCGGAAATCCGCGTCGGCGCCATGATGCTGGCTGCGGATTCCAGCGATCCACGCGTCGTTCCGATCCTGCGCAAGATCTTTCTCGGAAATGATGACTGGTGGGTGCGCGTCCTCGCCGCCGACCAGCTGGCCAAGTTCCCCCGCTCCGACGTGACCGACACTCTGATCTCCAAGATCAACGACCCGGACCTACGCTATTCCATCGTCGCCGCACTGGGAGTCATCGACAGCCCGGCGGTCATACCTCCGCTCCTCATATGCCTGAATGATCCGCAGAGAACGATCCGGATGGCCGTGCTGGACGCCCTCGAGAACATCCATTACCCTGAAGTAGCGGACGCCGTTGCCCAGGTCGCAATCGGCGATACAGAGGATGAGGTCAGGGACAAGGCGCTGCTTACACTCGAAGCCATGGGTACCGCCGGAGCCGAAAGAATGCAGGCGGTTCTGAACATCCAGAAGGACACGGCCTTGGCGTCCCTGAACGGGCTCGACCAGGAGCTCGAGCTGGAAATGGTAAATCCGGACCTGAAGTAGTGCTGTTCCGGGAAAGCACATGTCCGAACTTCGAAGAGATCCGTTCCGAAACCGATGGGTGAACGTCTCGCCATCCCGCGCTGGCCGGCCGACGGACCTCGAAGGGGAGTCTTCCCCGTGTCCTTTCTGCCCGGGTAACGAGTCCTTGACACCGCTGGAAATCCTCGCCATCCGGCCGCCGGGTTCTCCGACCAACGGCCCTGGGTGGCAGCTCCGGGTCGTGAACAACCTCTACCCGGCCTTGGAGCCGAACAGGAATATCGAACGATCCACCCGGGGCGTGTACGAGAGGATGGAGGGAGCGGGACATCACGAGCTGGTCATCGAAACTCCGGACCACGACCGCGATCTGGACGCCCTGGCCGACGACCAGATGGCCCGGGTGATCCGGACTCTCTGGTCGCGCCTCGAAGCGCTGGAAGAGGACCCCTCCTGCGCCTACGTCCTCGTCTTCCGCAACTGGGGCAAGGGATCAGGAGCGAGCCTGGCCCACCCGCACGCCCAGATTCTCGCCATGCCGGTGGTGCCCGACGGGATCTCCACGGAGATCACGCGATCCGTGCAATACTTCGGACGCACGGGGCGACCCCTTTCCCTGGACATGCTGAACACCGAAAGGGAAAAGGAGCGCCGCATCATAATCGAAAACGAGCGCTTCATCGCCCTGGCTCCATACGCCTCCGCCTACCCGTTCGAAATCGCCCTCTACCCGAAGGATCTGGCCGCCTCCTTCAAGGACCTCATCGAGGCGGACGTCGCCCCCCTCGGCTCCCTCCTCCAGCAAATCCTGGCGCGGATGAAGCGGGCCCTGAATGATCCGGCATACAACATCGTCCTGCACACCGCTCCCAATCCACAATCGTCTGCAACGTCGATCCTTGCAGACCCGGCCGCCATCGAGGCCGCATTCCACTGGCATATGGAGATCGTCCCTCGCCTGCACCGGGTGGATGGATTCGAATGGGCGACCGGGATGTTCATCAACACGGTGCCGCCCGAAGATGCCGCCCGTATTCTGCGAGAGACCGACGTTTCCCCGGCTCATGATGCTTGACCTGAGAGCACGATCGGCTATCCTCGAGCCCGGAACGGAAGCGCCTTGAATGAAACACGTGCCCATCACCCATGACCTGGTCAGGGCCCTGCCCAAGACCGACCTGCACCTGCACCTGGACGGGTCGCTGCGGCTCTCCACGCTCATCGACCTCTCCAAAAAAAACGGAGTCAAGCTCCCGTCCTACACTGAAGAAGGCCTCCGCCGGAAGGTCTACAAGAAGTCGTATCGAGACCTCCCGGAGTACCTCAGGGGATTCAAGTATACCGTGGCCGTGATGCAGCACGCTGAGGCCCTGGAGCGCGTCTCGTACGAGCTTGCCAGGGACAATCAGGCCGAAGGCGTGCGCTACATCGAGGTCCGGTTCGCGCCGCAGCTGCACACCAGCGCCGGCCTCAAAATGGAGCAGGCGATCCGGGCGGTGAACCGCGGCCTGAAGCGAGCGGCCGGCAAGTTCAACCGTCGGTCGAATGTGCGCAAAGGCAAGGAGCCCGCCTTCCATTACGGCATCATCGTCTGCGCGATGCGCTACTTCGAGGAGGGCTATTCCAGGAGCCTCGGCCGTTTCATCCTTGCCCATTCGTACGCGCCCCAAAACAAGATCTTCGCCATGGCGTCGCTGGAACTCGCACGGGCAGCGGTGCACCTGGTCAGGGAGGAGGGATTGCCCATCGTCGGCTTCGACCTGGCCGGAAGGGAAAAGGGCTATCCCGCCAGCGACCACCGCAAGGCCTACCAGGTGGTCCACGACAACTTCCTGGGCAAGACCGTTCACGCCGGCGAAGCCTACGGCCCGGAGTCCATCTTCCAGGCCATCACCGACCTCCATGCCGAGCGACTCGGCCACGGCACCCACCTCTTCTCGACCCGGTCCATCCGGGACACCCACATCCGGGACCGGAAGGCCTACGTGGATTCTCTCGTTGAGTACATCGGAGACCGGCGCATCACCCTGGAAGTGTGCCTCACCAGCAACCTCCAGACCATGCCGAGGCTGAATCACAACCTCCGGAACCACCCTTTTTCCAAGATGCTCCGCCACCGACTCTCGGCCACGATCTGCACCGACAACCGCCTCGTATGCCGCACCACGGTCACCGACGAGGTCCTCAAGGCCGTCGAGGCGTTTCACCTCGACTTGAAGCAACTCCGGGATCTGCTCATGTACGGCTTCAAGCGAGGCTTTTACCCCGGCACCTACCTGGAGAAGCGAGAATACGTCCGGGAAGTCCTCCGGCACATCGATTCCCGAACGAGGTCGGGACAGAATCCACCGGACAGCCCCACGCCCTGATTAATTTTGTCCTGGTTCCTCGGCCATTTCCTCATATATAATGGGGATTACTTGGACAATATCGCCCTCAGTATCTCTTTTATGGACTTCTCAAAAGGGGAACAATGCCATGCGAATTCTGATTACCGTGTTATGTCTCTTCCTGATCACCGCAGGCCTCTCCGCCCAGGTCAGCTCCTGGAGCGCGCCGGTGGTGGTGAAGGAGGTCAGCTCCAGTAGCTCCGACTACTACGGGTTCATCAGCCGCGATAACCTGACATTCCGGGTGGCCACTTCCTTTCTCCACGTTCCCAATAGCCCGGGCGGTTGGGACATCTACCGGGCCGTCCGCACCAATCCCCACACTCCCTTCGGTGCGATCTCCCGGGAACCCGGCGCCATCAACGGACCCACCAACGACCTCGGCCACCACTTCATGGGTGACGAGCTCACCGCGTACACCGCCAACTCCCAGCCCGGCGGCGTCGGGGGCCACGACATCTGGATGTTCACTCGCACCACTCCCACGGCGAACTGGGGAGCGGGCGTGAACGTGACGCCAGTGAACTCCACCAGCACGGACTACTGCGTGACGGTGACCGATGACCATCTCGAGATGTACCTCTCGAGTCAGAGCCAGCTGAAACGATCCACCCGGGCCACCATCACCGCTCCCTGGGGCAAGGCAGCCCCCGTGCCCGAGCTGAACACGCCCACGACGCCGAGGAACTGCATGATGCCGTCCATCTCGGGAGACGGACTGACCATGTACCTGTGCATGTCGGGCGCCCCCGGCGGAATGGGCAGCTACGACATCTACGTGGTCACCCGCAAGAAGCGGGGCGACACGTGGGGAGCACCGGCACACGTGGCGAACATCAACTCCACGACCTCCGACCACCGGCCCAGCATTTCCCCCGACGGTCGCCAGCTCTTCATCGCCTCCAGCCGGGCCACGGGTGTCCCGGGTCTCAGTAGCAACTGCATCTGGCAGACCAATTTCACCGGGCTGTCGTACCAGAACCTGCCCCAGGTCGCCTCCCCGCTGCTGCTCCACGTCACCGTGCCCACCAAGCAGGGAAGCGCCTACCAGGTGGGAATCTCCTTCTCCAACACCACGGGCATTCCCGTTGGAGGCGTGGGCACGATTCCTCTCGACCTGGACCCCCTCCTCATCCTCTCGGTCCAGAATATCCTTCCCACGATCTTCAGCAATTTCGGCGGTACCCTCAACATCTTCGGCGAAGCCACGGCCACCCTCAACATTCCGGCCTCTCTCGCCCTTGTGGGGATCGATTTCCATGCGGCTGCCGTGACCTATAATCTGTCGGGCATCAACTTCATCACCAACGGCCTGACCTTCAGCATCCACCGTTAAGAATAAGGAAAATGTGAGCCGGGACGATAGGAGGTCGCCCCGGCTCACTCCGCGTAGAGTTCGAGAATGGCCCCGCTTCCGAAAACGCTGATCTGGCTGCTCCTCTGTGTGGCCTGCCTTCCGGCCCTCGCTCCGGCCACCCAGGCCCAGGTCCGGCTCCATGACTTACGGTGCGACTACCTCGTGAATCCTCTGGGGCTGGACGTACCCGTTCCCGGGTTGTCCTGGAAGCTCGAGGACCCCCGGCGAGGCGCGACGCAGACGGCCTATCAGATCCAGGTCGGCAGCCGGCCGGGCACCGCCGAGGTGTGGGACAGCGGCAAGGTCCTCTCCGACCAATGCGTGAACGTGGCCTACGGCGGCCCGGCCCTCGTCTCGAGGACGCGGTACCACTGGCGGGTGCGGGTGTGGGACAAGGACGGGATTCCGTCCTCGTTCAGCCCGACAGCCTGGTGGGAGACGGGCATCCTGAAGCCCTCGCAGTGGAAGGGGCAGTGGATCGGCATCTTCCAAAACTCCTCCCTGGTGCGCAGGGCGTTCACGATTCAAAAGATGGTCAAGCGCGCCCGGATCTACGCCACCGCCCGCGGCCTCTACCGCCTTCGCCTGAACGGCCAGGCCGTCGGCAGCGGCGCCTTCACCCCGGACTGGACGGACTACACCAAGCGAAGCACATACCAGACCTACGACGTCTCCGGCCTGATGAAGTCGGGGAAAAACGTGGTGGGTGCCTTCCTGGGCAAGGGGTGGTACGGAAGCCGCCTGGGCTGGAAATCCCAGGCGGGTTACCCGTACGGCCCGGCCCCCATGCGCCTCTTCCTGGAGCTCCACGTGGACTTCAAGGACAACTCGAGCACGGTCATCGTTTCGGACGGTTCCTGGAAGGGCATCCAGGGCCCCATCCAGGACTCCACCCTGTACGACGGGGAGCAATACGACGCCCGGAAAGAAGAACCCGGCTGGGACGCGCCGGGATTCGACGACCGGCACTGGGCAGCGGTCAGCGCGGTTCCGCTCAACGTCCAGCTCACGGCGCAGCGCTGCGCTCCGATCCGGGCGATCGAATCGAAACGTCCCCGGAGCGTCGCGAGCCCCTCCACGGGCGTCCACGTCTTCGACATGGGACAGAACATGGTGGGCTGGGTCCGGCTCCGCGTGCGAGGGCAGGCCGGGATCCGGGTCCGGCTCCGGTTCAGCGAGGTCCTCGCCTCCTCGGGCCACATCGACACCTACAGCCTCCGGTCAGCCAAGGCGACGGATGAATACGTCCTCCGGGGATCGGGCAAGGACGAGTTCTTCGAACCGCGCTTCACCTACCACGGATTCCGGTACGTGGAGGTCACGGGGTATCCGGGCACACCGGGCCTCGACGACGTCACGGGCATCGTCACGCACACGGACGCGCCCATGACCGGGACCTTTTCCTGTTCCAGCGACCTGGTGAACCGGATCTGGCAGAGCACCCTGTGGAGCCAGCGTGGCAACCTCTTCAGCGTGCCCACTGACTGCCCGCAGCGGGACGAACGTCTCGGCTGGACAGGCGATGCCCAGACGTTCTGGCGCACGGCCTGCTACAACATGGATCTCGCGGCCTTTTCGCGGAAATGGATGCTGGACCTGGAGGAGTCGCAGTCCTCGGCCGGGAGCTTCAAGGACATGGCGCCGGTAGTGCCCGGACTCACCTCCGCCACCGCCGCTCCTTTCTGGGGGGACGCCGGCATCGTGATCCCCTGGACCGCGTACCGACAATACGGCGACACGACCCTTCTCAAGAATCGATACGCCTCCATGCAGAAATGGATGGACTACATCCGCGCCAACAATGCGAACTTCATCTGGGAACGGAGCGTGGGCAACAACTACGGGGACTGGATGGCCCCCTCCAGATATCCCTTCTCGGACAAGGTAGTCATCGCCACCGCGGTGTGGGCCTCGGACGCCAGAAAGATGGCGGAGATTGCGCGGGTTATCGGCCGTCCCTTGGACGCGGCGGCGTACGAGAAGCTCTACGCAGACATCAAGGCGGCCTTCGCCGGTCGCTTCGTGACCGCGGGAGGCCGCGTGGGCAGCGGCCACCAGACGCCCACGGCGCTGGCGCTCCACGTGGACCTGGTGCCGGCCAATCGGGTCCAGGCAGCGGTCGCCGAACTGGTTTCCGACATCCAGTCGCGGGGCCACCACCTGAGCACCGGATTCGCGGGTACGGCCTGCCTCCTGCCGGTACTCTCGGAAGCCGGCCGCGACGACATCGCCTACAAGCTGCTGCTCCAGACCACGTATCCCTCGTGGGGATACATGGTCAACCAGGGCGGCACCACCATTTGGGAGCGATGGAACAACGACGTCGTCTGCGAAAAAAGGGTGGACCCCACCTGTTCCTACAACCACTTCTGCTTCGGGAGCGTCGTGGAGTGGCTCTACCGCTACCTGGCTGGAATCGATCTGGACCCACAGGACGCCGGGTTCCGTCGCATCCGGATCCGTCCCCGCATCGGCCCCGGCCTGGACCACGTCCAGGCGCACTACGATTCGATCCGCGGCCCCATCAAGACGCGCTGGGACCTGCGCGGCAGCGATATCACTCTAGCCGCCACCCTCCCCCCGGGCGCCCTGGCCGAGGTCCACGTGCCGGCCGCGCACCCCGACCGGGTCCGGGAATCCGGCCTCCGGGCGGCCGCCTCCCCCGGTGTCCGCTTCCTCCGCATGGAGGCCGGAGCCGCTGTCTTCGAGGTGGCCGCCGGCGACTACGTCTTCACCGTGGGGGGCCTCACCACCGAGGGACCGCCGGCTGTTGGCAAGACGATGTGGATCCACATCGCCCAGCAGGCCCGGGCGGGCTCCCTCTACCAGGTGGCCGCGGCCGCCCTCAGCGCCCCGGGCATCCAGGTGCCCGGCGTGGGCGTCATCCCTCTGAACCCCGATTTCCTCTTCTACATGAGCTTGAGCGCCTTGTTCCCCACCGTGTTCGCGGACTTCGCGGGCCGGCTGGATTCAAGCGGCGAGGCCACCGCGGCCCTGAATATTCCCGCCCTCCCCGAGCTGGTGGGGCTGCCCTTCTCGGTAGCTGCGGTGACCTACGACTTGAAGGGCATCAACTACATCACCAACGGCAAGGACCTGAAGTTCAGCCGTTAACTCACTTCATCTCTGCCTTGAACTTCCGGTAGTAATCGGCGAACGCCTCGGGAAAGACCACGAGGACTCCCCGGTTCTCACGCGCGATTTCCTCGAGCAGGAAGGGATCGGATTCGTGGCCCAGGGCCACGGCATCGATGCGGATGTCCAGGGCCCGGTTGAGACGGTTGATCTCTTCGACGGTATCCACGGGCAAGAACAGCTGTCCCTTGGAGGGCATGCCGTCGGAGAGGAGAACGATCTGGTCCGGGAGAATCCGCCTGCGGGTGGAAGCGTGCCTCACCGTGTCCGGTGCGCGCGGAAGCGGAATCGCCTCGCCCATCCTCCGCTTCCCGAAAGCGGCGAGAACGGCGGCGCCGAAATCCGTCCAGCCGCTTCCACTCAAGCCCTTGATCCTCGTGACCGCCTTGAGTCGGTTCTCCCGGGTGGCAAGCACCAGCTCTTTGAAGAGGGCGTGCACGGAATCATCGAAGAAAATGGCGTTGAACCTCTTGTGGTCGTTCAGGGCCTCGATGGTCTTGATCAGTTCCGTCCGCGTCCGGCCGATCTTGGAAAACCGGTCCTGCTGGTTCGTCGGCCGCAGGGCCAGGGGGTCCGCCATGCTCCCGGAAGTATCGACCACGAAGAGGATGCGATCCCCCACGATGGGGATGCCGTAGAATCGCACGGCCTCCGGGGCGGCGTACCGGGAGGCCTCCACGGCGCCGTCGTGTTCCGCCCTGTGCCACGCATACCACCGCAGCCACGCTTCCGGCTCGGACTCCCGGTGGCGCGTCAGCCTCTGGAGTGTCCGGTACACTCCGGCTTTCAGGCCTTCCGGCGACACCCCCGGGAAGACCTTCACCAGGGCATGGACGACGTGCCAGTGACCGGCGCTCTCCAGAGCCGACAGTACCCGGAGACGTAGCTCCAGGGGCAGCCCCTCGTTCCCGAGGCATCGCAGCAGCTCCCCCACCAGCGCCTTCAAGGTCCTGGGAACGTCGGCCCATTTGACATGGAACCGACCGGCCTTCCCGGCCCTGGCCAGATGCACGCCGGACGCCTCCACAACGGCGAGGCCGACCCGGGCGCCGGGGCTCGCGGCTTTCTCCTCGTGGTGCCGTGCTACGGCCTCCAGGTTCATGGCAAGGATCCGACCATGGTAGCGGGATCCGAATCCGGACAGGAGGCGTGCGGCGGCGAGGCGAATCCAGAAATTTCTCCCGCCGGAGACGATGTCGGTCAGGGTCCGGCTGAGCAGGTAAATGTCGTTCTCGACCAGGGTGGAGAAATCCAGGCCAGCAAGGCAGGCCAGGGCCACCTCGCCGGGGTGCATCCGGGCTTCCTTGAACGCAATCCTTTCCCGCGCCACGTCCAGGAGGAGTCCCCTCACGGGCGCCGAACGACCTGCCAGGACCGTAAGATACTTCCGGGCCTCGCTCCGGACCAGGTTGGGGTGGTACTTCCGGGTCACACCCCAGCGCCCCCCTTCGGCGGCGAGGTCCACTCCAAAGGTGTGGGTCGCGATGCGCAGGAATTGCCGGGCGGTTTCTTTCTGGACCTCCCCGGGCGCTTCCGCGAGGGCAGCGCGTCTGAAGGTCACCAGGAGTCCGGCGAGAGATTCGAGGTTGTCGATCTTGCGGACGTGCTGCTTGCCCATGATGAACCGCGCCAGATCCAGGCCGTCGATCTTCCCCAGGCGGTAGAGCCTGAACCGGTGAACGATCTCCCTGGGCCCGGCCAGGATCTTCCGGTCCTTCGCCCCGGCGAGGGGCCTCATGATGGAGGCCCGGGCGCACGCGTATTGCATGTAATGCGATTCCAGGGAGAACCGGATCCGATGGGAACGATAGGCCCGGCTCCACCGGTCCAGGGCCCGGAGCGACGCGGAGTCCCGAGCATCCTGGGCCGGGAGGGCGGCGGAGGTCAGGAGGAGGGCGAATATGAAGAAACGGCCGGTCATCCCGAAGATATCCATCATCCGATATTCAGACGCCCGACCTCTGTTCAAGGATACAGGACCTCTGGAAAAATGCAATCGCTCGTGGACTACACGCCCTGTATCCATGCAAGCAGAATCGACCACCCGGATTTCATGGGCACATTATGAGCGAAAATCCGCTCATTTCAGGCTCATGAAGTTTTCATCGAAGCAATATGAGCGGGTATGCGCTCAAAAACCGGCCATGAAATCAGTGGGCCATTCACACCTTGCCCGTGACGAGGGTGATCTTCCTGGGATCGACGTTCCCGAGGCCCTTTTTCGCCGCGGTCTCGATGTGCTTCGTAGCGCTCGAGTAGATCTTGCGCTTCTTCACCTTCTCCCGCACGATGTTCAGGTCTTTTCGCACCACCGAGTCGAGGGCCACCGGGTCGACGGAGAAATAGAGGGTGTTCCACACCGCTTTCTTGTCGTTGGTGCACCTTGCGGGGCCGCCGGAGAATCCGCAGAGGATACCGTCCATGATGTTGAGAACGAGGCGGTCCTGGATGTGTTTCTCGGAGCAGACGTTGGCGACGAATGGATCGCATTGGTTGTTGTGGCAGGGGCCGCTGGTCGGATGGACGAGGCCGAAGGCCAGGTTCTTGAGCGCCAGGGTGACTCCCGCGATCGAATGGTTCTTCATCACCGGGAGGTTGATGATCTTTGTGAGCTTTTGCGTGAGGAGCTTCGGCCAGTTCGTGGTGTAGCCCCCGTCGGGCGTCGTGTAGGTCGCATCGGGATCCAAGTCGTTATCGAAGCCGACGCATCGCACCTTCCCCGCTTCGTTGGTCAGGGTGTAGCCCGCCGGCTTGAGGTGGGACCGGAAGCGGTCAAAGACGTAGATGTTGTCGGGCGGCACTCCGAGGGCCTGGAGGCCTTCGGCCAGGACCTCTGGAATCTGGGGATGGGTCGAGAGGTGAGCCCGGCCGAGGCAGTTGATCTTGAGCCCCACGACGTCGTCCTTATTAACGAATACGCCAAGGGCCTCCTCGAGGGTTTTCTTGCCCGTGAACTTCGTCAGGCCGCTCTCGATCATCTTCCGGACGACGTCCTTGTTGACGGCGGCGGTGACCTTCTGCTCCTCAAGCACGTTCTTGCCCACGATCTTCACGACCCGGGATCTCTCCATTCCGGAGTCGGCGAGGACCTCGAAGGGGAGAGAGGCGACCACAGCCGCCGATCCGGCGGTGGTGACCGAGGTCTTGATGAACTCGCGGCGGGTGAATTTCGTCGGCTTCGAGGATGACTCGTTTCCCATTGCGGATCCTCCTGGTTCTCCGTGCGGTCTACAGGCGTCTGGTTTTTTTCGTCCGGCCGGCGGGCTCCTGCTTGCCCGAGCTCTGGAAGGGTTTCATGGCCTCGTACCACTGCGCCCAGGCCGCAAGGTCATCGGCCTTTTCGGGCGCCTCGGGCACGCCCCCCTTCTGGTTCCACTCCGCGGCCCAGGCTTTCAAGTGTTCGAGGGCCGCCTTCTTGCGCGCCTCGTCCCCGGACCGGGCCGCACTCAAGAGGGCCCGCACCCGCTCCTCCGGAGGCCCCCAGGCCAGGAGGGTGGAGTGGAGCAGGGTCGGTTTTGCATCCTCGTCAAGAATCGCATCGGCCAGGATCTTGTCGAGGTCCACCTTCACCGCCTCGGCCACCACCGGCTCCAGGCTGGGCTCGTATTCCTCGCGCAGCATGATGCGCCAGGTCGCGGGCCGGTCCTCCAGGCCGAGGACGAACGTCACCCGTTCCCCCTCGTCGATGTAGGACACCGGGGCCGTGGTGAGGAGGGTGATCAGATGCCGGAGGTGATTCTCGGCGTCCCCCTTCTTCATCTTGAAGTCACGGATGACTTTCCTCAGGATACTCTCCAGGCTGGTCCGCTTCTTCCGGGACCACTCCCCCGGATGCACGGGCATTGTGAAGCGGATGGCGTGGCCGCGGATCTCGATCCACTGGAAATCCTCCTTCGCCGCGGCGCGCATCCTCTCCACGGTGCGTCCCAGGTCCTTTTCTTTTTCAAGATCCGGATGCTGCACCGCCCGGCTGATCAGGGCGTTGATCCCCTTCACGAACGCCTTGACGCCGGAGAGGGTCACCAGCTGGGCGCCCCCCACGCGGCCGTCGGGCTCGCGGTAGTATCCCAGGGGTTTCGTCTTTAAGGAGGTGAACAGCCTTGCCGCCTCCTTCTTCTGGTGGTCTTGACTCTCGAGGTTTTCCCGCAGCTTCTTCATGTCGATGTGTAACGGCCAATCCCACAACATCACGTCGCCGTTCTTCACGAACTCCGGGATCTGCTCCGCCCCCGGGGTGGAACTAGTCTTGGCGTCGTGGATGCCGTCGTAATGGATCAAAATGTGAAGCACGTCGTTGGCCACATCGTGGAACCAGGTGATCCTCTGGCCGGTCAGCTCCACGCAGCTGAGGTAGCTCAGCGCCAGGACGCCGACCACGATCCACGACGTCACAGAACGCATCTTCATCATGACGGTCGTCCTCCTTGTCACGGTACGTCCAAATCGCCCCCATGATACCATCCCGACGCGGGCTTACCTGGATGATTCCTCAGTCCTGACCGGGAGATCACGGCTTCTCGAGGAACCGGCCCCCCGCCTTTTCATCCTTCAGCTCGATGCGCATCGCCTCGTGGCCGGTGCCGATGGCCCGGTAGTAGTCGGCCAGGGCCTTGTTGAAATCCGCCAGGGCCCCCATCTCCTGCTGCTCCGCCAGCGCCAGGCGCTCCTGCCGGGTGAACTTCAGGTTCAGGAACTCCGGCGTCAGGGCCCGGTTCTCCTTCTCCTCCGCCAGCAGGGCCCGGAGGTTCTCGGTCTGGGCGATGCGAAAGGCGCGGCTCGCGAGGATGAGCTCGTACCCGGTCTGCACGGTGCGGAGCGCGTTCTTCACCTCCAGGATCACCTCCTTGAAGACCTTGCGGCAGGCAACTAAGGAGCGGTCCTTCCGGAGGCCGGCGCGCCGGGCCTCGGCCCGGGCCCCGCGGTTGCCGATGGGCACCTCGAAGGTGAGGCCCACGAGGTAGTCCACGAAGGTCTCGCCGTCGATGTCCTTCACGGCCCGGCCCACGGTGTCGTCCATTCCGGTGTAATGGATCGAGGCCGTCACGCTCAGCTCCGGCAGCGTCAGGTTCTTCGCCACCCGCTCCCTCACTCTGGCGTCGTCGATGGCCAGGACGGCCGCCTTCACCTCGGGGCGCTCGCTCAGGGCGATGCGGATGGCATCGGCCGGTATCACCCGAAGCGGATTTTCGCTCAGGACATCCAGGGGCTCGAGGAGCGCCTCTCCTTCGAGGGGGAAACCGGGATCGTTCATCAGGAACTTGAGCCGGTCCGAGGTGAGCTTCACCAGGCGCTGGGCCCTCAGCAGGTCGGCCTCCCGCTGGTTCACCGTGGCCACGGCGTCGGAGTACTCGGCCTTGCGGACGTCAAAGGCCTGCCTGGCCCCGAGGACGGCCTTCACGGTCCTGCCCCGGGCGACGAGGCGCTGCTGGATAAGGAGGTTTCGGACCGCGAACACCAGGTCCCAGTAGGCCTGCTCCGTCGCGGCAATGACGGTGAGCATCTCGGCCTTCAAGGTGTGGACGGTGCGGCGGGCCTCGTTCTCACTCAGCTGGATGTTCGCCTGGTTCACCCTGGTTCCGAAGCCCCTGAGCAGCGGCTGCTTTACCACCAGGCCCAGACGCGCGTTGTAGGCCGGATCGGGCTGGAAGTCGAAGCCCGGGGTGTCGTTCTCGAGGCGCTCCAGCAGGGCCTGGAGCTCGAGAGTGGTCCCGGACACAAAGCGCTTTCGGATCCCGCCCTGGAGTCGCTCGGTCTCGCTGGCGGAAAAGGGAACGCCGAGCTTGAGTCCGTTGATCACCGGCACCCGGGTGGGCTGGTCGAGCTTCTCGAAGTCGAAGGTGGCGAAGAGCACGGAATCGAACTCTGAATCCGCGGCGACCCTCCCTTCCCGAGCGATGTCGGGATCGATGCGCTTGAGCTGGATGCCCAGGTTGTGCTGCACCGCCGCCGCCACCGCCTGTTCCAGGCGGAGTGTCACGGTATCCTGTTTCCGGCCGTCCAGGTCCACGCCGAGGCGCGGTGTCTCCCCCCCGTACGAGGCGGGGCCCGCGATCTTCTCGAGTTCCGGGAGCCGCTCCTTAAGGGCCGCGCTCACCTCGCTTCCCTTCTCCGGCGGTTTCCACCCCGGTGCCTTCAGGTCCTCGGCCTTCACCTCCTGTCGGATGATCTCGGTGAGCATCTCCTCCAGGTCGCCGTCGTCCCGGTCTGGACCGAACACGCTGCACCCGGCCAGGGCCGCGACAACGAGCAACAGCCCTGCGGCCTTGGTGGCCGACAGGGCGGCTTCTCGGCCGCCTCCCGGGCGAAGCCACCCCATCTTGTTCTGGAGATCGGTCACCAGGCTGAAGAGCAGAGGCACCAGGACCAGGGTGAACAGGGTGGACACGATGAGGCCGCCGATGACCACGCTGCCCAGGCCGCGGTAGAGCTCCGACCCCGACCCCGGCATGAACACGAGCGGCGACATGCCGCCCACCGACGTGAACATGCTCATGAATATGGGCCGGACCCGGGTGCGCACCGCCTCGGCAATGGCCTTGCGGGGCTCGAGGGTGCCGCCCTCGTCGCGCATGAAGTTCAGGGCCTGGTGCACGATGAGGATGGCGTTGTTCACCACCACGCCGATGAGGAGAAGGAAACCGAGCATGGTGAGAACGTCCAGGTTCTGCACCGGCATGTAGGGATTCAAGGTGCTCCAGAAGTGGACCCCTCTCAGGGCGGCAAATCCGCCGAGGGTGGCCAGCGGCACGCTGAAGCAGATCACGAGCGGGCTCAGGAAGCTCTGGAAGAGGACGCACATGAGGAGGTAGACCACGATGAGGGCCAGGACCAGAGAACTGTTCAACGTGCCGGTGAAGGTGCCGTCGCCGAGCATGGCGGTTTGAACCGCCTTCAGCTTGCTGGCGGAGCCGGTGTAGGAAGTCTCCACCCGGGGTGGTATGGCGCCGGCTGAACGCTTCGACTCGATCATGGTGTCGATCTCCTGGATGGCCTGCTCCAGCGGCAACCCCGGCGGAGGAGTGAATTGCAGGGTGACGGATCGCTGCCGCCCGACCCGGTTGATCTGGGAGGGCGTGCCGACCCGCTCGAGGCGGGCGAGGCTCCCCAGCGGCACCACCCGGCCGGTGGGCGTGGCAATGGGCAGGTGGCCGAGCCCGTCGATGTCCTCCTGCTCCACCGCGTCCCGGGCGATGAGCTTGAGGTCGATGTTCTGGCCGCCGATGCGGTACTCGCCGATGATGGCGCCGTCGCCAGAGGCCTGGACCGCCAGGCCGATGTCCTCGGGTGCCAGCCCCACCTCGGCGAGGCGCACCCGGCCCGGGATCACCTGCACCTCGGGACCAGGGAGGTCGAAGTTGTTTGGGTCGGGCTGAACCGAGAAGGGGTAGCTCTTCATCAGCTCCATGAAGAACTCCTTGGCGACCCTCGAGACCTCGTCGAGGCCCGGCCCCGAGAAGTTGACCTTCACGGCCGATCCGGTGTGTCCGCCCAGGGCGAACAGGGGATACTGGAAGGCGTAGGCCAGCACACCCGGCATCACGTCGGATCGGGCGGCGTGCTGAAACAATGGGATCATGTCCACGGCGCGGGAGGGATTTTCGCTGATCCCGCCGTGGAACATCATGCCACCCCAGCCCACCAGGAAGTAGTTCTCGAGCGGCGGCGGCACCACTGGCGGACCAGGCGCCATCTTCTGCATATCGAAAGTCGGAATCTCGGGCAGCTCCGGATCTCCGGATTCCCGCTCCGCCGCCTCCCAGAAGGGCCGGATGGTCGCCTCGACGCGGTGGCCGAGGTCGGACTGCTGCTCGAGGCTATACCCGGACGGCGTGTTCATGATGCCGAAGATCATGTTGCGGTTTCCGGTGGGTAGGTAGTCGAAGGGGGGAAGGAGCCAGTAGGTGCCCACCAGGGAAAGCAGGGTCAGACACACGACCACGGCGAGTCGAGCGAGAACGCTCCCGCACATGAAATAGACCAGGCGGCTCAGTCCGTCCGGGATCTTCCGGATCGGCCAGAAGATCAGGCCCAGATCCCGAGCCAGGAGTCCCGGTTTCTTCTTCTTGTTGCCTAGGGGCCGGAGCAGGCGGGCGGCCGTGGTGGGAATGACCGTGATGGACACCAGGAGGCTGAGGGCCACGGCGGCGCAGATGGCCAGGGCAATGTCCCGGAAGAGCTGGCCGGCCTCCTCCTCCACCAGCAGGATCGGAATGAACACCATGATGGTGGTGAGGGTGGAGGCCAGGACCGCGCCCCACACCTCCCGCTCCCCGTCGTACGAGGCCTTGAACGTGGATTTGCCCATCTCCAAATGCCGGTAGATGTTCTCGAGCACCACGATGGCATTGTCCACCACCATGCCCACGGCAAAGGCCATGCCGGCGAGACTGATGACGTTGACAGTCCGGCCGAGGGCCACCATGACCACCACGGCCCCGACCACCGAGATGGGAATGGCCCCCGCGATGAGACCCGCGGTGCGCAGGGAACGCAGGAAGAGAAACAGCACCAGCATGGCCAGGGAGCCGCCGAGCCAGATGTTGTTCTCGACCAGGTCGAGGGCGTCGTGGATGTACATGGTCTGGTCGTAGACCTGCTCCAGCGCCAGCTTGCCTTTCAGTCCGCGCGCCCTGGCCTCGGCGTCCAGAACGCCGCCCGGCTCATTGAGGCGGGCGATTTCGGCCTGGAGGGCCTCCATCACCTCCATGACGTTGGCGCCGACCTCCTTCTGGGCGTTGATGGCAATGACGGGCTTGCCCTTGGAGCGCACGAAGGAAGAAGGTTCCTTGTAGGTCTCCACCACCTCGGCCACGTCCCGGATGAATACCGGCCCGGCAACGGTCTTCTCGATGACCGTGGTCTCGACCTCCTCGACGGAGGTGTACTGGCCGAGGGTACGCAGGCGGATGTCCAGCTTTCCGTCCTGGAGCTGTCCGGCCGAGATGTTGCGGTTGGTGCGCCGGATCGCGGAGACGAGGGCGGCCAGAGTGATGCGCCGCTGGGCGAGGCGCACGGGGTCGAAGCGGATCTGGACCTCACGCTCGCGGCCGCCCAGGACGTTGACCTCGGAGATGCCCGGCACGCGCTCCAGAACCGACTCGATGCGGTCCTCGGCGAAGTCCTTGAGGGTGCGGATGTCCAGGTCCGGGTCGGTGGTGGAAAACACGATCCAGGCGATGTAGTCCTGACTCTCGGGATCGGAGGCGCTGATGACCGGCTCGTCCACGTTGGCGGGGTAGACCGGCACCTCCCGGAGCTTGTCGCTCACCTCTCTCAGCGCCTGCTCCTTGGAGATGCCGACGGCGAACTCGAGGCGGATGGTGCCCTGGCTCTGTTGACTCTCGCTGGTGATACTCTTCAGGTTGGCGATGCCCTGGAGCTTCTCTTCCTGCCGGTCGATGACATCCTGCTCGATCTCCTGGGGACTTGCACCCTCCCACATCGTCATCACGGTAACGATGGTGTCCTCGACGTTTGGTGTAAGTTGTATGGGGATGCGCTGCACGGCGATGTAGCCGGTCATGAGGACGAGGAGGACGCCCACGGCGACGGTGACGGGTTGCCGGATGGCCAGACCTGAGATGTTCACGGATCAATCGTCCTTTTTCGTTTTCTCGCCCGCGCCCTTGCCCTTCTTCCCGGTCCCGGCGGGGGTGGGGATCACGGGCATCATGGGGAAGAGGCGCTCGTTGCCCTCGACGATGGCCAGATCCCCGGGACGCAGCCCCGGGGCCTGCACCACGACCCGGTCCCGGACCGTGAAGAGGCGTTTCACCTGGATCGGAGTCGCCACGGCGGGCTGCTTCGGGGAGCCGCCTCGGGCGACGAAGAGGTAAGAGCCCGTGTCTCCGGTCAGCACTGCGTTCTTGGAAACGGTCAACCGGTTGGCCCGTTTTTTTGTCGGCACCCATGCCGTCACCGACATGCCTGGGGCCAGGGAGGCCACCCCCTCGGGGATACACGCCACCAGGGGAAAGGTCCTCCCCTGGACGTCCACCCTGGGCACGATGCGGTAGTCGGTCGACTCCACGGTCTTTCCGGTGGCTTCCACCTGCAGGGTGACGGGAATCTCGCCTTTCTTCACCGAGGCATAGATGCCCTGCGGCACGGCCAGCCACGCCTCCAGGTCGGTCACCGAGGTCAGGTCGAACACCGCCTCCCCGGCACCGACCCATTCGCCGACCTCCTTGTGTTTCGCCGTGACGGCGCCGGCAAAGGGCGCACGAATCACCATGTCCTGGATGCGCCGGCGGAGCAGATCGGCGCGTCTGTCGTTTTCCTCGAGAAGAAACTCCGCCTGACGAACCCGTGCCCCGGCCGCTTTGTGCGCCGATTCGGCGTCGGCCAGCTCCTTGGGATTGCTGGCCTGGCGCTCCGAGAGGCTCTTCAGAGCCTCGAGGTCCCTGGCCGCCTGCTCGAGGAGAAAGTGCCGCTCCTCGAGAGTCGCCCGGGCCACGTCGCCGGCGGCCTTCACCGTGGTCAGCTCGATGCTGAGGCGGCTGTCGTCGAGGCGGGCCAGGACGGTGCCCTTTTCCACTTGACGCCCCTCCCGCACCTCGATGCGGCTCACCAGGCCGGATTCGCGGACGGCCACGCTCGAGGCGTGGACGGCCCGGATCTCGCCCGTCACAAGGCGGCGTTCCACGATCATTTCCCGGCGCACCGGGTCCACCCGCACGTGCTGAGGGGGCATCCCCTGTCCGGACAAGACGGCGGAAGGAATGATCCCGACCAGGACCCCTCCGATAGCGAGACAGATCCTGTGAAACCGCGGAATACTCATCGCAAGCTCCCCAAGTAAAAAAGGCAGGAATACGACGTCGTTGCTCTCCGGAAAAGATAGCAACAAGCGCAGTTTATGGCAGGGTCGGCGGAAAAAAACAGGAAGAAATCGGATACAGGAATGCTGGAAATAATCAGGCTGCGACTACCGGACCTCGACCCAGTAGATCCACGGCCCCTTCACCGACTCGCCGCCCGACACCTCGATGAGCTGGTCCTTGTCCAGGTCCCCGAAGTACCAGGTCCGGTGTTCTTTCCCTGCAGGGAAGGCCCCCAGGAACCGCCGGCCATCCGGGGTCCAGGCCACCGCGTAGCGGCGGTAGTGGAAGCGGCCGTCCTTTACGATCCGGATCGTCTGGGGGACGCCCCGGTGCTCCAGGAACTCGGCCAGGAGGTCGGAGCGACGCTGGATCGGCTTCCCGGGCTTCAGCCAGGACGGAACGTAAAACTTCCTCTTCGGAGCGAAGTGAAGCCGGTGCGCGACGGCCTCCACCGGCTTCCGGAACACCACGCCGGACCGGGGCTTCATGGTGACGATCTCGAACTCACCCTCCAGGATTTCCCCCTCGTCGCCGAGCTTCAGCCCGGCCCCTTCCCGCGCCGCCGTGAAGTACTCGAGGTCACCGTCCCCGGTGAACCAGACGTCCAGGCCGTGGTAGATGAGGGGAATGCCCGACCCCGGACTCACGTGGATGAGGAGCGGCAATTCCCGGGATTTCCCGTTCTCGAGATCCATGAGCAGGAGGGTGGTCTTCACGGCCCGAGGTGGCTCCCCCCATTTCGGCGCCCGGTCCCAGGCCACGGGCTTCACCCAGGCCAGATGGGCATGGTCCGGGCTCAAGGCCGTGACCTTGTGATGCGGCCCCCGGAAGAACCGCTTCCGGGAGGCGAACTCCGGCAGTCTGAATTCCTTCACGCACCGGTTCCGGGCCGGGCTGAAGAGGTGGACCTGTCCGGCCTCGCTGTCCTCGTAGCGCACGATCCAGTGGTCCCCGATGAGGTGGAGCCTCTCGAACTGCCGGGCAGGGATCTCCACCCCCCCGGTCTTCCGATCCACCAGGCGCAGGCCCCGGTCGGTCTTGACGTAGACGAGAGTGTCCGAACATCCGAGGCCGTTGATCTGCCTGGAGGAGAGGACGGTCTTCACCTCCCAGGTCGAGTAGTCGATGCGGTAGAGATTCACGCGGTGGCCCGGCCGTCCCCCCTTCCGGGGCACCATATGCCGGATGAAAGCGGGCGCCTTGCCACCCAGAAGCCGCCAGGCCGACCACTGGCTGGGGGCGAATTCGCAGCGTTTGACGAGCCCGTCCGATTCTCCGCAGCGCTGGTATTCCCAGGCACACGCCTTCTCCCCCTCCCGGCCGAAGACGACGAATTTTTCGGTTCCGGGCTCGGAAATATCGTCGGCGCTTGCAACCGCGGCGAAGTACAGCACTACGGGAAGAAATAAGGCGAGAACGGCCCAGTTCGTGAGGCATGTAATCATGAGCGACCCTCCGGATAAGATCGTATTCACTATACTTCTGTCGGGCTCGTGTTCGAGTAACAAGTATGTAATTATTTCCTGCTTCCCTGCACCCCCATGATGTATTGACAGCCGTTTCCGGGAACCGTACAACCACCCCGGACCCATGAGCATCAAGAAAGGCATCCGGCGGCACATCCTGGAGGCGCCTCTCTACTTCCGCTGCCTGCGCGCCCGATGGGACGCAGCCGCGGAAAAAGGGGGCACCTATCACATCGTGATCCCGTTCCGTACCTACAAGGTGTATCGCGAACACATGCTGGGCCTCGTGGACTGCCTGGAGGCCGTGGGCCGCCGAACGATTCTCCACCCCGTGAAGCGCTTCCGGCAAGTAGGCAGACTCCAGCGTGGGGACCGGGTTCTGGCCTTCGCCCCGTACCGCCTGGAGGCATTCGAACGCACGCCGGGCGTTCTTTATGCCGCGGTGAACTCGGAACAATACCCGGAAACCGCCGAGGAGCTCAAGGAAGGCCTCCACCTGAGGGGCAAGGGATTCCTCACGGGGTGCCACCTGGTGTTCGAATGCCACGAGGCCCTTGAAGACCGGGCACGGGCCCTCGGCCTGAAGCCGGCCGGCGTCCTCCCCTTCGGCTACACCGACCGGTGGAACTGGGGGGCCTTCCCCGTCCAGCCTCGGTACGATGTGGCCTTTCTTGGGCGATTCTCTTCCGACCACCGCCGGGAGCTCTGGGGCGCGGTCAAGGACCGGTTCAGAGTCTGCCCCCGCAACGAGGCGTGGGGCAAGAGACGGCCTGGATTCCTGCGGTCCGCCCGCATCCAGCTGAACTTCAGCCAGACCGAGGTGGCCTTGCTGGCCGGACACAGGTTCGCCATGATGCTGGCCAATCGATGCTTCCTCCTGAGCGAGACGCTGCCCCCGGGCAGCCCCTTCAAGGCGGGCGTCCACTACGCCGAGGCCTCCTCCTCCACCATGATCGACGCCATCGCCCGGTATCTCGAGCGCAAGGACCTGCGTGCCAGCATCGCGCAAGCCGGTCACGATTTCGTCAGGAACGAATACCGGCTGGAGACCCACGTGAACCGCATCCTGCCCGTTCTGGACTTTGCCATGGAGGCGGTGCTGGATGACCGGGAGCCCGGGGCCGGCGAAGATGAATATTCTGGCTTGGAGAGCGGGCAATAACATCGTATCCTGTGACTCAGGGTACACACATCCCTTCCCCTACAAGGATCGGCGGGAGTCATGAAAGACATCAAGAAGAAAGAAATCCGCGGGAGGAGCCTCCGCCCCGAGAGCCTGATGATGAGCTACGGGTACGAACCGGAGTGGTCCGAAGGCGCCATCAAGAGTCCGATCTTCCAGACATCCACCTTCGTCTTCAAGAACGCGGAAGAGGGAAAGGCCTTTTTCGAGCTGGCCTATGGTCTGCGTGAAAAAGGCCCCAAGGAAAAGCTCGGACTGATCTACAGCCGGCTCAACAACCCGGACCTGGAGATCCTCGAGGACCGCCTGACCCTGTGGGACCAGGCTGAGGCCTCCGCGGTTTTTGAAAGCGGCATGGCGGCCATCAGCACGACGCTCCTGGAATTCCTCCAGCCGGGAGACTGGATCCTGCACAGCGAGCCGATCTACGGTGGCACCGAGTACTTCTTCAAGAACATCCTTTCGAAATTCCAGGTCCATTCCCTCAGTTTTCCGGCCGGGAGCACCAACGAGGAGATCGAGGCCCTCGTGAAGAGCTCCGGCAATAGCGACCGCATCGCCATGATCTTCGCCGAGACGCCGGCCAACCCCACCAACAAGCTGGTGGACATCGAGTTCTGTGTGGATCTGGCCCGCCGGTATTCCTCTCCGGATCGTAAGATCCTCGTGGCCATCGACAATACCTTTCTCGGCCCCCTGTGGCAGCACCCCCTCGCGCACGGAGCCGACCTGGTCTTCTACTCGGCCACCAAGTACATCGGAGGCCACTCCGACCTCATCGCGGGGGTTTGCCTGGGTTCCAGCGAGCTGATGCTGCGCGTCAAGACGATGCGGACCTTTCTGGGCACCATGGGAGGCCCCTGGACCGGATGGCTCCTTCTGCGCAGCCTGGAGACGCTGAAGCTCCGCATGACCTGCCAGACCAAGAACGCGCGATACCTGGCGGATTTCCTGGGCGATCACCCGAGAGTGGAGAAGCTCTATTACCTCGGACACCTCGCGGAGAAAGACCCGCAGTATCAGCTCTACCGGAAGCAGTGCGCGGGCCCCGGCGCCATGATCGCCTTCGACATCGTAGGCGGCGAGGAAGAGGCGTTCCGGTTCCTGAACGCCCTGCAGCTCATCAAGCTCGCCGTCAGCCTGGGCGGCACCGAATCCCTGGCCGAGCACCCCTTCACCATGACCCACGCTGACGTGGAACCCGAGCTCAAGAGGAGGGTGGGGATCTCCGAAAAGATGGTGCGGCTCTCGGTGGGCGTGGAGTACCCGGAAGACCTGGTGGCCGACCTCAAACAGGCCCTGGAAACGGTCTGATCGGGTTCATCCTGACAGCGGTTTCAGCCGAAAGAGACGTCAACTACCGGCATTCAGCTCGAGGCCGTTTGACTCGATCCGGGGCGTCAATTATAAGGTCCTTTCCATATACCGGTTACGTCCACAATCCACCGACAGGTGCAGGAAATGAAAGTCAACGAGGTCCGTCAGAAGTACATCGAGTTCTTCAAGACCAAGGACCATGCCCACATCCCCTCCGCCTCTCTGGTGCCGGAGAACGATCCCACGGTGCTGTTCACCACGGCCGGGATGCATCCCCTGGTCCCCTTCCTCCTGGGCGAAAAGCATCCCGCAGGCAAGCGCCTGGCCAGCTACCAGAAGTGCATCCGCACCGGCGACATCGAGGACGTGGGCGATGCCGACCACCTCACCTTCTTCGAGATGCTGGGAAACTGGAGTCTGGGAGACTACTTCAAGGAAGAGGCTATCCGGTGGAGTTACGAGTTCCTCACTTCCGAGGAGTGGCTCGGAATCGATCCGGAGCGCCTGGCCTTCACGGTGTTCGAGGGCGACGACGAGGTGCCCCCCGACGAGGAGGCCGAGGCGGTCTGGAAATCCCTGGGCATCCCCGGAGAACGCATCTTCCACCTGGGCCGCGAGCACAACTGGTGGGGACCCGCCGGACAGACCGGGCCCTGCGGGCCGGACTCCGAGATGTTCTTCCTCCGCGACATCGAACCCTGCGGGCCGGACTGCAATCCCGCGTGCAGCTGCGGCCGGTATTGCGAGATCTGGAACGACGTGTTCATGCAGTACAACAAGCTGCCGGACGGCTCGTACGAGCCCCTGGCCATGAAGTGCGTGGATACCGGCATGGGCACGGTGCGGACGGCCTCGGTGCTCCAGGGCAAGGCCAATGTATACGAAACCGAGGTCTACACCCCCCTCATGGCCGCGATCCGGGATCGGTCCAGGGGGGAGCTCTCCGTCCGGATTCAGCGCATCCTCGCCGACCACATCACGGCGGCGACGTTCATCATCGCCGACGGGGTGGAGCCCTCCAACCTGGAGGCCGGCTACGTGCTGCGCCGCCTCATCCGCCGCATGGTGCGGTTCGGATGTCAGGTGGGCATGGAGGGCGGAATCACGCCGGAGCTGGCCGAGGTGGTCATCGGGATCCACGGCGACGCCTACCCCGAGCTGATCCAGAACCGCGACCGGATCTTCGAGGAACTGGCCGGGGAGGAAAAGCAGTTCGGCCAGACCCTGAACCGGGGACTGCGTGAATTCGAGAAGGTCCTGGTCGGAGTCCAGAAGGGCATTGAGCGCGGCGGCGGCAGCGTGTTCCCGGGCCGGAAGGCCTTCGACCTCTATTCCACCTGGGGCTTTCCGCCCGAGCTCACCCGGGAGCTGGTGGAGGAAAAGGGTCTGGAGTGGGACCAGAAGACCTTCGACAAGGCTTTCGAGAAGCACCAGAAGGCTTCCACCGTGGACCAGGGCAAGTTCAAGGGCGGCCTCCAGGACCATACGGCAAGGACCACACGGCTCCACACCGCCACCCACCTCCTCCAGGCGGGGCTCCGGAAGGTGCTGGGAGATCACGTCTACCAGAGGGGATCCAACATCACGCCGGAAAGGCTGCGCTTTGATTTCTCGCACGGGGAAAAAGTGCTGCCCGAACAGCTCGCCGAGGTGGAGAGGCTGGTCAACGAGAGAATCAAGGCGGACATTCCGGTGGAGTGCAGGGAGATGCCCCTGGACGAGGCGAAACACCTGGGGGCCATCGGAATATTCGGGGACAAGTACGGCGAGAAGGTCAAGGTCTACATCATCGACGACTACTCCATGGAGCTGTGCGGCGGCCCCCACGTGAGCCGCACCGGTGAGCTCGGCCGGTTCAAGATCCTCAAGGAGGAGGCCTCCTCCAAGGGGGTGCGGCGCATCCGGGCTACCGTGGAGGAGGAGTAAATCCTACAGATCCTCCTTGAAGGGCAGCTCGTTCTCCGCGAGCCACTCCCTGCCGATGTCCGCGAAAGCCCGGTATTCGAACTCGCTCCATTCCTTCACCAGGTCGCGGGCCTGAATCAGGTTCCTGAACCGCCGGAAGGCGCCCTTCCCCTGGATGGCCTCACCGAGATCCGCCCTGAGGTCCACGTCCTCGATGGACGAACAGAAATCGGCCATGATGCCGAACTCGTCGATGTCGAACGGGGTGGGGAGCGGGACGAAATCGTTTGACTCCTCCGCTTCCCGGGCCATGACAACGGCTTCCCGCTCCCAAGCAGGGAGGTCCTTCTGGTCCGAGTCCATCATCGATGCGATTTCACCGGTCACGGTACAGAACTCACCCGTGAGTCTGTTCAGGTAGATCATCTTGTCATCGCTCACGACCGTGAGCTCCTGGATGAGCTCGCGGAGGGACACCGGCACCCCCAGCCGCACCACCTTTCCCGCGGGGCCGGAGGATTCCGGCCCGGTCTCCACGGGTGGGGCCGGACTGTCTTCCTTCTTCCGGCTCTTCGAAGAGCGTCCCTGTTTTTCCTGCAGTTTTCGGGCGATGTCCTCGATGGATACGACCTCGTCCGGCTCCGACTTGCCGAACCTCCTTAAATAGAGCGCCTCGATGTGCGCCGCCAGCAACGCCTTCCAGGACTCCTCCCGCCTGAAGTCGCCGAGCTTGTCGAGCTTCCTGGGATTCAGGCCCAGCTCCCTTGCCATCTGGATCTGGCCATGGCTGAGGCGATACCGCTTCCGAGCGTCGATCCAGGCCTTGAGCTTGGGTGGGAGTTTCTTCATCGTCATGTAGAAATCATGTTGAACCGACGAGCCGGCTATCCCCCGATTCTCACCTGGACGTCGTTGGACACCTCGAGCACGCGGTTCGGTGTGGATGTCGTCAGCGTGACGAAGGCGGTGTAAAAGACGACGCCCACCAGGGCGGAATTGGACGGGATGGCGATCTTCAGGACTGTATCCCCGTTGGAATCAAACACGCCCACGAAGTTCTGAAAGATCTCCGGGACGTTCATGGACATGACCATCAAGGGATCCGGGAAGAGAGGCACGGTCTTTCCATCCAGGGGAAAGCCGGTGTTCAGGAGACTGCTGGCAGCGATGTAGAGGGCTTGCGGCCGGCTCCGCCCCACGAGTTCCAGAACCTCTCCTGGCAGGGGTGCCGCATTTCTCTCGTAGAGAACGGCGTCCCAGTACTTCCAGTCGTCCGACAGGTTCTGGGAAAAACCATTGACGCCCACGCCGCCCGGGACCTTGTAGTTTGCCATGCTGAAAGCGGTGAGGCGCGTGTCCCACACACCGTCCATGTTCACGTCCCAGTAGCCCATGACTCGCACCAAGCTGCCCTCATCCAGCAGGACGAGGCGGGTGCGGACCACTGTGGAACGGGTCACCTCTGCGAATGAGAGCCGCAGCATGCCCAGGGGCGACTCGTAGTAGAAGAGGTAGGCCCGGTTGAAGGACCCGCTTCCATAGGTGTAGTTGTCCTGGATCTTGGCCATGTAGGTCCTCAGCACGCTATTGCTGATCGTGGCCCGGGCGATGGTGCCGCTGAACTGGAGGTGGGAGGGGGCATCGTACCGCACGGTATTCTCCACGGCGCAATCGACGTCCTGGACGGAATCCCGGATGAGGAACTGCCAGCCGTAGCGGTAGTCGCCCTGGAGTTCGCTGCCCGTGACCTTCCAGTCAGCGCCGAACTCCGTGGACCAGTTCGGAATGGAGGAGGAGGCGGGGTATTCGAACCGATCCACGACGGCCTGGCCCGCCGCCGAGACCGCGGCCAGGACGATCGTCGCGAAGAACATCGCGAAGGTGGCCGCGGAAATCGAGAGCCTCCCCAAATCAAACCCCCTTCATGTAGTCCAGCGTTTCCTCCTGGGTCGCCGTGATCTTGAGGCCATAGGCCGGATCCCCCATCCGTTCCATGTATCGCTTCACCAGGTGTCGCGTCACCGGGCCGGGCTTTCCGTCTCCGACCCTCACGCCATGACAGTAGGTGATGGGCATGACGCCGGCCCCGGTACCCGTCATGAACACCTCACGGTTCGGCCCCACCATCTCGATGGGCAGCATGGTCGGATCCACCTTGACATCATACCCCTGACCACGCGCCAGTTCCAGGATGGTGGAGCGGGTGATTCCGTTCAGGCAGTATTCGTCGCTGGGCGTATTGATGCGGACCTTGGAAGGGTCCTTTTCCCAGCCCTCCTCCTTGTTCACGACGAAGATGTTGTCCACGGTCGCCTCGGCCACGAAGCCGTCGCGGTTCAGCATCAGCGATTCCATGAGATCCGTCCCCTCGGTTCCCTCGATGAGAGCCAGGACGTTGTTGAGGTAGTTGAGACTCTTGACGGTGGGATCTACGGTGGACTTGTCCGGGCGCCGGATCTTCTTGGAAAGACCGAGCTTGATGCCCCTCTCGTACGCCTCCGCCGGGTAGAGCTTGATGGTCGATACGATGGCGTAGACCGTGCTCCCGATGCACTTGGTGGGATTGATGCCGAGGTCCCCGAGGCCCCGGGTCACCACCAGGCGGATGTACCCGTTCTGTTGCTCGCCAAAGCCCACCTCCTGGATGGTGCGCATGACCTGCCAGGTAAGCTCATTTAGGCTGTAAGGAAGAGCAATATGGGTTTTTTCCAGTGACCGGCCCAGCCGCTCCATGTGCTCCCTGAAGAGAAACACCTGGCCGTGGAAGATCAAGATTCCCTCGAAAACCCCGTCCCCGTACAGGCAGTCGTGGTCGATGGGAGAGATGCCGATCTCGTTCAAGCGAAAGATCCCTTGCCGGCGGGGGCAAGGCTCTGAAGACGCGACCTCTTCGCTCTTGCCGGATTCCAGCAGGGGAAGCGGCGTGACATCTTCAAGGGCGGGCATGCTGCAGTATACCCGGGCGTTCTTGCCGACGTTCTTGAGGGCGTCGATGGCAGCTTGCATACTCATTGTTGTCCTCCGGTTCCGAGTGGATCGGAAAGCATAGTGGAATGACTTCCTTCAGTCCAACCCTTTTCAACTATCTAAGTTATGCAAGATCAAAGAACTCCCCACCCTGGCCTACCCCGGCAGGCAAGCGCAAGGCTCTTTCAACACGGATCTTGGGCCGTTCTCTGACAGGTTCCAGAACCCATCAGGATCCATCCCGATCGGAAGGTCTTCAAGTGCAATCCAGCCAAGAAGTTGTGCGGCACACATTCGACTGAATTGACTGCCCCGATTTTCCGATACTGAGAAGAGATAAGGTGGCCATGTGTTCCGTACTGCTGCAGGGAGTTCGCCTTGGGTTTTTCCGGGGATCTCGGTGATATCGGACTGAACGATGTCTTCCAGAACATCGCCTCAAACCAATTGACCGGTACGCTTCTCATTTCCAACGACCGTTGCAACCTCTACATCTATTTCCGCAGCGGTAAGTTGAGCATGGCCTCCTCCGTCAGCAACAATGATGCCCAGAACGTTTCTGCTTTCTCCAGCAGAGAGGCCCAGGCCAAGCTCAAGAAGAACAGAAGTCGCAAGGCCATCCGGGCCCTCCTCAAAGGGCAAGACGAGGAGTCGGTTGCATTCCGAGCCGCCGTACGAGAATCCATCTGTGAGGAGGTGTACGAGGCATTCAGCTGGACTGACACATGGTTCAACTTTGAAGAGGGTGAGCCCCCGGATTCCTTTTTCCCCCTCGAGCAGCTGGAGGCCGGGATTGCCATGGATACCGGGCCCATTCTCATGGAAGCGGCACGGCGCTCGGATGAATGGAATCGGATCCACCGCCAGATCCGCTCTCTGGACGAGGTCTTCGCCCCTGTCTCGGGCCTGATCAACGTGAGTCCGGAAGACGAGGTAGAAGCCAGGGTCCTCGAACATGTGGATGGCCGTTCCGACATCCACACCATCATAGCCAGGATGTCCCAGAGTCGGTTTTCCGTGTGCAAGGCCATCTCCAGCCTGTTGCGCGATCGCTGGATCCGCCCCCTGAACGTCCAGGAACTGGGCCATCTGGCCGTGAGCCTGGATCAGGAGGGAGACCGGATCCGGGCGATGCAGATCCTCAACAGTGCCCTCGAGCAGGAGCGGAATGATCCGACGATTCACGAACACATCGGCGAACTCCAGGCAAAATCCGGCCGCATGGAAGATGCCGCCCGGGCTTTCAACCTCGCCAGCAGCGCCTACGCCTCGATGAACAGGGACAGGGAAGCGCTCAGCGCCTTGAAGATGGCTGTTTCCGCCGCCCCCGGCGACGTGGGAATGCGTGAACGCCTTCTCGCCATGTTCCTGGAACGGCAAGAAGCGGACGAAGCCCTGGAGCAGGGGTATGAACTGGCGGCCGTCTACTGGGAAATGGGCCTGCTGGACAAGGCCAGGAGCACCTACCTCCGCCTGGGTACACTGGCCCCGGACGATCCCTTCCTCCTCGGAGAGCTGGCCAGGTGCGAGCGTGACCTCGGCAACATCCGGGACGCCCTGAGGCTGTTCAAGACAGCAGCTGTCAATGCCATCAAGTACGGCGAGGCCAACTGGGGAAAACGATGTCTCGGAGAAATCCTGGCCATTCAGCCCGACCAGGAAGACGCCAAGAAGCTGCTGGCGCAGATGGAGAAGGGCGTGACCACCGTCCGCAAGGAGCGGCTAAGCAACACCCGTCAGCTCATCTTCTGGGGCCTGGGCGCAATGGTGCTGGCCTACGTCATCGGCTATGAAGCGATGGCCAGGTCCAGGCTTCACGAAATCAAGACACACAACTCCTCCTGCATCGCCGAGGGCCGCTTCATCGAGGCTATCGACAGCTATGACACCCTGCGAGATTCGTACCCCCTCAGCCTCGCGAGGATGGAAGTTGGCTATCTCATCGAGGAACTGGCCAGAAGCCTGATCAGCGCCATCGAGAACAATCCAAAGGTGAAGGACCATGCCTCGGCCATCGACAGCCTGGAAAAGGTCCTGGCCCTGGCCGTGGCCCCCGATGTATATAAACGGGCCCGGAAGCAGATCAACCGCCTGAGCATCGAGAAAAAGGTCCTGGAAGACGTCAGTGCCCTGTCGGTGCCGGGCCTTCACGATCGCGCCAAGGCCGCCATCGAGTCCCTGAACGACCCGAATGCTCTGTCCATACTGGAGAGGCTCCTGAACCACAAGAATCCCGAGGTGCGGCACCTGGCCCTGCGCCCTCTCACCGTCATGAAATCCTTCAGGACCATTCCCCAGATCATCGAGCTGCTCAAGGACAAGGACAGCCGCGTTCGCACTCAGGCGCTGAATACCTTGCTGATCCTGACCCAGCACACCACCCGGATTCCCCGGTATCAGTACTGGATCGACTGGTGGCGCGCCCACGGACAGCGCAAGTTCAAGAACCTGGGTCGATAGCCGACGATCCTCAACTCATGATCGGACCCCATTCCCCGGGTTTCACCCGCCAAGAATCGTGACGGCCCCTTTAGA
>CAZAKZ010000018.1:0-56189 GCA_964485695.1 uncultured Planctomycetota bacterium | reverse complement strand
CGCCTCAAAAATCAGACGCGTTTCTGTAAGATTTGAGTTCCGCAACAGGAACTACATAGCATATTTCGATACCAAGCGCATCGTCGCCTTTCTCTACAACATGGCCGAGAACTTATCCGGCCTGGTGGACAGCGAGAAGGTCCCCCTGGACCTGGCCATGCTGCCGGACGTCGAGGTCATCCTGAAGCACATGAACGGCTTCGGAGAGGTGTCTTACTGCGATCAGGACGGCGTGATCTACAAGGCTCGTTCCCTCGGCGGCGCCGTGATCCTGGGGCTTCTCGGCAGGTTTCTCGACAAGGCGCCCGGGATTCCACCCCACGTGCTGGAGCGTCTGGGCAGACGGTTTGCGAGCACCATGGGCCAGGGACCGTTCGGCAACCGGGGCTCGGCCGTCGTCAATCCTCTGGCGCCGGGGGATCCACGTGTGGCCGAACAGAAGATCGTGGTGTCCAAGCTCACCCAGGCCATCGACAAGGATCCCAAGAACGGGTCCCTGTATTATCAGCGCGGCCATGCCCTGCATCGGATTCGCCAATTCGACGCCTCCGCCACGGACTTCAAGCGGTGCTTCGAACTCGGTTTTCGGAAGCCCCTTTCCAGCTACAACATCGCCTGCAACCTGAGCCTGTTGAACCAGAAGGATGACTCGTTCAAATGGCTCGAGACAGCGCTCCAGGTCGGGTTCAACAACTGGGACACCATTTTGAATGACACCGATCTGGACAACATCCGGACGGAGCCCCGGTTCTGGGCCCTCATGAGGAAGCACCGCAGCCATTGACGGCAGGGAGGCCTCGAGAAGAGCCCGTTACAACAGGTCGACCAGATCCTCGGGGGTGTCCAGGTTCTGCCGGACACCCTCGTCCTCAACCTCCAGGCGCAGAACCCGTGCCGGGTCCCGTCTTACAACGGCTCGGGCCCCCTGGCCATGAGGGGTCGACAGGAGTTCCGGAAACACCTTCCTGGAAAAGAGGGTTGGATGGCCTCCGCGTCCCTGGAAGGTGGGGACCACGATGTCCCTCCCCTCTGCCCGGAAGGTGGAGACCAGAACTTCCAGAGTCAAGGATTTCACGCACGGATGATCCACGGGATGGACGAGGACGGCCGGTGCAGCCCGGATTCCCGGCTCCCGGAGGGCCACCTGGATCGAGGAGATCGGACCCAGGGAGGGCTCGGGGTTGTGGAGAACCCGCACTCCGCCCAGGTCGTGGCGCTTCAGGATTTCGTCGCTGGGGTGGGCCAGAACCACCGCAATCTCTGTAAGGCCTGCATTTTCAGTAGCTTGAAGAACTGCAGACAGAAAGGTGTGATTCCCGAGGGGAACCAGGGCCTTGGGGCGCCCCATGCGCGTTCCCGCGCCCGCAGCCAGGATGATGGAAAATACCGGCTCCAATACCGTCTCCACTGAAAATCGGAAATTCCGGGCCGTTTGCACGAAATCCCTTCTTTCCCGTGCTACTTTCGAGGTACCAGAATACACGGTTCGAGGTCGTCTGGATCCATGGATTACGAAGCGTTTTACCAGGGCTTAAGAAATCCGGATTTTATCCCCGGTTACGATATCCTCCAGAAGATCGGTGGAGGCGTGTTCGGGGAAGTCTACAAGGTGCGGAAAAAGAGCATCAACCGCACCTACGTGGTCAAGTTCCTCAAGATCGATAACGAGTCCCAGCGCCATATCGTCGAGAAGGAACTCGAAAGCCTCCGAAAATTCGCCCAGATCGACCATCCGAATCTGGTCGGTATCGAGGACCAGGGAGTGGTCCAGGACATTCCCTTCATCATCATGACCTTCGGGGGAGATCAAACCCTCCGGGACCGGTTACGTGAGGGCTCGCTGTCCGGCGAGGAACTGGAGGACGTGTTCCTGCAGATCTTGAGCGGGGTGGAGGCGCTTCACCAGCGATCCATCGTTCACTTCGACCTGAAGCCGGCCAACATTTTTCTCAAGGACGGCACGGTGCGCGTCGGGGACTACGGCCTGGCCAAGATGCTGTCCGAGAGCCGTCAGAGCCTGAGCTTCGGCCGGGGCACGCCGTACTACATGGCACCGGAGGTGATGCGTCGTAGAGGAGACCTCCGTGCCGATGTCTACAGCCTGGGGGCCATTCTGTTCGAGCTGTCCACGGGTGAGGTGCCCTTTGACGGGGACTCGGACTGGGAAGTGCTCAGAAAGCACGAGGTGGAACCCGTGTCGTTTCCCGATGACTTCCCCGCCGGGTATCGCGATGTGGTGGAGATGGCCATGCGAAAGGACCCCGAGGAGCGGTTCTCCAATGCTTCGGCGTTCCGCTACGCATTCCTGTCGGTGATCAACGGGGAGGCGGGTTCCACGCCTGCGTTCCCGCCCCCACCCGGGGCTTCCCTGCCCCCGGCAACTTCGGAGTCCCATCCCGCCGAGGAGAAAATCGACCGGATGGCAAGGGAGGCCTCCCGGCTACTGCGGGACACAGCACGCAAAAACCGGGAGACGTGATCCCGATCCCGGACGCACGCCTTCTCGAGGGCGGGTGGGGGACGGCTACTCTGCCTGGTGCAGAGTGATCTGCGTGAACGGGATCCCCCAGTCGCGATCATTGCAGACTTCGACGAGGGTGGCCTGAATGCCGCGTTGCAGGGCCTCGTACCCGGGGGCGGCTTCTCCCGTGAAATCGGCCTGGACGGCGTAGTCGAGGGAAGAAGCCCCTGCCTCCTTGAACTCGACCAGCAAATTGGCGAGTCTTCCGTCGCCGGCCAGGGACGTAAGCGCCGGATCCAGGGCTGCTTGCATGACGCCGGGCACCTCGCTGACGCTCACGGCCTGGTGCCGGTAGTCGATGCCGAAGGTCACGGACAGGCGGAAACCCCTCGAGAGGTTTTCCGGAGCCCGGGCCAGGAAGTCGGTCGTCGTGTAGGTGGCGACGCTACCGCCCAGCATCTCCAGTTGCACCATTTCCGGAGTCTGCAGGACGACCTTTCCCCAGCGGTCGTCGTCGAGTTTCACCCATTCCCCTTCCCGGCACGGGAACCAGGCCTCGTCAGCGGAGCAGGGCCGGGAATGGAGATCGGAGAGAACCCGCAGCGGCAGCCGGATCAAGCCGCCGGTGAGGTCCGGGTTGGTGAAACGAGTGTAGAAGTTGAGGCGCCCCACCCGCCAGGGGATGCCCTCATACACCATCCGCTCGTTGTCCCGCACCGTACCGAGGTTGAGGAGCAGGCGGATCTGCTCGAAGAACTGCGGTAACGTCTGCTTGCTGGCCCAGACCAGCCCGAGGAGGAAGAGGGTTGCCAGGCCGAGCAACACCCAGTCGCCGGCGATGTAGAGGACCAGGAGGCTGGCGAAGAGAGCGGCAAGGGCGGCAAAGACGTGGAAGAGAACCCCGGCCAGCCGGCGATAGAAAGAGTATTTTTTCCTTCGCTTCCGCAGGGGCCCGACCCGACCCACTGATCGCGACAGGAAACGCAATCCCAGGAAGACGACCAGGAAGGCACCGGTCGCCGACAGCAGGTTGAGACCCCGGGACCGAAAGAAGAGAGCCAGCACATTGCGGGTGGATTCGAGGAGGGGTTTTTGCTGGCCGAGTCGGGACTGGAGCTGATACCGGGCCACGGTCTCGGAGTTGACGATGTCCCGGCGCCGTTCAGTCCAGGCCTTCATCGCAGCCAGCAGGTTCTCCTGCACTTCGGCATCTCCGGCATCCGCAGCCTGGTCTGCCAGGTTTTGCAGCTGTGAGATGGCCGTCGTGGCCAGCTGCCGGCGATGCTCGTGATAGGCCAGCTCTGTTCGCAGATGCTCGATCTGCCGGGGCGCCTCGGTGGCATCCTTCAGCTCCTCGATGAGCGGGCGCAGCAGGGATTCGAGCTCGGCCTGGAGATTGAACGCCTCCTCCAGGCCGGAATCGAATCCGTCGATGTCGATGCCGGTGGCCACGGACTGGAAATTCCTGTTCAACGCCGCGATTTCCGCTCGCAGCGCACTCACCTCTATTTTCAACTGAGCCTGGCGATCGGCGTTCTTCTCCTTTTCAATCTCCGCTGTCTTGGCTGTGAGGAGAACCCTCTTGGCATCCCGGGATTCGAGGATGGCATGGAGGGCTTGTAAGGAGCGGCTGACGCCGGTAGAGGGCTGCGACTCACCAGCGCCTTGCTGAACCGTGGCCGTCCCCACAGGCAACAAGAGGGTGGCCAGGCAGAGGAATGCGATCTGCCTCATCTACTGATGGCTCGCTTTCTCGAGTTCCGCGACGTGTGTATCGACTGCACTGTTGAGGTTGTCATTGCGAAGGAACCAATCTATCCGTCCCGCCATCGCCCGTCAATGGCGTTCGACGGCAGGGAGATTGGATACCGGACTCATGGCTTTTCGGGTGAGCGCTCCGCGAGCGCCTCTAGTTTATTTACCCTGTTTTCCAGGCGCTTCAAGCGCTCCCGGAGCGAGGATTCGACACCGCCTCCACCCGGCGCCGGGGCTCGATCCAGGGACCGGATCATCTTGACGATGTGGAATGCATTCCGCCCCGACGCCTTGATGATGAACTGGTTCAGGGCCGGGACGGGAATCAACGGGCTTTTTCCTTGTGCTGTTTTTCCGAGGGATTTCTCCAGTTCCGCCTGGATCGTCTCGAGACCCACGTTCTTCAGACTCACCATCGTCACGACGGGGGGGTGCTCGAACCTGTGCGCCTCGATCTCCTCCTCGCTCACGAACACGGTTCGGCTGGCCAGGAGCGTCGGCTCATTCAAGCTCTCCACCAGCCAGAGGGGATTGCCGGGGGATCCCAGGGGAAGGAGAACCAGGCCGTGGCCGCTCAGGATGTCCTGGCTGAAGGGGAGCACTTCCCCGGGAGACAGCTTCACCTCTTTCTCCACCACCACACGCCCCTCCCTGGAATTCGCCACCTTGAGGGCCGGCGAGGCGTAGGTGATCGCGCCCTCGATGTGTTCCCCCACCCAGGTGATGAAGTCCCTGAGTCCCATGCCGCGGGCATCGGTCTTGAATCGGATCTCCTCCTGCCCGGATTGCATGAAGGCGAGAGACAGGGGGAGGATCAGCGCCAGGGCAATGAGAATCGGTCCATTGGTTTTCATCACGACTCCAACCATGAGGTCTGTCAGGGGCTGCAGGTTATTCTTTCACGCATTGCATCGACCGGCGTCGATGCCTCGAGGTCCAGTAGAACCCGCCGGACCAGAGCGCCAGACCGAGAAGCGTCACGGCCAGGCCCCAGGAAAAGGAGGCGGGTTCATAACGGAACACGACTTTCTTTTCGCTTCCCGTGAGACTGACTCCACGCACGCAACCATACACGGGAATGGCGAATCCGGGATCGTCGTCCACCGTCACCTTCCATCCGGGATAGAAGGCGTCGGTCAGCACCAGCATGCCCGGTCCGGAGAGCTCCACATCGATTTCCACGCGTCCGGGCAGGTCCACGACGATTTCAGCCCGGTCCTTTCTATGTTTCCGATCCGGTGCCGCGTACGCGAACTTCGTGGGAAACGCGCAGAGCACCTCCTTCTCCTCCGGATGGAATAGCGGATGGGAAAGCACGGCCTGGAGTTCGTCCATTCCGCCCACCATGATCAGCTTTGTGGAGATGAAGGCACGAGGCAGGGCGCCGGGAATTCTGTAGAGGTATCCATCGCCGCATCTCGAGGACTCCCAGCCCGGAGGCACTCTTTCAAAAGGTGTCCAGGAGTAGAGATGTGTTGCGCCGAGGAGGCGCAACCGGGGATTGGTCAGGATCTCCTCCCGCACCGGCAAGATCGGATCCGCGACCCACTGGAAGCGGGCCACGCCCAGGGCCTCGTACGAGTCCAGCGTGCGGATGCGATGAGGAAGGGCGGTAGCGGGGGTGAAGGCGTTGTAGAGGCTGATGAGCCGGCCGGGCTCTTCCTTTTGGATGGCCTGGATTTCGGGCGTGGTCCGGTTCCGCCAGTGGGCCGGCACCACAGGATTCAGGTTCCATGCAAATCCCACCAGGTCCGCGGCACACAGCAGCACCACCCCAGCTCCCAGCCAGCGCGGCCACCGGCGCAACACCACCACGGCGAGAACCAGGGCCCCTGCGAGTCCCAGGCCGATGAGGAGCGATTCCTGGACGACCTCTACCGGGATTCCCCGGAGACACGAAACCCACGAATCGGCCGGGACCACGAGACCGAGGCTCACGGCGCTGAAGAAGAGAAACAGGGGTACCCCCCAGGGCAGAACGGCCCTGGACGCAGCCAGCCGGGACATACCTAGTGCCCCCAGGGCGGACAGGGCGAACAGGGCCAGAAAGATGAGCCGGTGATTGGCTGACGAGGAAAAGCCCGGAATCCGGCCGAGCCATTGGTGCAGGCCCAGGATGTCATGACTGGCCACGAGGCCGATTCCCCCCAGGGCCAGGATCACAATCCAGGGCCCGCGCCAGGTCTCCCGGCGGAACACGGCGCTCAGGGCCAGGAGAACCGTGACCAGGCCCGCGTACGAGGCTCGCTCATTGAAGTTCACGGGATTCACGTTCAGGCCAGGGTCCCCGAAGATTCTGGGAAAGAAGCAGCCGAGCAGGTGGCCGATCGGATTGGCAAAGTGTTCGTGCACCGAGCCGGACCGCTCGAGGAAGGCAGCGCTGTGAAGGAGGTACTCCCAGAAGGGAATCAGCAGCACGCCCGCCACTGCGCCGCCCAGGACGCCCGCCAGGCCCAGGCGCAAGGGCCCTTTCCAGAACCTCGTCCAGCCGTGAACCCCGGCGGATCGAAACGTGGCGTAGACCAGGGTGAAGACCGCGGTGTGAAAGGTGGTCTCCGGGTGGCCGGCCAGGGTGCTCAGCGCAACGATCCCGGCCGCCAGGAGACCGGTGCGTGCGGCACGTTCTTCTGTGCACAGCCGTTCCGTGAAGTAGAACCAGGCGGGAAGCCAGGCCACGGCCCAGCCGATGGGGTATCCGATCCACGCCATCATGAACTGAGAAAAGGAGAAACTCAGGCCGCCCAGCAAGGCGCCCGGCCGGGAGACGCCCAGGCGGAGCAGAAAGAGCCGCATGAACCACGCTGCAAGCAAGACGTGGAGCCCGGCCCGGAGGGCCGGGCTGGCGTCCGGCAGCCACAAGGAGATGGGCATGGAGAGGGGATAGAACAGGGCCGTCTGCGGATTGGCCGCAAAGGGCACGCCACCGGCGACAAAGGGATTCCAGAGGGGCAGTCGTCCGGCAGCCAGCTCCTGCCGGGCAAACTCGGCCCAGGGTTCGAACTGCAGCACCTGGTCGGAGATGACCGGGTTGACCACCCTCAGGTCCGGGACGGGGGGGTGCTGGCACCAGGGCGCAACGAAGCCGTACACAATGTCGAGGGGGATCATGGTCCAGGTCCCGGTCATGCCCTTGCCGAAACAGAGCGCAACCGGGAGGAGAAAGACCAGGGCTGCGATTCCCTTCGTGCGCCAGGTTCGCATCATGGGAGCCACGCCTTCCATCTTCCGGATTTCAATCCTCAGGGTAGGATTCGTCGTCCCACGGGCGAGGATTCTCCCCCGGGAGTTCAGGAGGCTCGACCGGGACCTCCACCTCTTCGGCCCCGGCCTCCTTCTCCTCCGACATTCTCGATTCGGTTCCGGAGAGGGTGACCGCGTCGCGCCGGGCCCAGATTCCGGTCACGAAGAAAAAGACGAGCCACGCCAGGGCGAAGATAGAGATCCAGAATCCCCGGGTCAGGCCTCGGGGGTGAAACGAGAAGGTGAGCGTCCTGGCGGGGCCGGGTGGCAGGACAGCGCCCAGAAATGCCGTATCCACGGCCTGAAGCGGGATGACTTCGCCTTCGGGGCCCCGGGCAGACCAGTCGGGATGAAACGTCACCCGGAGCACCAGCACCGCGCTCAGGGATCGTTCGGGGAGGTGCACCCTGAACTGGCCGGGACGGTCCTCCACGAGGTCACACTTCACGGGTTCCTCCACCTCGCTCTCGTGCCTGGGCCCCGCCCAGTTCCTGGGCAGTTCCGCCAGGACTGTCCGTGCCCTGGGGTCGTGCCCCGGCGAGATCAGGAGATCGGCCATGGCACTCCCGGTCGCGAGGACCTTGTAGGCCGGGCTGAGGAACGCATCCGGCCCGGCATCCAGCACCTGACGACTGTAGATCCCGCTGGCGAGTGCCTCGGGCCCCAGGGTCTGGATCGCGGTGAATGGATGCGGGTCGGGACCGACCTTGATCCGGTGGAGGTTGAGCCAGCCCTGGTCGGCCGTGTACGCCACTTCCAGTTCCAGAGGAACGAAGGGGGGATCCAGGTCCAGGGCAAGGGCATAGCAGTGCCGCGGCTGGGAATCCCCGCCGGGTTGAAGCACGACCCAGGAGCCGCTCGGATCGGGCTGGCCGTGCATTGCGGTGCGGGCGTTCGGCATCAGGGCCTGGTCCCCGGTCTCCAGCCCCGCCCGGAGCTGGACCGTCACCCATCGGTCCTTCCCCCGCACCGTGAGACGGGCCACCGGTGTCCGATCCGGCAGGGCCAGGGCCTGGGACAGGCTGGTATGGAGGACGAGGCAGTGCACTGTATCGGGGATCATGAGGGGAAACCGAGTGACTGCGGGGTGCGGTCCTCCCGTCCGGGTCCACACGCCCTCGGGGCCCAGGGGTTTCTCGCTGATCCAGGCATCGATGCCCAGTTTTTCCAGCCCGGCGCCGGGACCGGCCCGGGTCAGGGCCGAGGTCGTATCGGACGGCATCAACCGGGCCAGCAGAGCGGTCATGGCCGGAATCTCCCCGGACTGCGCACCGCGTACGTCCCTGTACCCCAGGACCAGGTTCCCTCGCGGGGGAAGCACGTTTCCCTGACCCGCCAGGCGCCCATCCGGGGGGAGGGCCTCGAGACACCGGAGCTGGACCCGGTCGTGCTGGCAGAGAACTTCTCCAACGACCTCGTGGCCGTGGAGCCAGAGGTCCAGAACCACGAGGAGGAGGGGGGCAATGCGGAGTCCCCGGAGTCTTCCAGCCGCTGGCACCCAGAAGAACAGGACGAGGCCCGAGGCGCAGAGCCCGAGGGCTACGGCCATGCGGCCCGCAAGCCGTGCCAGCGGCCCCGCGTTCCAGGTCTCGGCCAGGGATGCATCGGGGTGGCGGCCGACAAAGACGTAGAGGGCGACCAGGAGGCCGAGAACCAGGATGCCCGCCGGGGCCAGGAGCACGAGTCTGGGTAGGGGCTGCACCTCGATCCGTGCCAGGCCGCGCTGGAGGCCGAGGGCGGCCAGGGCGGCACCGGCCAGGCCGGCCGCCAGGGTCAGGCGGCTGAAGGGGAGGCCGCCGAATCCCGGGAGGCCATGCAGGACCTCCGTCAAGCCCGGCAGTCCCAGGGCCGCCGCGGCGCTGAACAAGGCCAGGAGGGTGAATACCCGGACCCGGGCATCCCGGTGAAACGAGGACACCACGGCCACGAGGGCGGCAAGGAGTGGCAGGATCCCGATGTACGCCACCCCCTCCCCGGGCGGACCGGGACCCCACCCCGCACCCGCAGGCGAGTCGAACATCCCGGGTGCAAAGAGCCCTAGCAGGCTCTCGGCGGCCAGGGCCGGGGTGGCTCCCGTCCATGGCCAGGATCCATCCGTGGCCGTGAGCTGGATCTGAATCCATCCCAGGCCGGTGCCGAGGCCATAGGCGAGGGCGAGCCAGATCCATCCGGCTCGTACGCGACGGAAACCGCCCAGGGCCCGGAAGGAGAGTCCGCCGCGGGCCAGGCCGTACGCCACGCCAATGAGGAGCACCAGGCCCCCGGTTTCCGGATGGTCGGCCAGGAAGACCAGGCCCACGGCCAGAGCCGTCCAGGCGGCGCGACCGGAGTCGGGACGCCCGAGCAGCCTTTCTGTCATCCAGAGGACCAGGGGCAGGAGCACGGCACACCGCAGGTGCGGCACCTGGATCCAGGAGAGGAGAAGGCCGTTCATCTCGAAGCAGACCGCGCCCGTCAGGGCCGGGAGCCGGTCAAGGCCCAGGAGCCTCAGGAGCCGGTAGGTGAACCAACCGGCCAGAATCAGAAAGAAGGCGGCGCGCCACGCCAGGCTTTGGTCCCGGGGCAGGAGGAAGCGCAGGCCGTCGAGGGGATTCAGTGCCCCCACCCGGGCGTGGCCCAGGAACGGCTCCCCGAATCCGTTCATCGGGTTCCACACCGGCAAGGCGCCTGCCTCGAGGACCCGGTCGGCAAAGGCCCGGTTTGGTTCGTGGCGCCGGGCAGCCTCGGCCGAAAGGCCTGCCCCGGCGCTGCTCAGGCCCCATCCACAGAACAGGGCGCGCGGCATGAGGAGGGTGGGCGGCAGGAGCAGGACCACGACCACCCCGAGGGTCCGGATCCCCCTTCTCGTGACCAGAGATTTCATGGGTTCCTCCCCGCCGTCCGTCCGATCTCGCGCTCCCGAGGCCATTCCGGAATTCAATTCATCCGGCCGGAGTCGAGGAGTTTACCAGACCCCTTGACGATGTGCATCCCTGACATAGGCCCCCTGTTTCGTCTTTCCTGCAGGCCTTCCCGGGTGTAAAAGGCCTTCAGCCGAGATTTCCATCGCGTTGAAGGACAGCAGAATGACCGCCCCCCGGACTCCCATCGCCCACGAGGACCTGCGCTGGAACCTGGAGCGCGGTCTGGGCAAGGGGCTCTGGCTTCTCCGGACTGCCTCCTTGGACGAGGCCCGGAACGCGGTCCTGCACGTGTGCATCCACGAGACCCGATGGGACCCTGAACGCGAGGATCGCGGCCACTACCTCGCCAAAGCCCTGGCCATTGTCGGAGATCCCGCCATTGAAGCGCTGGTCCTGGACCGATGGGAACGGGAGATTCCCTGGAAGTTTAGCGGTCCTTGGTCCAATGTGGGCCTGGTCCTGGCGGGATTGGGCCATGACCGGGCCGTGGAACTGGCCACGAGGGAATCGGAGGCGTCCGAGTGGGAGGAAGGCCCCGGCCTGCCCGCGTATCCCGAGGGTTTCTCCGACGTCAGGGAGTGGATCGAGGCCATCCGGGACGACCCGCGGCTCCGTGTGGGCGGAGGCCTGCGCATCGGGAGCCTCGCCCGGGAGGAAGACATGGCCGCGGTGCGGGAGGCGCTCATGGACGAGGCGTGTCCCCACCTGCAGGAGGCCGTTTCCGTGGCCTGCACCCGCATCCCGGACGACGAGGCCCGGGACTGGTTCCTGGACCGCATCGAGGAGAAGGGCAGCGGCGAGCGGACCTACTGGTGGTGGCAGGGCCTCTCGGGTCAGCATCCCGCGGTCCGAGCCCGGGATTGTGCATTCCGGTCCGTGGATTCGGCTCCGGCCGTCTGCCTCCAGTGGGTGCTACGCACCCTGGTCGCTCAGGCGGACCCCGGTGTGAGATTGAAGGTGATCCGGCTGGTGGAGCGAAGCCTGCAAGAGGCTGCCGAGGACGCCGTGACCGTGGCCCTGGACTGGATAGAGAGCCACTGGCTCCCGGAATACGAGGACACGGTGGTGCGCGTGCTTCACTCCTCGAGCTACGGCCGCAACCGCGCCGCGGCCGTGAATCTCTCCGGCAACGTGGGAATCACCCTGCCCGAGGAGGAGCTGCTGTTGCTTCTGGAAGACGCCGATCTCAAATGCCGCCTGGGTGCGCTGCGGCAGCTGGACCCGGAGGGATTGAAGAATCGTCTCCTGGAGCTCGGAGCCCTGGAGGGGGAAGACCCCGCGTTTCTGGCCGCGGTGCGGAGCAAGCTGAGGTAGTACTCGGAATCCGCCTTGATCTACCGGCTCAGGCGTCGAACCAGGATCTCCCCAGCGAACAGGAGCAGGGCCAGCAGGAGCCCCAGGGGCGGGAGCGGCTGGCGCTGCGACGGGCTCGCCTCTCCGGGCCACGGTCCCGGCTTCAGGGGGGGCAGGGGGCGGGAGTCGGTCACCTGATCCAGCCGGCCGAGACCGAACGCGTCGTTTCCGGTGAGATCCAGTTCGGGCCCGTGGCGGCGCCCGTCCCGGGGAAGCCTTGGCCCCGGGCCTGGAGGCCGGGACACGTATCGCATCCCCTGCGCGATCAGGGGACCGAATCCCTCCCACTTCAGCCACTCGCGGGTCCAGGCCCCGCCGAGGTCCGTGGTGAGCACCCCGACCCGACCCAGGCCGAAGGGCGCCGTGGCCAGGATCGGTTTCACGCCCTCCCGGGTTTCCAGGCCCACCCAGGCCATGGGTCGGAGCCGGACCTCGTTGTGTCCGTGGATGGGGGGGGTCGGCCGGGGCAGTCCGGCCAGGACGGGGTGCGCCCGGGACATGCGGACCGGGATCTTGGCCGGGGGACCGGCCTTGGATTTCGTGGGGGGGCCGGATTCAGCGGGCTTTGCGCCGGGTGCTCTCTTTTCCTCGCCCCGGGTCCCCCGGGGTCCGGGGAGGTCATCGGGATTCAGGTCCTTCCGGCGCTTTCCCCGCCGGCCGGCCCGGGCCAGGAGGCGATCGGCTTCCAGGGTGTAGAAGGTCGTGATCTCCTGGGCCGAGGTGGCCCACTGGTGCTCGCCCCGGCCCCAGGTGGAGAGGCTCTGGACGAACTCGAGATCCACTTCCCTGCCCACACCCAGGGTGGAGAGGGTGATCTTCCGGTCCCGCATCCGCTCCACGAGGCGCCGGAATGTGGGATCCATGCTCTGCTCGGAATCGTCGCGCTGGCCGTCCGTGAGCAAGATGACGTGTTTGACGCGGGAGGTCTCCTGCTGCATGAGGGTGAATGCCATGCGCAGGGCAGGGAGGTACCGGGTGCCGCCGGCTGCATTGAGTCGGGCCACCTTCCGGGCCACGCGGGAGCGATCCCCGGCCGGGCCGATGTCCACCACCTGATACGGCGGGTTGCGGTGATCAAAGGCGATGACGCCGATGCGGTCCTCGGAACTCAGGGCCTCGGCCGTGGAAATGGCTGCCTCCTTGGCCAGCTGGATGGGGGGGACATCGTTCAGCCGGAGGGATTGGTTCATGCTGCCCGACTTGTCGATGAGGAGAATCAGGGTGATGGAAGAGGCCTTTCCTCTGGATTCGAAGATGGAGGGTTTCTTTCCCGGTTTCTTCTTCGGGGGGGACGCGTCGGCCTCGGGCTTGACGGGCTTTTCGGGCGGGGGAGGCGGAAGAGGGATCAGGGGCAGAGCCTCCTCCAGGGGAGTCCCCGCATACGCGTAGAGGCCTTGACCCAGGGGCCCCCCGGCGAGGACAAGGCCCCCACCCCCGCTCTCCACGAAGTGCAGAAGTGCCTCCAGGGTGGAGGCCGGGAGCGCAGTGCGGCGGTTTTGCACCAGGATGGCCCGGTAGACCGAGAGATCCTCCCGGGGGAGTTCGGCCGCCGTCTCCACGAGGAATCCCTGGACCTCGAGGGCTGCGCCAACACCGCTCCCCCCATCGCGGGCCTCGTCCAGCACCAACACCTGCGGCTTCGGACCCACCTGAAGCGTGGCCTCCAGGACGTTGTTTCCGGGTTCCCGGTCCCCCGGCGATTCCAGGAGGATCCGCAGGGGATAGGTGCCCTTCTCCAAGGGCTCGAGGCGGAAGGTCAGGGCGCGCTCTCCGGGCCCGGTGAACCGGAGTGGGCGGCGCAGCGTCTTCGGGACCGGCCCCTGGAGCTTCACGATCCCGGCGACCCCGCCGTCGGATACGAACCTGGCCTCGATCTCGACCGGGGCCCCCTCGTCCATGCGGGGGGGGATCCTGAGGGCGAGAGCTCGGGGGTCCGGGTCCGTGGACTGGGGCGGAGAGGCCCGGTAGGTCCGGACTGGAATGCCGGGCAGACCGGGCCAGTCCGAGGCGAGGAGGTGGCGAGAGAACCGGCCGTCCGTGAGGAAGACCACGCGGTTCCGCCGGTCCGGCAGGATGCGGGCCCGGGCCCACTGGATCGCTTCCCGTGGATCCGAGGCGTCGGCGGGTGGATCGGGATCCCCGGGCCGGGCCGCGGTGGTGCGGCCGAACCGGATCTCCACGAGGTCGGTTTCGGGCTCCAGGGATTTCATCCTACCCAGGAGGGATCTCGCCCAGACCGCTGTGGCCTTTGGCAGGCTCGAGGAGACGTCGCGCACCACAATCCAGCGGACCGGATCCAGGCGGGACTGGACCCGGTACGGCCCGGCCACCGTGGCCAGGATCAGGGTGAGGACCAGGCCGCGGACACAGCCCGTACAAATCTGGAGCATTGGGTGAAGTTCACTGCGGCTTCGAATGGACAGGAGGAATACCGCGATCCAGGCCGCTGGAATGAGATAGAGAGCCTCTTGATTTTCAAACCCGGAGACCGCTAGGGATTCCAACACGAGCCACCTGAAGCAACAGGAACAAAACAGATATTTTCTGTATCACCGGGCCGGGTTGTGGTATTTCCGTGCCACCGACAGGATCGTACTTACTCTATTTCAATCCAAATGGGAAATCTTGACTTCCCGTTTGGACCGGGAGGCTGTTCACCCCCGTGGGAGCACCGTGATTCTATGACGATCTGGGAAGGCCTCCTTCTGGGACTGGTCCAGGGACTCACCGAGTTTCTGCCGGTGTCGAGCTCCGGCCATCTGGTCCTGGCGCACCACGCCCTGGGCCTCGAGGAACCCTCTCTCTTCACCGAGGTCCTGCTCCACGCCGGCACCCTCCTGGCCATCACCGTGGTGTTCTGGAAGGACCTGTGCGGCCTCGGCCTCGGCGGCCTGGACGGCGCCCTCAAGATCCTGGGGGGCCAGGGGCGGGAATCCTGGCGCACGAATCCCGCCCTCCGTCTCCTGGTGTTCTTGCTTCTTGCCACGGTGCCCGTGGCCCTGGTGGGTCTTCTCTTCAAGGATCACATTGAATCCATCGGAATGTATCCCGGGATCGTGGGGATGGTCCTTCTGGTGAACGGACTCATGTTACTGGGGTCCAGGAAGGTGCAGCCCGGGAAGGTCTCCCTCACCGAGATCACCCTCTGGATGGTCCTGTTCGTGGGGACTGCTCAGATCCTGGCGCTCCTGCCGGGCATCTCCCGGTCCGGAACTACCATCATCGCGGCCCTGGTCGTGGGCGTGCAGCGGGAGGGTGCGGGCCGCCTCTCGTTTCTCCTCGCCGTGCCGGCGATCCTGGGCGCAACCCTGCTGGAGGGGATCCAGGTCCTGGGGCAGGGCGCAGGTCCGGAGTCCTGGTCCGCGGTCCTGGCGGGCACAATCGTGGCCACCGTGTCGGGGTACGCGGCTCTCCGACTCCTTCTCAGGCTGGTGCGCCGCGGGCGGCTCCACCTCTTTGCGCCCTACTGCCTGGTTCTTGGAGCGGCGGCCTGCGTGGTCAGTCTGTTTTTTCCTTAGCCCGTATTATTCATGAAGTATCCGGGCTAATTGACCTGCTTGACCAGCAGGGCCAGGGCCCAGTCGGCCCGATCTCCAGCGTGGTTTCGGTCTGCGAAATCCACCACCAGCGTGATCTTCCGCACACCCTTCACGTCCAGGCCCTTGATGCGCCCGGGCGGTTCTGAACCCCGGAGAACCGGGCTGCGAAACGCCTCCTTGCCGTCCACCAGGACACGGAACTCCACGGTGCCGCGGGCCTTCAAGGTTTTCACCTCATCGTCCACCCCGATCCAGCTCTGGAACCGGCTGTACTTTCCGTCCAGCTCATAGGTGAGGGCGCAATAGGCATGGACCCCCAGACCCTTGGGATACTCCACGCCCCCAAGGCGCAGGGGGTTGCCCAAGGTGGTGCGATCCGGGCAATGCTTCCAAACCACCCCGGGAAAATAGGACCGCTCCACCACCTCCACGGGCTTCAGGTCGGACAGGAAGACGAGGTCTCCTCCCCGGAAGTAGAGGGTCTTGACGTGCCTGAGCAGGATGGAGGCGGGGAATCCGTGCTGCGTTTCCAGGTCCAGGCGGCCTCCCCGGGTGCCCTTGATCACGCCGGTGAGGCGTGATCCGTCCGCTCCCAGGACCACGGCGTGAAGGCCCTGGATCGGCCGGGGATCGTCCGGAGCTGCAAAAGCCACGGCCACCAGGCTGGAGAGACTGAAGGGGAGCGAGCCCAAGGAGGTATCCAGGGTGACGCCCTCGGGGCCGATGAGGTCCACGGTGCCCGTCACCCGGTCCACGCTGTTCTTCAGCCGCTTGAAGACCACGTCCTTGCCGCCTTCGGCCACCACGTGCGGCCTCTCCTTCAGACCCTTGAGGGCGGCAGGAAACTGGAGGGTTTTCACGCGCTCCAGGGGCACCGTAACCCGGGGGAGAAGGGTTCCGGAAAGTACTATGCCCATCTCGTCCTCCCCGGATAGGGTTCCGTAGAGGCGGTCATTGCCCACGAGGTCGAGTCTTGCAGGCCCCCGGGTCGCTTTTGAAGCGGAGAATTGCACCGTCACGATGCGGCGACCGGACAAGGCCACGGTCTTTCCGGAGTTGAGTGTCAAGTGGAAGGTGCCCTTTTTGTCCACGCGACTCAACTGTCCGATATAAGGGGTTTCCTGGTCGATGGTGGTGATGTGGACGAGGGAATCGCCTCCAGCCGCGGTTCCCGCCAGGACCAGGAAAAGGACCAGAGAAATGGAAGTTCTTGGAGACACGGGGATTTCTTCTACCTTTTTTTGGTTTCGAGCCGTCGGACTCTTTCGCCGTGACCGGGTCCATCTTTTCATTCGGCCAACACCCATAGGAAATCTTTAGCGCCTTGGAGGATACCTTGAGAAGAAGATATCCTGCTACCTCTTTCCCGGGAGCGCAATCGTGACTACCCCCCAGGTGCCCTGTGTGGCCATCGTGGGCCGACCCAATGTGGGCAAATCCTCCCTCCTGAACCGGCTGGCCGGGAAGCGCATCTCCATCGTGGATGCCATGAGCGGCGTGACCCGGGATCGGGTCACGGCCAGGATCCACATCGCCATGCGACCCGTGGAACTGGTGGACACCGGCGGTATCGGCATCGTGGACACCCTGCATCTCGAGGACCAGGTGGAGCACCAGATCGAAGCGGCCGTGTTCCAGGCCGATGTGATCCTGTTCCTGGTGGACGTTCGCGAGGGGCTCACACCCCAGGACAGGGAGGTGGCCGGGCGGCTCCGCCGGACCTCCACCCCCGTGGTGCTGGTGGGCAACAAGGCGGATTCACGGCGCCTGGTGGAAGCGGGGGGTGGGGAGCTGAATGCCCTGGGATTCGGAGAGCCGCTCCTGATCAGCGCCACCCAGGGCCACGGCATCGCCGACCTTCTCGATGCCGTGGCCGGCCTCCTGCCTCCACCGGAAGACGGGGCGGATGCGGCCGCCCAGGAGGCCGAGGGCCGAAACCGCATCAAGCTGGCCCTGGTGGGGCGACAGAACGCCGGAAAATCCTCGCTCCTGAACCGCCTGGCGAAGGCGGAACGCGTCATCGTGAGCGAGGTGCCGGGCACCACCCGCGACGCCGTGGACGTGCGGTTCGAGCTCGGGGGGCACGTCTACGTGGCCATCGATACGGCCGGTATGCGGCGCCGGGGCAAGTTCCCCCTGGCCGTGGATTTCTTCAGCCAGGTCCGGACCGAGCGGAGTATCCGCCAGTGCGATGTGGCGCTGCTCCTCCTGGACGCCACCCAGGAAGTCTCCATCGTGGACAAGAACCTGGCGGCCTACGTCCGTGCGCATCACCGGCCCTGCATCCTGGTGGTGAACAAATGGGACCTGATCCAGGCCGATGTGGCTTCCCCCGAGGACTACATGCGTTACCTGCGCGCCCACCTCCCCGGCCTGGGGTTTGCCCCCCTGGCCATGGTGTCGGCCCTGACCGGTTTCAACTTGGCGGGGCTCCTGGACCTCAGCCGGAGTCTGTTTCAGCAGGCGGGCGTTCGGGTGGCCACGGCCGAGGTGAACCGGGTCCTGGAGGCCGCCCGGGAGCGGCAGGCGCCGAAACAGCGGCGCGGCAAGCGCCCCAAGCTCTTTTACGGCACCCAGGTGAGCGTCCATCCGCCCACGTTCGTGATATTTGTGAACGATCCCTCCCTCTTCGACGACGAGTATACCCGGTATTTTGAAAACCGCTTTCGAGAGGCGTTTCCATTTTCCGAAGTTCCGGTACGGATTCACTTTCGCCGCCGTGGAGGGGGCCAGGACCCCGCGGCGGAAACTCCGGTGGTGCCCGATCCCGAAGGCGGGGCGTGAACGAGACTGTTAAAGAGGGGAATTTGTCCAGGAAGTTCACCACCCTCCGCCCTCCTTCTATAGAATTGCCGGGTTCCGGCTTTCAGCTCGCTTCCTTGAGACACCTGATACACGTGCATATTTGAATGAGTGCCATTGAAACCCTGGGCGTCGAGTTCAGGTACGGAAAACAGTTCGCGATTCGCGATCTCCGGCTCCGGGTCGAGGAGGGGGATATCTACGGATTTCTCGGCCCGAACGGATCGGGCAAGACCACCACGATCCGGCTGTTGCTCGGTCTCGTGAAACCCAGGAAGGGCACCATCCGCATCTTCGGCGAGGATCTGAACCGCAGCCGACTCGAGGTCCTGGCCCGGGTGGGCGCCCATGTCGAGGGCCACGCCTTCTACCCCTACCTGTCGGGCCGGGACAACCTGAAGCTCTTCAGCCGGTATAGTGGAAAACCGGACCTCTACCGCATCGACGCGCTCCTGGAGACCGTCGGTCTGAAGGCCGCGGCCCGGGCCCGGGTACGGACCTATTCCCTCGGCATGAAGCAGCGTCTGGGTATTGCTCAGGCCCTGCTCACCCGTCCCCGCCTCCTGGTCCTGGACGAACCCCTGAATGGCCTGGATCCCCCTGGCGTCATCGACGTGCGGGAGCTGCTCCAGCGCCTCAACCAGGAGGAGGGCATCACCCTCTTCTTCTCCAGCCACCGCCTGGACGAGACCGAACGCCTGTGCAACCGTATCGGACTCATCCAGAACGGCTCCGTGGTGCGGGAAGGAGAGCTGGATTCGCTCCTGGTCCGGGGGAAAACCCGTCGATTCCGGCTCCGGACCTCGGACAATGCCGCCGCCCATCGCCTCCTCGAGGGGGCCAGCCTGGTGGAATCGGTGACTCCCACCGGTGATGCCCTCGAGGTGCTTACGGGAGACGGGGTGGTGCATCGTCTGGCCCGCAGTCTCATCGAGGCCGGCATCGACCTCCAGGAGCTCAGCCCCTGGCGTCCCGGCCTGGAAGACCTGTTCCGGGGTACCTTCTCGGCGGCTCCGGAAGAGGACCCTGAAGCCACCGAGGAGGAGGCCTCATGATCTTCCGGGTGCTCCGATGCCTCCGCGCCGAGATCACCAAGCTCTGGCGCCAGCGCCTGCCCTGGGTGGCCCTGATCCTGGTCGTTCTCATCACCGGCCTGTCCGCCTGGATGAACGCGGAGGTGGTGGAGGAGATCCAGGGGGCCTCGGCCTTTCCCAGGAATGCATTCCGGTTCTTCTCCATCGGGCTCCGGTACGGCGTCTCCATGGGCATCTTCTTCCTGGTCCTCATTGCCGGCCTGAACATGTCTGCTGAATCCGGGCAGGGAACCCTGAAGATGGTGCTGATGCGACCCATCCACCGCCTGGACCTGTTCCTGGCCAAGGTGGGCGTGGTGTTCCTGTTCGCCCTGGTTCTTCTCCTGTGCGTGGCCGGTACGGCCTTCCTGGTGTCCGGCAGCTGCACGGCCTCGGATTTCGGGCCGGTGGTGGATCCCGAATACGACGATCCGGAGAATCCCTACATCTACACCGAGGCCGGGGAGATGTGGGGCCACCTCTTCAAGGCTCTCGCTCTCCTGATCCTCCCCGTGCTGACCGCGGGTGCCCTCGGCCTTCTGGTGTCGATCCTCTTCGAGAACCCGGGCGTGGCCTCGGGCACGGCCGTGGTCTCCTTTCTCGGACTCGAGACCGTGAAGGTGTTTCTCGAGGGCCGGTTCGCGGCCTGGTTCCTCTTCAATCAATACATTCCCACCTTCGAGGACCATTCCTACGTGGCCATCCTGCGCGGCAGCTCCGAAGGCCTCAGCGACGCGATCTGGCCGGCCGGGCACTGGGTCTGGAGCCTCTGGGTCCCGACGGCCACCCTCATCGTGCTCCTGATCATCTCCATGGCCATCTTCCGGCGAAAGGCGATCCTGTCATGAAGCACTTTCTCTCGCTGTTCACCGGGGTGGTGGGGGTCTGGTTCCTCCTCGAGATCGGGGCCCAGGCCCAGGAGACCGGAACGCGTGGCTACCTCGGTGTGAAGGTGGTGGAGAACGCCCCCACTCTGGAGGACATCGGCGAGCACCACGGCGTGCGCGTGGAGTCCGTGGTGGAGAACTCTCCGGCCCAGGCCGCCGGGATCCGCCCGGGGGACGTCATCGTGTCCCTGGGCGGCAAGGTCCATGACTGGCCCGACAGGTTCTACGCGGCCGTGGAGGCCCTGAAGCCCGGCCTGGCCGTGAAGGTGGAGGTCCTCCGGGAGGATGTCGGATTCGAGGTGAAGGTGGTACCCGGTTCCAGGGCTGCGCAGCGGGCCGAGAAGAAGATCCTCTACCTGGCCGAGACCCGCCGCGTCGGGGTACGGGTCAGATCCCTGGGTCGCACCGCGGCCCGGGCCGCCGGCCTCTCCCCCGCCGAGGGCGTGGTGCTGGCGGGTTTCTGGGGAATGAGCCCCTGGAAACGGGACGGCCTTAAGGCCGGTGACATTCTGCACATCATGGACGGCAGACCGCTCCATGATCCCCGGGAGTTGATCCGACGCATCCGCCGGAAGGATCCCGGGGACGCGGTGCACCTGGAGGTCATCCGGGACGGCAAGAGAAAGGTCTTTCGCACCGTGGCCTCCCGTCGGAAGCGGCGGACGGAGCGGGTGTCGATACCCGTGCTCTTCAACTACACCTCCAGGACGCCGGACAGGAGTTCGTGGGGCGTGCTGCTGGACGTGTTCCAGACCGAATGGAAGGCGGGGATGCGAACCACTACACTGTTCTGGGTCATCTCCTGGACCACGGGCGAGGCCGATGTGCTCGAGGAGATTCCCGTGCCCCCCGAGGGCGTGGAGCCTTGACGAGGAACGTATGATACGCGCAGCTGGATTCTGGACGCTGCTCTTCTGGTTGACCTTGATCCCGGGCCTGGAAGCCCAGGGGGACAGGGAAAACAGGGGAAACAGGGCAAGGAGGGAATTCGGTACCCTGTCCGTGAAGATTCCGGGACGCCTCGGGTTCGTGCGCATCCATGACATGGACGCCGACGGCATCCAGGATCTCGTCTATGCGGCCGTGGACGGGGGCAGGCGTGAACTCGGCTACTTCCGGGGCCTCGCCCTCGGCGGATTCGAGAAGACCCCGGCCCACCGCCTCCGGCTGAAGCCCGACGTGATCCTGGTGTCCATGGGAGACCTGGATCCCACGCCGGGCGTGGAGTTCGTCCTGTTCAACTACACGTCGGTATTCGTCTATTGTCCTTCCGTCCAGGAGGAGGACCGCAGGTACCGCCGCCTGTTCCGGGAGACCTTCTTCTATTCTTTTCCCGATCCGGACGGCGTCCACTTCTGGCCCCACGTCCTCGACCTGGACGGGGACGGACTGACCGACATCTGCGTGCCGGTGTGGGGCGGTTTCGTCCTGCGATTCCAGTCCCGCCCCGAAGGCGGGACGTCCGCCTTCGAGCGCCGCAGCCTGATCCCCGCCTGGATCGACCAGGGAGTCGGCGTCCGTCCCGAAGAAGGGGGTCGCCGCCTCAACGTCTCCATCTCCCTGGGCGGGGAGCGCCGGGGCCGCAATCCCACCTCCTCGATCCCGCCCGTGGAGGGCTACATGGTGGAATCGGTCCGGCGCATGTCCTGTCCTGTGCTGGTGGACGAGAACAACGACCGCCGTCTGGACCTGCTCCTCCTCGAGGGGCAGCGCCTCAAGGTCTGGCGTCAGGACGAGAACCAGATCTTTTCCCGGTTGCCTGCGGTGAACAAGGACGTCTCCAAGGTGCTGGCCTTGACGCCCATGTGGGCCCCACGCGGCAACCTCCTGCACGCCGACCTGGACGGCGACGGCAGCCTCGACTTCCTGGTTCGCCAGGAGGTGAAGAACGCCCTGAGAACTCGCCTTCTCCTCTTCATGGGCGGCGTGTCCGCCCTGGCCCGCTCCCCCAGGCGTATCTTCGTCCTGAACGGATTGACCGCCACGCCCCGGTTCAAGGACGTGAACGGGGACCAGAGACTCGATCTCCTGGTGCCTACCTACCGCCTGGACCTCTTGAAGCGGGCCAGGCAAGCCGTGGTGGAATCACTCGACATGACCCTGCACGTGTTCTTGAACCGGAAGAAAAAGGGCTATGCACCGCGGCCGGACTACAGCCGGACCGAGTCCATTCGCACGGACCGACTGGCCGTGGCCGGAGTGGAGCCCATGATCTATCTGGACGGGGACTTCAACCGGGACCGGCGCGCGGATCTCCTGATCCTGGATGGGGACGGAAACCTGAAGATCTTCCTGTCGGGCAAGACCAAGGGGGGGCTCTTCACCTCGGGCGGCGCCTTTACCTTCCAGACCCGTGCGGCCGTGTCCCTCCCCGTTGAGGTGCCCGTGAGCATCCGTCTGTTCGATCAGGACGGCGACGGCCTGAGCGAGGTGCTGCTACTCTACGAGGAGCGCATCACTCTATGCGGATGGGGTGTGGGAAAGGAGCGGGGTCGATGAGGGAGCGTACGAGAGTCTCCCTGGCGTGGGTGCTGGTGGCGGCCTTTTTCGGTCCGGGGCTGTTGCTCCCGGCCCGGTGGGGGGCTGCCCAGCGCTTCCGAAAAGTGACCTTCCGGCTCCCGGGCGTGCCCACGGCCATGGCCTGGCGAGACCTCGAGGGAGACGGTCGGATGGAACTCCTCGTCGAGGATCTGCGCGCCGTTCATTTCTATCGCCCTCTGGCGGACAAGGCACCGGGGGAGGTGCGACAGACCCTCGCCTGCGAGAACGTCGGATTCCTCTACGACCTGAAGGACCTTGACGGAGACGGCGTCCTCGAGTTCCTCATGGTGAAGGCGAGAGGCGTGCACGTGCTTGGCCTCGAGGACGGGCGATTCGAGGAGGGGGAGACGCCGCGGATCCGCATCCGGCGGACCTACACGCCCTCCAGACCCCTGCGGGTGGACCTGGCCTCGGACGTGGACGGCGACGGGAATCCGGACCTCGTCTATCCGGCCGGGGACCGGTTCCGGCTCTTTCCGGGGGACGGCAAGGGCGGTTTCGATGCGCGCAGGGTCCGGAGCCTGCCCTCGGGCATCCGCATCGTGGTGCGGGTCCCGGCCGCTCAACTGGATGGCCAGCTGGAATCCAGCTTCCAGATCCCGAAGCTCCTCAGCCGCGACGTGGACGGGGACGGCTGTCCAGACCTCCTCTCCCAGCAGGGGCGCCGGCTGGATATTTATCGCGGCAGCAAGGGGTGGAAGTATGCCGAGAAGCCCACCTGGGTGCTGGACCTCGCCCGGTTCGAGACCGGAGTGGGCAAGGACGGGGAGGGCCGGAAGGTGCGCATCGAGATCGGCACCGTGAACCTGAGCCAGGACGACCTGGACGGCGACGGAGTGCGCGACTTCCTCGTGGCCGCGGGCCGCAAGGTGTGGATCTTCTTCGGGGGGAAGGGATTCACCGGATTCGACCGACCGGACCGCATCCTCCGGGTGGGGGAGGACATCGCCGCCGTCTTCACCGGAGACGTGGACGGCGACGATCGGGCCGATCTGATCCTGGTGAAGTTCGTGATGCCCGGGGTGGCCCGGCTGGTGGCGGCGCTCCTGGTGGGCATCGATCTGAGGATCGAGGCCCTGGCCTACCGGAATCACGGTGACCGCACCCTCTCCAAAACACCGGACAGGACCAACCGGATCTCCTTTTCCGTCCCGCCCATCCTGAACCTCCTCTCCGACATGTCTGGCCTGCAGAAGAAGGTGGACGCCGCCAGGGCAGCGGCGCGGCGCCTCCGGGTGGGGGATTTCAACGGCGACGGCGTGTACGACATCGGCATCCGGTCCGGCCCGGGCCGCCTCGACCTCCACGCGTGCACGGGGGCCGGCGCCGTGGCCGGCGGGGTCCAGGACCGGGAGGTGGTGAACCGTCTCATCCGCGACCTCCTCTTCGATACCCGGAGGCGGGAATGGGATATCGACCGCCTCATGGACTACGTCGGAGACCTGCGCTACAGCCTCAACCGCGACCGCATCGAGGGCCGGCGGCCGGTGGCCACGGTGGAACTCCGGTCCGGGACGTTCCGGGAATCCGATTTCCAGTTCGTGGAGCTGGACGGCGATGGAAAGGCGGACATCGTGGTATTCTACGACACGGACACGGGCCGCATGCTGGATCTCCATCTCTCCTCATCGAAATGACACGGGCTGCTCGAGGGCGACAAAATTCCTCGAATCGAGTAGAATATACTCCATGCGCTGGATCATCCTGTTTCTCGTTTTGACACCCCTCACGGCCGCGGCCCAGAAGAGCCGGCTCGCGCCCTTGGTGGGTGGACAACCGCCACGCCAGGGAGCCTTCCTGGACCTGGCGATTCGCCCCGGTGCCGGGACCACGATCTGGAGTCCGGTGGCCTCGGCCAGGAGCTACACGACGGCTCTGGCCTGGGATGCGAGCCGGGGTTTGCTCTGGCAGGTCAACGAGAGCGCCGAGGGCCCCAACCTCCTGGGCCTCACAACCGACGGGAAATACACCGTGGTCACATCCCTGATCACGGCCGGCGCCGTCGTGCCTTCCAATCCCAAGTACCCCGTGAGCTCCGGCCTGGGGAGCGGCATTGCGTGCATGCCTGATCCGACCGGTTCCCGACGGCCCAGGTGGCTGATGATCACCGATTACAACGGGGACCTGAGCCGCGTGGACGACAATGCCTTTGTCTGGGATCCCGACCTCGGCAAGGGGCCGTACAACGTGCGGGCCTACTACGTTCTGGACGATACAGGGCCCTGCGTACAGGGTTCACGGGTGGTGCCTTGCATGCCATCCACCAACGGAAACCAACCCCGGCGCCGTATCAACGGCGTCACTGGCATCGCCGCCCTGAACAGCCGCCACGACCGGCCAGGGAACATCTTCCTGGTGGCCTCGTACCTGCCCCGGGCCGCACCGCCGATCCACGTGGTGGAGTTCACCGACGGCGCGCCCGGGCTCTGGCGGATCCAGGCCACCCTCGTCAATCCCATCGGTTCCTCGGTGGGCGGCATCGACTTCGACGCCGTGAACCAGCGTTTCTGGTTCTGCGGTCTCGAGGACGGCATGGTCTACGAGGTCGCCTTTGATACGCAAACGCAGCACCTCATCGTGGAGCAGGCCTTTCCCTCTCCTGGGAAGAAGATCAACGGCCTCTCCAGCCATGGGGATCGGGCATGGCCCCATGTCCTCTCCCTGAACCTCCCGAGTTCCAACCGGGACCAGGTGGTCGGCGTGGATTCGGGAAACGAGGGGTCGCCCCTGTTTACCCAGGAGGCCATGGACCTGATCGTGGATGCCTCGGAGGCGTGCGCAGGCTACAACTATGTCCTTCTCTTCAGCTTCACGGCCTCTGGCCCCGGAATTGCACTGGATGCCGAGCGCACCCTGGGCCACGACTTCGACTTCCTCTTCATCCTGTCCGTGGCCGGACTCCTGCAGAACACCGGCACCCTCGACCAGGAAGGCAAGGTCCGCTACTCCATGCCCGGGCTTCCTCCCCGGACGAAGATTCCGGTCAGCATCCTGGTGTTGGATCCCGTTGCATCCAGGAGCACCTACGGGATCAAGCTGACCTCTCCCGTGTTCACGTACAAGGCGTAGAACCTCTGCCCGGACGGCTTCCCTTCCGGCGCCGGATCCAGGATTCGGGCAGCACCAGCCCGGCCAGGAGGATCATGCCCAGGAGCGAGGTCCAGGTGCGGATCGGACGGAAATGCACGTGGGCTGGCTCTCCGGCCTCCATCCGTCCCTTGTGGTAGACCCCCCGGACCGAGACGCGGCGGGAGATGCCCGGCGGTGTGGACCCGATGCGTCCCCAGGACTCGAAGGCGTGGGCGCGGAGGGTGAGGAACCGATCGCCCTTCCGGACCGTGAGGAGATGGCCGCCATTTGGGTCCGGCTCCACCCGGGTGACCACGAGCTTGGCCAGGGCGACTTCGCGGCCCTCGAATGCATCGGGGGTGCTGTAAAAGGCCACGTTGTTGGCGTTGGCCTCGTAAAAGGCGTCCAGAGTGACGAGTGGCAGCAGGAAGGCTGCCGCCGCCGGGAGGAGGGCCGGAATCCACCGGCGCTCCCGTCCTTGCCACGGGATGCGAGGGCTCCGGGCCGACAGGGCCCACACCGTACCCAGGGTGCCGAGGCCCAGGAGAACCACGCTGGTGGCGGACTCGGGCCAGTAGAGGTCCAGGCTCGGGCTCCAGAAGTCGAGTGGGTAGCGCAGGTAGATGCCACCGCCATACCGGATCTGGGAGAGGTCCAGGACGTAGTGGGTGAGGATCCCGAAGGCGAGGGCCAGGAAGCTCCGGCCGAAGGTGGGGGTGAGTAGCGCCAGTGACGAGGCCAGGAGCAAGGTCGGCAGGGGTGCCTGGATGGGCTGCAGATAGGACTCGATATCACCCGGGTGAAAGTGCACCAGGTTGGCTGCCACCACGAAGGGCGTGGTCGCATCGGGCAGGACTGCGCCGAGAAGGACCAGACGCACCCGGTTCCGGTCCAGCAGGCGGCCGGGGCCGTAGGCCACGCCGAGGTGGGTGATCCAGTCGGACAAGGGTTTCCTTTCCGGCACGGGCCGACGAATCGAGTGAATCCTCGAATCGGGTCTCGCGCCAGTGTATCCACAGGCGGATAATTGGACAAATCCTGGTTGATTTCCGGTAGAAATACTCTTCATATTCGACAGGCCGGGTTTCCGAAACACGTTCTCACACCTGGCCGAAACGTCTCGGTGCGGTACAATGGCGTTGCGTCGTTCCCGGGCCGTACCCCTTGTTTGGAGGAGCCATGATGTCGATGTCCAGGCTGGCCTCTTGTTCCCTGGTGGTCTTCTGTCTCGCCCTGATGCCGGGATGCCGGTCCTGGATGCATACCGAACAGTGGCAGGACATGGAGGAAGAATACGATGTCGAGTTTTCCATCCTCTGGAGCGCCATCAAGCTGACCCTGGTGGAACAGTTTGAAACCATCGAGTGGGAGCGGTCCGGGGAGGGCATCCTCCGGACCGGCTGGGATGAACATCTCAGCTATCTGGCCGGCCAGGGCTACAGGGAGCAGGCCCACATCCGGGTGGTGAAGGGGGAGAAGGGGTCCCGCATCTACGTGCGTGTGGCCCGGGAAACCAACGAAGAGCCCATCTACACCCTCGAGTCGAAACACGCGCGGTGGCAGAACGCCGACGACAATCCGGCCCGGGCCCAGCACCTCGTAGGCCTGATTCACATGAAGATGGCGTCCCTCACCGAGGATGGATAGCGGGTGGATCGCCAGACACGAATGAACCCCGCCACCACGAGCGCCAGGGACAGCACCTTCCTTCCGGTGACCCGATCCGAACTGGTGCGGGTCCTGGCGGAGGAAGGGGCTCTGGAGGACCGGGAGGCCCTCCGCGCCTTTTCCGGCCTGCTGGCTCACGTGTTCCACTTCCTCTTCCACCAGGAGGCCCTGTCCATGAAGGGGGACTACGCCCCCTTCAATCCCGACGCCGTGAACCTCCCGGTCTTCCGGCTGACCCGGGAGGAAAAGGAGGCGCGGGCCGACCGCCTGGTGCAACGGTTCGAGTACATCCTCCGGCGCGCCAACTACCACCGCATCGAGGAAGAGGAGCTCAACGACCTGTTGAGCCAGGCCTCGCCCTGGGCCCTGAAGCTGAAGGTGGACCTGAGCCAGTACAGCCGATTCTGCCTCTACTACCGGGGCGACGGCCATGAGGATCGCGCCTTTCGCGGTGTGACCACCCTCTACCGCAAGCGCCTCCTGAAGGTCTCCGTGTTCCACCGTCTGGCGCTGCTGGTGCAGTTCGTGGAGGAGGCCGATGCCCGGGAGGACACTCCGTCGCCGCACATCTACATCAAGCTGTTCAAGAACATCCCCCGCACCGACCTGGAGATGCTCTTCCCCAACACGGTCCCCCAGATGAAGCTCCTGGACAAGCTGCGGGTGATGATGCCGCTCATCGGCGGCACGGGGACCACCCTCATCAAGATCGTGGGCGCCGCCGCCATCAGCGTCTTCGCCGCTCTCCTCATCGCCGTCGGCTTCCTCGGCTACGCCGTGAAGACCTTCTTCGGATTCCTGCGGGTGAAGGAGAAGTACCAGGGCACCCTGGTCTCGAACCTCTACTTCAACAGCCTCGACAACAACCTCGGGGTGATCCACCGCATCATCGACCAGGCCGAGGAGGAGGAGTGCAAGGAGGCGCTCCTGGCCTACTACTTCCTGTTGACCGAGCCCGAGGCCCGGGCGGGGGAGGCGGCTCTGGACCGGCGCATCGAGGCATTCCTCGAGAAGCGCTTCGACGTGCACATGAACTTCGAGGCCCCCGACGCCCTGGAGAAGCTCAAGCGCCTGGGATTGCTCGAGGGCGACACAGGCGGCCGCCTCGAGGCGATTCCGCTCAAGTCCGCGCTGAAGCAACTCGACGAGGCCTGGGACGGGTATTTCACCTACGAGTGAGGGACGGGGGCGCTCAAGGTCATTGCACAAGTAGACCCCTTTTTGATAGCATTCATTCCGCTCTGAATGCAGGCGGGATAGATATGGAGAAAGCGTCAGACTTCGGAATCCGATCTGGATCCTTCCGGAAGCGAAGTTTTTAGGGGCCACGATTTTCATGCGAGCCTTTGGCCAGCGCTCGATCTTCCTTGTACTCTTGTCGGGACTCCTGCTCCTGGTCTCAGCGGAATCCTGTCGGGCCGAGGATCTATTCGTGCCGGCAAAGTACGCGACCATCCAGGCTGCCATGGATGCGGCCGGTCCCTTCGACCGCGTTCTGGTGGCGCCAGGAACCTACCCCGAACAGATCTTCTTCAAGGGTGTCCCCGTTGCGGTCGAAAGCGAAGGCGGGGCCCGGAAGACCATCATCGACGCCGGAGGCAAGGGGCCGGTGGTCACCTTCGATCCGAGAGACACCTACTTCACGATTCTCAAGGGTTTCACTCTGACTGGCGGCTGCGTCCGCAATGAAACCGCACTCGGGGCGGGCATCTACTGCAAGGGAGCTTCTCCGATCATCGCGCATAACATCGTGATCGACAACCGCAGCACCGGCTGGAAGACCAGCCTTGGGGCCGGTCTGTATACCGACGGCAAACCCATCGTCGTCCGCAACGAATTCCGCATGAACACCGTCATCGGCATGGATCGTACCGGGTGGGTCGGCGGGGCCGGCGTCTTTGCTACGGGGGGCTGCTTCCTGGAGAATCTGTTCTTCGGGAACACGGTCATCTCGGGTATCAACAACGAGAACAGGGTCATGCATTGCCGGGGGGGCGGCGCATGGCTGTCCGGGGCCACTGTGTTCGTCAGGAACCGCGTCGTCGGAAATGTCGCAGGTATGTTCTGTCTCTTCGGTACCGGCGGCGGACTGCAATTGGAGGGAACAGCGTTCGTGGCGCTCAATCTCATCCACAACAACACGGCACGCGGAACCATTGGGCGGGGGGGTGGAATCCACTGCGGCATGACCTCCAAACCCACAGTCTATGGAAACGTACTCCTGGAAAACACGGCACACACGGACCTCACCTACCGCGACAATCCGGCCCGCGGCGGGGGGATATTCTGTGCCCAGGACTCCAGGCCCTACATCGGCTACAACACGTTGCACCACAACAGAGTATGCGGGAGTTCGTTTCATGGCGCTGGCCTGGAGGCCGATAGGTGCACCCCGACCATTGTGGGCTGCCTCTTCTGGAACAACGTTCACTGGCGGGAGGGCAGGGCGACGGGTAATTCGTCTTTCCATGGTGTGAGGTCGGAGTCCGTGCGCTACTGCCTGGTGGGAGACGGCCAGTTCGTCGGCCTCAACCACAACATCCGGGTGAATCCCGGTTTCATGGACCGCTATCACTTGGGCCCCAGATCCCCCTGCATCGACGCCGGGGAGCCCGACGCGACGCCGCCCATCAACGTGGACATCGAGAATGCGGATCGCATCCTGGACGGCGGCGCGACCGGAAAGAAGCGCATAGACTTGGGAGCGCACGAATTCGCAACCCTCACCCGGTCGCGAGCAGGCCGCGTCACGCCGGGAACCCGAGTCGATGTGACTCTCTCGGTGCCGGAGTTGCCGTTTCGAGACTATTACCTTGCCGCCTCCTTCGGAAACGAGGGCATCCCCCTCCCCCCGCCGGACCCACGGCGCATTCCCCTGCGGTTCGATTCCCTTTTTCTGATGTCTATGTTCAGCAACTCCCCGCACTTCAAAGGCTTCGCCGGTGCTCTGGACGCGAAGGGAGCGGCGCAGGCGGCAATGGATATTCCCGCCTTGCCCTCACTGGAAGGAGTGACGATTTACATTGCAGGTTTCGTGAAGGACCAGGAATCAATCCGGGTGGTCACCAATGAGGTGAGTTTCATTCTCGAGAGGGGGGACTGATGCGCTTCCCTTCCTTCCTGAATCGATCGGCGGCATCTGGAATCGGCCTGGTTCTCCAGGTTTTACTGTGGACTGTCGCTGCGGCCCAGGAGGATTTCGACGTGGTTGTCCGGGCCGGCGAGAACACAGGCTTGATACGAAACCTCTTCGGGGTCACCTGTGGTCCGAAGGACCCCACCGGCGTTCTGTACGACTTGACGGCCGAATACAAGCGGATGCGCGTGACCTCCGTTCGCATCCATGACTGCTCCGAGGTGGGAGACATCCACAAGGTCTTCCCGAATTTCAACGCGAACACCGCTGACCCCCAAAATTACGATTTCGAGGAAGTGGATAGACTGGTCCTGAGCATCCATCGCACGGGCGCTCGCGTCTTGTACCGCCTCGGTTATAGCTGGAGGCAGGGAAACAGGACACCGTCGGACTACGACCGGTTCGCCAGCATCGCCAAGCACATCGTACTGCACTACACCCAGGGCTGGGCCGGCGGTTACAAGCTGGACAGCCTGGAGTGGGAGGTGTGGAACGAGGCCAATCTCAGTGTCTGCTGGAGACACCGGCACACGGACTACTACCGGTTCTATGAAAAGGTCGCCCGGGCAGTCCGGGAGGCGCATCCTGGGGCCCGGGTCGGGGGGCCCGCCATAGCTGAGTGCTGGCCGGGCGATTACCAGGAGGGATTCATCGAATACTGCGCCCGGAACAAGGTCCCCCTGGATTTCTTTTCCTGGCACTACTACGGCTACGGCTTCATCCAATCCGAACCCTACGATTGCGTGCGTCAGGGACGATGGATTCGGAGCCTTCTGGACGTCCACGGCTTCACCGGAGCGAGTAACTACCTTTCGGAACACAGCATCTCGTATCCGGGAGAGAAACAAATTTTGAGGCGGAACCTGTCGGGGGCCGCCTTTTTCCTGTCAAGCCTCATTTTCATGCAGGACGGACAGGTCGATCTGGTCCACCATTACCGTGGAGATCTGTGTGACAAGGAATGCATGGGATTGTTCGTCCCGCCCGCCTTCACGCCGGTGCCCCGGGCCCACGCGTTTGATGCCCTCGCCCTCATGCAGGACACGCCACTGCGTCTCGCGGTCTCGGACCCTGACGGCTCGGGCTTTGCCGCCCTGGCGGGAAAGTCAGGTGACGGACGCACTTACCAGGTGCTGCTGAGCGACTTCTGGTCCAGCGCCGCCCCACGGCGGCTGCGCATCGAGGATCTGCCTCCGGCAAAGCGCCTGCTCCAGGTCTGGTCGGTGGAGGAAGACGGATTTCGCATTGTGGAAACGACCTATCTGGACAAAGAGGCTCCCATCGACCGCTCCCTGCCGGAAAAGAGCCCCTGGATTCGACTCTACCGTTTGACGGAGGTCGACGCCGGGGAAGTGATCCTCCTGAGCCGGGACACCCGCCTTCCCGCTGAAAGGCCGGGAGGCGACTTTCACCTCCTGACGTCCGGCCACCTCGGGGAGTCCTACGTCATCCTCGGAGGCGTGTCCGGAACCTCCCCCGGGACACCTCTGCCCGCAAACCAGGTGCTGCCCCTGAACCTGGATGAATTCTCCTACTGGCTCGTCGGCAAGCTACACAAGAAGGGCTATGCCTCCCTGCTGGGAACTCTGGATCCGGGGGGTGAAACACACATATCCTGGCAAATAGACGCCCTGGACCCGGTCCTGAAAGGAACAAAGGTCTGCTTTGCCGCGCTCCTGTACGGGAAAGGCAGTCGTGTCACGCCATCCAACGCCGTGACCTTGACGCTCTGGTAAGGATCCGTCCGAATTGACTCGGGTGTGTGGTGACCTAACGAGTTTCGCACGGGTCACGGGGGGCGACCTCCAGCTCCCCCCGCCATGCAGGTGCTTGCTCACCGGACCGTTCCCTGCAGGAGCCTCGGGTTCCCCGGAACGATCACGACGGTACGGACACCGGACGATCAGGCTCTTTCCGGGAAGCGGTCGATTTCAGGTACGCGTGCGCATCGTGTTTCAGCGCGCCGCTGGGGAGCCAGTCCCACAGGGAACCGAGATCCTTGCGTATCCGGTTCCGGTAGAAGTCCGGCAGCCGGTCGGTCTCCCCCTCGAAATAGGGAAGAAACTGCGGGTCCGCATCCAGGCGGCGGCGGATCCCGGCGTAGTAGCGGTGGCGCCCCCGGCCCTCGGCGGAAATCCCGCGCACCAGGTTCATCAGCTTCGGGACCATCTTCTGGTTGGACCAGAACCGTTTCAGGAGGGCCTTCGGGGAAAACGCCTGTCCCGTCAGCTTGACCACGTGGCCGTAGAAATCTTTCCAGGCGTAGTTCTTCGGCTTGATGTTCATGGCCAGGCAGTTGTTCAGCAGGTGAAAGGGAAACGGCAGCACGCGATCCTCACGCTGGTAGTCGAGATTGAGGGGCGAGGCCTGGCCGAAGGCCGACAGCAGGGAAATGGCGGGAAACACGGCCGGACAGCGGTCGAGAAACTGCCGGGTCAGGTCGAAGGGTTCCGGCCCTTGGTCGGAGTCCAGCCCCAGGACGAAGTTGGTCTGGACGTAGGGAACATGGCTGAGGATCATGTCCATGTGCTCCGCGACCTGGGCCACCTTCTCCCGGCCCTGGGTCCGGCCGGTCTTGGACTTGTTTCCCAGGCTGAACCACGACTCGATCCCGGGCAGAACCGCCTTCACGCCGATTTGCTTCAGGCGCTTCACGTTGGGCTCGGTGAGGATCGACAGGCTGCTCTCCGCGATGAAGTCCATGCGGTCCGGCGGCACGGCTTCCTCGATGGCCTGGACCGTCTCGTTGAACCGGACGCCGAAATTCGGGTCGTGCCACGCCACGAGCGGGCGCTTGAACTTCGTGAGGACAAAGCGCAGATCCTCCTTCATCACATCGAGATCGAGGGGTAGATAGGGAACCGTCGAATCGATGCAGAAGCTGCACGCGTAGGGACAGCCCATGCTCCCCAGCATCGGCACCACCTTGATCCAGGGCGCCTTGGCGAGGGTGGCTTCGAGGAACTTCCACCGGGCCCGGACGCCGGGAAGCGATGCCGGTTGCTGTTTCGCACTCAGGGCCTGCCCCAGCGGGCGGTGCCTGGACCGGTCGGCCAGGACGTCGCTGATCACGGTCCGGTCCGTGAATCCCAGCACGTAGTCGAAGTAGTGACACGCGTCCTGGGGATAGCACCGCGCATGCGGTCCACCGAGGGCCGTCAGGGCCCCGGTGGATCGGTAGAGATTGCTGAGGGCGTACGCGAGCTGCGCCGCCTCGGTGAACGCGCAGATGAAGACGATGTCGAGGGGACCTTCCAGCATGGTCCGGGGATCCTCGACCCCTGTAAAACACTCGTACTGGACGTGGTGCCCCTCTTCCTCGCACCACACGGACACCACCTGGGGCATGATGCTCGCGAGGTTGGCATTCATGACCCGGGCGTAGAGATGGCGCTCGGGACCCTTGGAGACCAGATCGATGACTCCGACGCGAAGCGGCCTGTTCATGGTAATGGCGTTCCTGTCGTGTGAAAGAGAAGTACCCGGGACGGGTGTTTCCGGAATACCGGAACCTACGTGAAAACACGCACCGGGTCCCGTCATGCTTGGGTCAACGTATGTCATAGTTCTGTCAACGGTCCAGCATACGCGGTGGGATGGGGACGTCAGGCAGACGTGGGCACCGGACAGAACCGGTAGCCCGATCCGCGAACCGAGAGGAAGTGGACCGGCATGGACGGGTCGGGCTCGAAGTACTTGCGGAGTCGGAGCACGAAGTTGTCCACCGTGCGGGTGTTCGGGTAGTCGCGAAGGAGCCACACTTTTTCGAGCAACTCCTCGCGGCTCAGGACCCGATCGGGGTGATCGGCGAAGTAGCGCAGGAGGTCGAGCTCGAGGCGGGTCAGCGTCACCGGCCGGTCGTCCACCGTGACCCGATGGGAATCGAAATCCACCCGGACGCGGCCGAACGCGAGGAGGGGGGGCGCCGTCCGGGCTTCGGACGATCCGGCGGTTTCCCACGCCCGGCGGCGCAGGAGGGAACGGACGCGCGCCAGGAGTTCCGAGAGCTCGAAGGGCTTCACCAGGTAGTCGTCGGCGCCTGCTTCGAGGCCCCGGACGCGATCATCGGGGGCGCTACGGGCCGTGAGCATGATGACCGGCGTGAAGTTTCCGGATTCGCGCAGCTGCTCGCAGAGCTGGTATCCGTCGAGATCCGGCAGCATGATATCGAGGATGATCGCCGCATAGGCGTGCGGGCGGACCAGGTAGTGCCCGGCCTCGTGGGCCGTCCCCGCCACGTCCACGGCAAAGCCCTCCAGCGTGAAATTCAGCTTCAGGCCGGCGGCCAGATGACTCTCGTCCTCGACCACCAGCAAACGCCGGGGCTCTCTTGCGTTCATGGATTCGGCTCCGAAAGTCAGGGTTCCACAACCGCGGTCGCCGTCGGCTCGCGGCGCCGCATCCGGATCTGGATACGCATCACCGTGCCCTGGCCCACGGCGGACTCCGCCCGGAGCGTGCCACCGAGGAGACGGACGAGTACGGATGCCACGTAGAGCCCGAGTCCGGTTCCGTGTTGCATCTTCACGGCCTCTTCAGGTACGCGGTAAAAGCGTTCAAAGACGCGTTTGATGTGCTTGTCCGGGATCCCGATGCCTCGATCCTTGATCGAGAGGAGGAGGTGGTGCGCCTGGCGCTGGGCGTCGATGTTCACCTCCACCGGTTGGTCCAGGCCGAGCGAGTACTTCACCGCGTTGTCGAGGAGGTTCTTGACGATGGTCTCGAAGGCCGTGCGGTCGGTGACCAGGGAAAGCCCATGCGGAATGTGTGCACGGATCGCGTCAGGCGGCAGTTTGTAGGATTGGATGACCTCAGCCGCCAGCCTCGTGACCAGATCTTCGAGGTCGACCTCGTCGGCCGCGTGGCGGGTGCGGGTCTCGGAGAGTTGACTCGCTTCGAGAACGTCGTCGATGAAGTTCGAAAGGCGCTGCACGTCGTCGATCATCATCTGGCGCAGTTCGTTTCGCTGGTCCGGGGACAGATCCGGACGCTCCTGGGTCTGCAGGCAGAGCTTGAGCGAGGCCAGCGGGCTCTTGAGCTCGTGGGTGACCGAGTCGATGAACCGCGTCTGGCGGTTCACCAGCCGGATCTCCCGGGCCAGGAACACGCTGAAGAGGACGAGGGTGGTGATGATCACCACGAAGGATACGCAACCCAGGGTAAGAAGCCAGGCGTGGCGCGCCACCTCCTCCGATTCCGAGAGGGTTCTCACGATGACCAGGATCCAGCCCACGAGGAGAGCGATGCTGAGCGCGACCGAAAACACGCCGACGGCGATCGGAATCGAGATGGACCTGCGGGTCTTGGACAATCGCTTCTCCTGGCGGATGTGGCCTCGGATCGGACCTGTTCATTGAACGCCGCGATGGGCGCCGAGTCAACGGAATTGGCCGGGTTCGATGTTCGAATCCAAAAACGTGAGCCAGGATCGGTTTTCCCGGTCAGGATCCGGTCTCCCCAACGTCTCTGAAGTCGAGGGCGGAATCGCCCCCAGCAGTGGGTGGATCGGCAGCGTCGTCGTGGACCCGGGCGAGGTCCGGGCTCCCGCCGTCCACTCCTTCACTTTGGAAACACCCAGTCCCTCGCCTCACGCATCCACTCGATGCGCAGCCATCGGCTGGCGGCGACGGTACGTAGGTTGCCGGCCGCATCGGCCGCGAGGGCACGCACCTCGATGTAAGCGTATCGCGAACCCAGATCCGCGGCACGGCCCAGCACGTGCAGGACATGGAGGCCGAAAGACGACAGCCTTGCGGCCAGCAAATCGCTGCACGAGATGCGCAGGGTGGAACAGCCCGCACCGCGTCCGGGCACGCTCAGGACTGCGGGCTCATAGCCCACCTCGGTCACCACGATGACCTCGAGGCGGCAATCCGGATACGCTCCCTCGATCTCGAGGATCGGTTTGGCCGGGGCTCCTTGTGAACCGACATCGAGGATGCGTCGGTCGATGTGCAACACGTCCACCACCGCGCTGCCGTCGAGAATCCGGACCGGAATCCGCGCCAGGCCGCTGTTGCCCTCTTCGAACGGCCACAGGAGACCCCTGTTCGCGGCGATCACCGGCGCTCGCCGGCTGTGGAAGTCGTGAAAGAGCGGTCGCCAGGGCCAGACCGGGCGTGGACTCCGGGAAAAAGGCGGCCTGAAGTGGTCGGCTAGACCGTAGGCCAGGACCAGGGCTCCGTCCCTGGTAATCGGCACCTTGTCCACAAGGACTGGATCGGTGGCCGGTGGGATATCTGCGAGGGCCCGGCGCACCTTGTTCACCAGGGTTGCGCCCACCTCTCCGCCGCGTGCCCATTTGAGGGTGCTGGTTCGCGACGCCACCCCGCGCCAGGCGATGGTGCCCACCAGCACCAGCAACAAGACCGAGAAGACGGCCTTTCGCCGGGGGGGGCCGGCGAAACAGGCTGCCATGGCCAGGGCCAGACCGGTGTCTGTCAGGAGGAATCGCCGCAGATTCGTGGATACCGCCCCTTCAATGGCGAGAATCTCCATGACCGGGAGGATTCCCACCAGCGAGGCGACCAGGCCGCAGATCCAGATACGCCGGACGTGGCAACCGGACAAATGGGCCAGCAAACCCAGGGCCCCGGTAATGAGTAGACCGGGATACAGAACGACAAGAGCGTGCCACAATCCCGGGACGAGCAACTCTCCAAGGCCCGGCGCCGCTCCCCCGAGAGGCATGTATCCACCCAGCCATACGCCGAGCGCCAGCCGGCGCCAGACCAGCACCCCGCAGAGGACGAGGAAGGCCGGTGCGGCTGACCGAGCTGCACTCGACAGCCGTTTTTGTGGGTTCCGCCCCAGGGTCAGGACGAAGATCCACAGGGGAAGGACGAGGGCCGTCTCCTTGGTGGCCATGGCCAGAAAGCTGAAGATTGCAGTGCGGACAGGCCGTCCGTCCAGTGCCGACAGGCAGGCCGCGACCAGGAGAGGGAGGCAGAGCGAGTCCACCCTCCCGACCACCCACGTGACCGTGCCCCCCTGATGGGGGTAGAAGGCGAATAGAATGCCGGCGACAAACGCACCCCATTTTCCCAGGCTCAGGCGGAGAGCCAGCCTGGCGATGAGGACCGCGGTCGAGGCATGACAGGCCAGGTTGAAGAGGCGGAGCGGCACCGCGTCTGCCGAGGTCCACATCACCTGCAGCCCGATCGTGGTCGTGGCGAGCGGTCGCCAGAAGCGGACAAACCGGACGTCGTACTGGCTCGTAAGCCAATCGGCGAAGGGACCTTCCCGGTGCACGAAACCGAGCACCGCGGAAACTTCAGCCACCAGGCCGGCACCCAGGGTTCCCCAGGAAGGGGCGACTGCCGCCAGCGGAATGACCACCCAGAACCACACGGGAAAGTCCATCCGGGCGGGTGTTCCAGGCGTCATTGTTTCACGATTTCCTGTTCACCATGAGTCCTGTTCAGTAGGGTCGACGTCCTGCGGGCCAGCGCCACAGCAGGAACACGAGGCCGATCAGGCCGGCAGCGGCTGCCAGCAGGCCGAGACGCCACCACAGCGAGACGAACCGGAACTCCACGCGGTGAACGCCTGCCGGCACCGGCACGGCGCGGAAGCAGTAGTTCGCCCGCAGAAGCGTGGCTCGGTTTCCGTCCACGAAGGCCTGCCAGCCCGGATAGTGGTTATCGTGCAGCACCACCAGCCCGTCAGCGGCAAACCGGGATTCCAGCTCCACTCGCCCCCCGCCCGGATCTTCGGAGATCCAGTTCACCGCTGGCAGGGACGGCGGCGGTTCCTCCGGCAGCTCGATGCCGTCCGGCAGGCGGTCGACCACGGCGGTGGTGCGGATCGGAAAGTCGGGATCGAGCACCTCGTGGAGCTGCGCGTCCTCGCCGAGGACCACTTTGACGCGGTGGATCCCGAACGCCCTAGGCAGAGGCCGCGTGTGCTCGAAGACGCGGACCGGCCCGAAGCGGTGCCGTTGGATAAAACACCGCGGCTCGATTCCGAGACTGACCAGCCTGGTCTCGCGGTCGACCACCAGACTCAACAGGCGTTGCTCGCCGGCCAGTGCACTCAGGTCGAGGCGGAATCTCTCGCCGCCGCCGGTAGCGGTTGCCGGATCGGATTCGATTGCGCCGAAATGGCGCGTGTTCTCGGTCACCAGGGCGATCGTGACCGGACGCCCGGAAACTCGCCCCTGGATCGTGAGTTCGGGCACCACCGTCGATTGAACCGCCGGCAGGGCGATAGCTGTCGGAGCCGTGAGGTGAACGGCACCACTGCTGGATACGGTCGTCCGGTCGTGGACACCGGTCCGGAGCCCATCCGGAGACACCGGACGACCGCACCAGTGCACGGACCTAATGGACAGCGTGGTGCAGGCCGGGACGTCGACGCCCAGATAGTAGAACACCCCCGCTGGAACGGAATCGCTCTTCAGCACGACCTCTGCGACGCCTGCGGCCGCAGTCAGTTTTTTCTTCTGAATGATGGTCGCAGACTCCCGGTCCTCGAGCCACACATCCAGGCGTCCGATCTTGCCCTCCGGTGCCTCCAGCTCGCCGACCAGGTCGTACGCGCTGTCCCGCAGGTCCAGGGCGATGTCCTGCCGGCAACCGCCGTTCACCGGCGGACGGCCGACCGCTTCCATCTCACCCGTGCACAGGAGGTAGCGGACGCCCAGGACCGTAAGCGCGCGGGCCGGTGCACCCGGCTGGACGCCGGGGGTGAGCGTCCAGGCGGAGTAATCGCGTGCACGGGGGTAGGAAAATCCCTGTTCGACGAGGCGGACGTAGCGCTCGATCTTCATGGCCTCGGTGTAGCGAATGTCGTTGAGGCCGAAGATGCCGGCCGTGTTCGGCGACAGCACTGCGCCGGGCGAGTAGACCCGGAACGTGCGGCGGTCCCCCTGGATGCCCGCCAGGAATTCGGGCGGCCGGAAGATGTCCCGGCGCGGTGGGTAGTCGTCCGGCATGTGGTACGCGACTTCCACGAGCAGCAGACCGGCCAGCGCCAGGAGGATCCACCGGCTCCAGCCGGGCCGGAATCCCAGCGCGACACAGTCCAGTGCGGCACCCATGGCTGCTATCCACAGCCCTCCGAGAGAAGGAACAACCGGATCACCGGGATCCAGGCGCAGGCAGAGTTGGGACACCCCGGCCAGGTCCCCCCGGAGCCAGAGCACGACGAAGACGACCGGCACCAGGCCGATTCCGATGCCGGCGGCGGCCAGCCGGAAAATCATCCTGCCCGGATCCAACCGGACGAGGTGGTCGAAGCCGATGCCGGCCAGGACCGCGGGCAGGAAGCACAGGTGGGCCGCCACGTACTTCTGGATGTCGATCCGGTTGATCACGGGCAGGTCGTAGAGGAACGAGTCGCCTGGTAATCCGAAGTACAGGGCACCGATGATCAGCGTGGCGGCGCCCCCAAGGAGGGTGAGTGCGCGATTCCGGCGGAGGGAGAATCCGGCCAGGGCGAGCATCCAGCCGAAGGTGGCGACGCCGTAGAATCCTCCGCACTGCGCCAGGACGTTGGAGGTGTACGCATGGCGGTAGAACCCGGGGACGACCCAGACGATAAGCAGCTCCCAGGGTGCACCCCTTACGTTCAGGCCCGGTTCGTGGATGTGAGAGGCGAGGGAGAGGAACTCCAGAAACGGCAGCACCTGCGGCGCCGCCAGCATCAGGCCCAGGCCGTGGGCCGCGGCGAACAGGCCGAGCCTCGAGGGCCAGGTCGACCGGGGCAGGGTCGATACCCGGATCGCCGCGTACACGCCGCCGAGTACGAACGCCAGGAAGGCGGGCTGGGGATTGCCGCCGAGGAGGACGCCCGCCACCATGCAAGTGGCCAGCACCAGGTCGCGCCGCCGGCCCCGGGACAGCAGGCATTCGATGCCGAGGAGCAGGCCTGGAATCTGCGCCTCCACGGCGGCATTGGATAGGTTCAGGCTGCTGACCATGTAACCACAGCCGAGGTAGAGGATGCCCGAGATGAATGCGCCCATCCTCCCGATCCGGTGCACGCGCAGGAACAGAAAGGTCAGCCAGCCGGCCAGCACGAGGCGCGCCAGGTAGACGAGGTCGATGCCGAGAGGGGGCTTGCCGACGTACATGAGCCAGTTCGGCGGGAAAAAGAGGCCGGGTAGATATCCGGCCAGGTAGGGATTCCCGCACGCCTCGTGCGGGTGCCAGAGCGGCAGCCGGCCGGCATTCAGAGCCCGCACCCGGTACAGGAGGTTCGCCTCGTGGATCAGGCCGGGGCCCCAGGCATCGGCCAGGGGAATCGGATCCTCGGGGTCGATCTCGAATCCCACGGGACCGTCCGGCAGGGTGAAGGGGATGTTCGGGGCTGACGAGACCGTGCGGCCGCCCAGGGACACGGGATGGAACAGTCCGCCCACCACGACCACGAAGACGAGAAAGGAGAGGCCGATCTCGACCCATCCCGGGCCCTGTCGATTCATGCAAACGCCTGAGAGAAGAACAACCCTGGTGCACCGCCTCCGCGAGAGGAGAACGATCGAATGGTCACCATACCAGGCCTGGGGACCGTCGGGAACAGGGGGAGCGGAAACCGCCGGGGGGACGACCCGATTTGTTCCCGTTCTGGGATTTCCGTTCTCGCGGCGATTTCGAGCACCTGGTTCTCAGGCCGCTGCATCCGGAATACGATTGGGGGATTGTTCGGAATCATGGTGATAGCCGACATGCACTTCAACCGGGAAGAATATCATGACCCGCCGGATCGGTCGCCTCCTGTCGCGCGCGTTGCTGGCGGTCTTCGCCCTCGTCGCCGGCCTGGTCGCGGCTGAAATCGGCCTGCGCCTTTTGGATGTCCACCCTCCGATCACGGCCCGGCCGAAATACGTCGACCCGCAAAACGTGGAGATCACCGGAGACAGTCATAGGAATCTCTACGGCCGTGAGAATCTAATTCCGTTCATCGACTACGAGTTGGTCCCGGGTTCCCTGGCCTTCATCCATTACGACACTTCCGTTCCGGGGCCGGACTACTTTGACGACCACGGCCGCGTCCCGATTCGCATCAACGCCCACGGCCTGCGTGACAGGGAGTTTTCCCTGAAGCCCGCCCCCGGCACGCATCGTATCCTGTGCCTCGGTGACTCATTCACGTTCGGCTACGGCGTTCTTCCAGAGGACAGCTATCCAAAGCAGCTGGAGGCCTTGCTTCACGACCGGTATCCAGGAAAAAAGTTCGAGGTCATCAACGGCGGTTTTGCGGCCGGGGAAAGGATCTCCAACCACGCTGCCTACCTCGCCTTCAAGGGACATACCTTTGAGCCCCGGACCGTCATCCTCACCGTATGCCTGAACGACATCGGGGACGTGCCCATGACCCTCCTGGCGTGGGCCCGGGTTTCCGTGCCGGGGGCCTCCTGGTGCCGCCTCTCCTCGATGCTCTCCAGTGTCCTCACGAACTACAAGGGCCGGCGCCTCGCCGCCGATCCGGACGCCTGTTTCAGGCGGAGCTGCGGGAACGGGCTCGAGGACCTGCACTGGCGTACGGGCCTGAAGGCAGGGCAGGAGATCTGCGAGGCCATGGGAATCCACCTGCTGGTGGCCGTCTATCCAATGATGGAGGGTCTGGACGGCAGCTATCCCTGGGCCCGGATCCACGAGAGGGTGCTGAATTACTGTCAGGATAGGGGCATTCATACCGTCGACCTGCTTCCTGACTTTCGCGGACACCATGCCCGGGACCTGTGGGTGCATCCCACGGATCAGCACCCCTCTCCGGCTGGCCACGCCATTGCCGCTCGGGCCCTGGCCGCAGAGCTCGACCGAAACGGTTGGCTGCCTTGAGGTGTGGCGCCTTGGGGACAGGTTCAGGCGCCGTCCCGGGCCGCGATGAAGGGCGAGGCCTTTACGGCTCGCGGGATTGCCGTGCCATGGGGAGCCGCGTCTTGCAGGCCGAGGAGGGCGCGGGCCCTGGAGACGTCGAGGCTGCGCTCATGGTGAGCTTCACGCACCAGGTGCCAGGGCACCGGGGAGCGGCACAGGCCTGCGGTGAGATCCCTCCACTGCGGCGGCGGCTCCGGGCCCATCGGCAGATCGTCCGGGATCTCGAACACTTCGAGATCCGCTCCAAGGGCCCCGGCAACCAGGCCGAGGAAGAAGGCCACGGTGCCCGTGGGATCGGTGGCGACGTTGAATACTTGCGGTTCATCGACGGGGATCGTCGCGCTCCGGACCAGGGCACGTGCGACGTCGGTGACGTTGGCGAGACTCACCACCGCCCCGCCGGCGCGAGTGAGGGGAACTGCATGGTCACGGACAACCCTGGCCAGCAGCGGCAGGAGGTGCCGGTCCGAGGAACCGTAGACGGCCGGCGGCCGGAGGAGGACGACCTCGAGGTCCCCCGACGCCGCCATAACGGCCTCCTCCGCTCGCTGTTTCGCGATTGCGTAAGGAGATCCGCCGCCGAGCGGAAAGGACTCGCTGGCCATATGCATCGGGCCGGTTCGATAGACGGCGGCACTGCTCACATGGACGAATCGACCTACGCCCGTCCGGCGCGCTGCGTCGAGCATGTTAGCCGTGCCCTGGACGATGGTCTCCGTGACCTCCTCCGGATTCCCTTCCAGGCGTGCTGCACAGTGGATGACAATATCGGCGCCGGAACAGGCTTCGCGCAGGGAGTGTTTATCGAAGAGGTCTCCGCGGATCCATGTCGTCCGCGTGTCGGTTCCACGCGTGCCCGGCGAGCGCACGAGGGCGCGCACCTGCCAGGGGAGGGGGGCGAGCTCGTCGAGGAGGCATGATCCCACCAAACCCGTGGCCCCGGTCACCACGATCGTTGATCTTGAAAGGTCCATGGTTACGGGAGATTCCCTTTCCAGGCCCATCGTTTCAGCACCTATCCCGCCTTACGTCCCCGCACGACGCAGGCGGGGTCCAAGACCGAGGTAGTGGCTCTCGTCCAGGTAACACGTGGACACGAGATCGAATGCCTTGCAACGGGCGCATTCGTCATGGAGGCGTGCGGTGATCAGGGAACGCCGCACGTCGTCGTACCGGGGCCCGGTGAGGATCTGGGCGAAGGTGTTTTCGCCCAGGTTGCCCATGGGGGGCGCTCCCAGCATGAAAGGAGCGCAGCACGGCCAGACATCGCCGGTCGGGCCTATGACCATGAAACTCCAGGGCGCCAGGCAGACCGGACTCCCGTCCGGGTTCGGTTCAAGGACGGAATTCTCTGCAGACGACCCGGGATCGCGGGGAGGCGGAATGACCGGCAACCGCTCGGTGGGCAGGCCCAGGTCTTCCATCCGGCTCCTGGCCATCGCCAGCATCTCATCCAGGAGAGCCCGATCCCTCGTGGGCAACTCGTCCTCCATGTCCAGAGGACCGGCGAGGACCGGCAAGGAGAAATCGACGACCTCTGCACCCATTCCGTGGGCGAAGTCCACCATGGCAGGCATCTCATGCAGGGTGGTACGCATCAGGACAAAGTTGAAACGGATCTGCGGCAAAACGGACCCGAGCTGGGTCTTCAGGTCCCGCAGCCTTTCCGTGTTTCTTGCCACCTTTCCCAGATCCCCGTTTCGGATCCGGGTATACGTCTCCTGGGAGGCTGCATCCGCACTCACCGAAATTCGATCGAGCTGGATGTCGATCACCTTTTGAGCCCACCTCTCGTCCAGGAGCAAGGCGTTGGTGACCATCTGCAGGTACGGCACCCCGGCGGCCTTACCGAGATCCATGGCCTCATCGATGACCGGAGACATCAAGGGTTCCGCCAGGGACCCGAAGCAGAGGTCGCCGCAGTAGGGAAAGACCTGAGCAGCCACGTCGTGCAGCATCCCGATGGACATCGGCATCGGGTGGATCACGTCCCGGATGAGGTGGACACCGCACTGCTTGCACTGCAGGTTGCAGAGGTTGAAGGTGTCCAGCTTCGTCTCGAGGAGCCGTTTCCCGATATCCGGCAGTCCCAGCTTCCTTCTCAGGTCTCCCGTCTCCTCGACCAGCTTCTCCAGGTGGTCTTTCGCTTCCCTGGGAGAGTGAACACGCATGCTGGCTCCTCTTGTCACGTCAAGGTCTGGGGTGGCACTCCTCATCATAGAGCAGGGCCGGGCTTCCTGCAACGGCGGGGAGGCTCCGCATCGAGGTAGTACCCCTCATTCAAGTGACACGTGGTCAGATAATCGGTGGCCTTGCACCGGGCACAGTCGTCGCGGAGCTGACCGGAGACCAGAGAGCGCCTCAGGGCTTCGTGGATCGATCCGGTCAGGATCTGGGCGAGGGTGTTCTTGCCCAGGTTCCCGAGCGGCGGCCCCCCCAGCACATAGGGAGAACAGCACGGGTACGCGTCTCCCGCCGGCGTGATGCTCAGGTAACTCCAGGGTGCCATGCAGAGGGGGATGCCGCTCTTGTCCGACTCGAGGACTGTATTCTCTCCAGGAGAGGCGCGCCCGCATCCGGCCACTACGCCGCGGACATCCGGCAGGTGTTCGGTGGGCAGCCCCAGCGCCTCCATCCGGCTCCGGGCTCCCTCCATCATCGCCTCCCAGAGGTCGGGATCCCGGGCGGGCAGCTCGTGGTCCAGATCCAGCCGGCTGTCGAGGAACGGCATGGTGAAATCGACCAGGCCGGCGCCGAGGCTGTGGGCGAGGTCCACCATGTCAGGCATCTCATGCAAGTTGGAGTGCAACATGACGAAGCTGAACCGAATACGGGGCCTGTCGGAGCCGAGCTGATCCTTGAGGTCGCGCAGACGCTCCACGTTTCTGACCACCTTGTCGAGGTCCTCGCCGCGGATCGAGGCATACGTCTCCCGAGAGGCCGCATCCATGCTCACCGATACCAGATCGAGCTGCAGGTCGATGAGCATCCGCGCCCGCCTCTCGTCCAGGAGCAAGGCGTTGGTGACCACCTGCAGGAACGGCACCCGCCTGGCCCGCCCGAGAACGAGGGCGTCCTCGATGACCGCCGACATCCAGGGCTCCGCCATGGATCCGAAACAGATCTCGTTGCAGTAAGGAAAGACATCGTCGGCCAGGCGGTTCAGCAGCTCCGTGGACATCGAGACCGGATTGACCCTGTCTCGGATGAGGTGAACGCCGCACTGCTTGCATTGCAGGTTGCAGAGGTTGGAGGTGTCCAGCTTCAGCACGAACAACCGCTTGCCGAGGTCCGGAAGTCCCTGTCTCCGTCTGAGGCCTCCTGTGGCCTCGATGAATTTCCCCAGCTCTATTTCAGCTCCCCGGGGAGAAAGCATGCTCATGCGTCGGTTCCTGTTCCAGGAAAGGTAGAGTGGTCGACATTGTAATCGAGAGCTGGATTTCCGGCAACGGCATCGAGTTCTCGTCTACGATTCCCCCGTTTCATCCCGGATATGCCGGCATTTCTCCACGACAGATCCGCCGTTTTTCGGCCTTGCCCTTCTCGGCACCTTCCGGCCGTGGTATAAAAAACGATCAGCCGGGAGAGGCATCGATTGTCGGGGTGAAGATTCATGCACCATGAAATCCTGGACGTCATCTACGTCAACTTCAACTCGACGGACCTGTTGCTTGACAGCCTCACCTCGCTCCGAAACCAAGCCGGCTCCTCGGGGATCGCGGTGCGGACGCATGTCGTGGACAACAGATCTCGACCGGACGCCGCCGCCGCCCTCGACCGGCTGCCCGGTGACGTCGACCTGATACGAGCCGACCGAAACCTCGGATTCGGTGCGGCCTGCAACCTGGGGGCACGTAAAGGCCGCGCGCCGCTGCTGTTCTTCCTCAATCCGGATACCCTCGTGCTCCCCGAGACGCTCCCCGGTCTCTTGGAGGTGTTGCGCCGCCATGACGGAGAGGTGCTGGCCGGCCCGCGCCAGTTCGCGGACCTCGAGCGGCGCTTCACCATCGCGCCGATGCGCGGCACGACGCTCTGGGGGGATGTGGCCGATACGCTCCACGACCGGGGCTGGCTTCCAAAGCTGACACTCTCCTGTCTTCACCAGCGCATGGCCGTGCTCGCCCGGCAAGCCCCGGTGCCGGTCCGTGAGGTTCCGGGCAACGCGCTTGCCGTCGGACGCCGGACGTTCGAGCGACTCGGCGGCTTCGACACCCGCTACTTCCTCTATCACGAGGACAGCGATCTCTGCCTTCGTGCCCGTGCCCTCGGCCTGCCCTGCCTCTACCTGCCCGGCACGGGCATGGTGCACTGGTTGGAGCGGAGCACGGACACCGAACGGCCCCTGGCCGAAGCGTCCATCCAGCGCGGTCACGACGACTTCCTCAAAAGCCACTACAACCCCTCGGCGCGCCGGCTGACGGCGCTCGCTATGGGAGTGGTGAAACGGTTGCCGTGCCTTGGCAGGCGCGCCGACCGGGCGGCGGACATGAATCCGGACCGGCCGCTGTCGCTCCCGCCGGCTTCCGCAGGCTGCCGCCGCGTCGTGGAGATCGCGCGTTCGACGCTGTTCGACAACTGTCTCACGGCCATTCCCGAAGGCGACGCATTTTCCCTTCCCACAGGTCTCCACGCGCGCCTCTTTCCTGGAGAATATTTCCTGCGCGTCGCGGCAGAGTCGCGGCCGGGCCGTTGGAGAGAGCACAGCCTCCACCGCCTGGTCAAGAAATCGCCGGCCGAGCCCATTCCTCCGTTCACCCGACAGCGGATGGAGCTCGGATCATGAGGGTGCTCATTCTCTACACCTCCACCACCATGTGCCGCGACGGCGAACTGTGGTACCACGACGAGGCCACGGCCGTGGTGGCCGCGTGTCTGCGTCGCGCCGGCCACACGGTGCACTTCCGGACGGTGGACGGCAAGGATACGCTCAAGGGTGTTGCGGGCTGGGTGGAGGCCCACGCGGGTGAAAAGACGGTACTCGTCTTCATGACGTCGCTCATGTTCTCGGCGTTCGGCCACGACATGCCCAACACCTTCGAGAAGGTCGCGCCCCTGAAGGAGATGTTTCGGTTTCCCACGGCCTTCATCGGGATTCACGCGACGCTCAATCCCGAGGAGACCCTCGCCCACGACGCCGTCGACTTCGTCGGCCGGGGCGAGATGGAGGAGGCGCTGGTGGAGTTCTGCGACGCCCTCGAGGCCGGCCGGCCGGTGCGGCACGTCGAGAATTTCTGGGTGAAGGAGAACGGCACCGTCCACAGGAATCCTCTCCGCCCGCTCGTGGCGAGCCTGGACAGGCTCCCGTTCCCCGCCCGCGATCTCCTGCCTTTCTCGCGCATGGCCAACGAACGGGACACCATCCTGACGGTGGTGGCCGCGCGTGGTTGCCCCATGCAGTGCAACTTCTGTTCGAATCCCGTGCTCCGCGGTCTCTACCGTGACAGCGGCGGTTATTTCCGCATGAAGAGCGTGGGATATCTCCTCGAGGAGATCCGTGCCGCCCTGGAAGAAAATCCCCACATCCGGGCGGTGTTCTTCCAGGAAGACGTGTTCGGCATTGTTCCTGACTGGACACAGGAGTTCCTAGAGCGTTTTTCCAGGGAGATCGGCCTTCCCTGGGGGTGCAACCTGCTCATCCGACAGGCCACTCCCTCGTTCGCCGAGGCGCTCCGCCGCGCGGGGTGCCGTCAGGTGCAGATCGGCATCGAGAGCGGCTCCCCCTATTTGCGCAACCGTGTCCTCAACAAGGGGATCGACGACGGGGAAATCTTCCGGGCGGTGGATGCCTTCCGCGAAGTCGGCATCGCCGTCGCGTTCTATGCCATGATGGGATTGCCCGGAGAAACCAGGCGCCACTTCGCAGACTCGGTCTGCAACCTGGCCCGGTTCCGGCCGGACATGATCCAGATCCAGGTCTGGGAGGTGGTCGAGGGTTCCATCCTCCTGGAACACGATCCGCACGGGGAAACAGGGGGGATTGCGCACGACGGGACCTGCCGCGACCGGAAGGCGTGGCGTCTCAAGTTCTTCTTCCGTTACTTCCACCGTCTCGTGGCGATTCACGAGGCGCTGGAGGCCATGCGCTCGAGCCGTCCGGTGCTGGCACGTCTCGCCGCACGGGTCGTTTCGCTGGTTATCCGTTTTCCCTGGACGCCCGACCTCCTCCTCGCGCGCGACTGGAACGGCCGCCGCCGATTTGCAGCCCTGTGGATGGAGTCGCGGTGGCTCGGACGCTGGGCGCAGCGATGGGGAGGTCGCTTCTGGCAGGACGTCTTGCAGCGCGAGAAACGCCTGGCCTCCCTCTACCTCTGGCCTTCCGACCTCGGGAAGGCACCCACCGGCAGTGGGTGGATCGGCCGCGGACGCGTGGACCTTCGCGAGATACGAGGTCCTGACGCGCTGGTGGATGAACCCAACCCACTACGAAAAGAGAGATCTGTCTCGATCCCCGGACCGCCAGTTCGAGGTTGACGGTCAATAGAAACGCGTATACCCTTCGCCACGTAGGGGATTGTGGTATCGAGTCCACCGGATGCCGTCCCCTGTCGCCTCACGGTACACCCGGCTGACTGTTTCGTGCAGGGGGGGCCATGGCCGAGAAGATCCCGTCCGATTACGAATCCGAGCCGCTCACGCGGTCGGAGTACATCACCGCCCTGTCCCACCTCTATCGCGGCGAGATGCACCGGTCCCTGGTCTGGCGATCCCGCCTCGACACCACGACCCACTGGTCCATCCTGTCCACCCTCGCCATCCTGACCTTCAGCTTCCAGAATCCCGGCTACTCCCAGGAGACGCTCATCGCCGGCATGTACGCGAACCTGGTGTTCCTGATCTTCGAGGCGAGGCGGTTCAGGTTCTTCGACGTGTGGCGGTCCCGGGTGCGCATGATCGAGGAGAACTTCTACGGGCCCGTTCTCCGGCGGAATCTCCGGAGCCCCATCGACCACTGGGGCGAGAGCGTCGCCGACGACCTCCTGCATCCCAAGTTCAAGATCACGCTGCTCCAGGCGTTCCGGTCCCGGCTCATGCGCAGCTACATCTTCGTGTTCGGCTTCCTGCTCGCGGCCTGGCTGGGTCGCATCGTGGTCTTCCCGGCCCGGGTGGACGACGGGCTGTCGGGGATGTTCGGCATCGGCAACATTCCGTGGTGGGGGCCCGTCTTCCTGGTGGCGGTGCTCTACCTGTGCCTCCTGGCCATCATCTTCTTCACCCCGAAGGTGCAGCCGCCGGAGAAGAGCTACTGGCCCGATCCCGAGCACGCCGGCACGGACGTGCCCAGCCTGGACGTGTGATCGGGACGGTTCCGGAGGGAGCCGTAAATACCCGGCGATTCTTCATGCTCATTTCCGGTACCGGAAGTATCCGGAGGGGCCGTAGGTCAGCATCTCGTCCAGGCCGAGCGCAATGACCTCCAGGGCTTCGGAGGCGGACGGGATCGGTCGCATCGCAACGGTGCCGGTGGGCGTCACGATCTCGGGAATCCGGGCCGGGTTGTCGGGTCCGCGGCCGCCGGCGATGAGAATATGGCCGTCGGAGAGGGGTGTCGCCTGAAATCCTTCCCGCCGGAGCCGCAGCCGGAACGGCAGGGGCAGGCCGCGGAGACGCAGACCTTCGAACACTTCCACCATGTCCAGTGGTTGAGAGCCGTCGGATCCGCCCAGGAGAAGCACACGGGTTGCGTCGAGGGCGATGGCCGCATGACTCGACCGCGATCGGGTCATCTTGCCCCAGGGATGAAAGCTCCGGGTGCTGACGAGAAAGAGCTCCGCATCGGCGAGAGCGGTGCGTAGATCGGACGTGCCCCCGGTGATGAGCACGGCCCCTCCTGGCAGGGCGACCGCTGCGGCGAAGACTCGTGGCCGGACCATGCGCGGCAGGGTCGAAAAGGTGCGACCTTGCACGTCGTAGAGCAAGGCCTTGTCCGAGACAGAGGTTACCAGGCCGCCGGCCACGAGCACGTAGTCCTTGCCCGTGATCGGGTGGCGGACCGGAACGGCCAGCGGATTCCAGACTGCGTGGGGTAGGGTGCCCAGCGGTGAAAAGACGCCTCGCTGGCCGTCGTAGAACTCCGCGGTCTTCAGCTTCCCGGCCAGGCCGGTGCCGCCCACGACAAGGGCGTCGCCGCCCGGGAGCGCCGCCAGACCGTGGTAGGCCCGGCCCACGGTCATGGGGCCCACGGTGCGCACGGTGTTGCTGGCCGGAAGAAACAGCGACGCCGCAGAGGAGGACGGCCCGTACGTCTGGCCGCCGCACATGAGCACCTGACCGTTGGCCAGCCGAGCCCGCGCCTCGCCCCCCAGCTGGATGATGGAGCGCGGCGGGCCCACGGGGATGAAACGGGCCTTCATCTGGGGGCTGATGATCCAGGTGCAGAGGTCCCCCTGAATCCAGGTGGGCGTCGGCGGGGGGGTATAGACCCAGCCCTGCAGATAGACGGTGAGGCCCAGGAGGCCGGCGTGGTTGGGAACGAAGACCCGGGTTCGGCCCCGGGAGTTCGCATCGAGTAGGCCGCCGGCCAGGAAGAACTGCGGGGGTTTGCCGGTTCCGAAAGCAATAATATAAGGCCGGTTCGGGGTGGGATTGAGCGGGACGGGGACCACCTTGTTCTCGAACCGGATCTCCGCCCATTCCCCGGCCGCGCCGCCCTGGTTCACCCACGTCTTGGTCCACTGTGCGCCCGAGGCGGCCGAGGCCAGGCCGACCAGGAAGAGGGCTCCGAGGATGCGGTTCATACGATTCCTTTCCGTCATGGATGGGTCGTCTCCCTGGCTCTACGATACCGTACTTGTATGCACTGATCGCAAATACCATTCCAGATTATTTTTTGCATGGGGATACAGCGTACGCGGTTTTGCGGCGCGATGATCCCGATCGTGTTACGCAGCAGTAACGATGACAGGGCCCCATGCGATCCGGGCTCGAGGCATTACTCCCGTGGCTCTCGGTGCTCTTCGAGCCACGCCTTCTCCACGGCCCGACATTCGGAACAGAACCAGCTCTTCGCTCCAGCAACGTGGGCGTTTGTTTTCGGTGAGGGATACCGGCTCGAAGAGTGCGCAAACGGAAACAAGGATTTCTCTGCCTCGTGATACCCCCGGGGCATCGACGTCTCAGGGTGCATGAGTGTCAGACCCAATTTCAGCGACTGGCCGTGGACCTTGCATCGCCACGGCGCGGCAATGGCCTTGTCGATTTCAGGCCGGAGCGTGTCCGGCACCTCTTCGATTTCACCGGAGAGTTTCAGCACGAACTCGTTGGTCACCTCGGTTCCGTCGCGCCCGAAACTCACCGCCCGGATCGCGACCCGGTCCTCCCCGGCCGGCACCACGTGGACCCGGCTGGAGACAACCCGCATGTTGTGGTCCAGGAACAGAATCTCGGCCGCCTGACAGGCGACGCGGTCCGTGGGGCGGGAAATACCCACGTCACCTCCGGTGACAACGCTGCCCAGTATCCCCGGAGAGGCGGGCCTCGAGTCGGAGGGGGAGCAGGAGATCAGGACAGCCGTCAGGATCAGGCAAGGGGGGAGTCGTGTGCGCAGGATGGGCATGATTTCAAATCCTCCACTTTGGACACCGATGCCCCCCCGTTGTACCCCGTCACGAGCCCCGGGTCCACTCTTTACACAGGTCCAGGAAGACCGCCAGGGTGAGGAGTGCACCCAGGAGGTGGGAGGCATCCACGGCACCACGGCCGTGGGCCTCCACCAGGTCGCGGATGCCCTGGGCGTTTAGCAGGTCCCCATGAAAGAGATCGCTCTCGAGGAAGGGGATGAGGTGGGTCTTGAAGAGGGCCTCGTCCCGGCGCATGGACTCGCCCACGTCCCGAAACTGCCAGGCCGGGGCCGGGTGGCCAAGGCCCAGAGCGGTCCGGGCCCGGCGTATGACACCCGTAGCCTTGCAGAGCGCCTCGTCCGCGAGGATCCCCAGAGGATGCACCTTGACGGTCCGGCCCGTGTCGGTCCAGGGTACGGAACGGATCTCTGGAAATCCAGTGACGAGGGCGTGGCGGTACGCGAGCTGGTTCTTCCGGGCTTCTTCCGGAAGGCCGAGGACGAGGTCGAGGATGTCGTTGTCCACCAGGGGTGAGAGCACCTCGAACCGGCACCGGTCCACCTTGGGCGCCGAGAAGGTGAACCGGCGCTGGCGGTGCACTACGTCCCACACGTCGGCCACGTCCGGTCCGGTCCGGTCCGGGATCGCCTCCACGCTCGAACGAAACGCCTCCTGGAACTCCGGCCATAGCCTCTCGAGGGCTTCCGGCCGGAAGATCCTCGCGAGGTCCTTCAGGGAAGCACACGAGGCGCGCTCAAACAGGCGCCGGGTGAGGCCGGGTCCGGGCCCAGCCCGGAACAGGGATGATTTCAGGTGCCCGCCAGAGAAGGTGTCTCCGCAGAAGCCCGTAAGAAGCACGTCGGCCTCCTGGGCCATGCGGTCGTGAAAGAGGATGGACGTGGCGTGGTGGAAGGGCGCCGCGCACTCGGTCCTCGCTACAACGTCGCGGATCACGCCGGAGAGATACACGTCCGGGTAGGCTAGGGCGTGGTGCTCGAATCCCAGGCGGGCTGAGAGCGAGGCCGCAAACCGTACGTCCCGGGAGCCCGCATCGCCGAAGGTGAACGCGGGGACGGAACGACCCGCGCCGTGGATGGCGGCCGCAAGGATGCGGCTGTCCAGCCCTCCGGTGAGCAGGAGGACCTTCCGGCCCGGACCGTCCAGATAGCGTGGAACCACGGCCTGGACCCGCTCCGCGATGCGTCGGCCGAGGACGGCGGGTCCGGACGGATCCTTGTCGGGCCGGTACCGGTATTGAAAATACCTCCGGGTATCGACCCCGCCTTCAAGGATTGTCATGGCCGAGCCCGGGGGAAGGACGTGAATTCCCTCCAGGACCGTCCTCTGCCCCACGTTGTGGCCGAAGGTGAGGAATTCGAGGAGACCCAAGGGATCCAGGTCCGGCATTTCCCCGGTGGCGGCCAGGACGGCCTTCATTTCCGAGGCGATGCCGTGGCGGGTGCCGCCAGCGTAGTGATACAGGGGCCGCGACCCCATCCGGTCCGTGAGGATCACCAGCTTCTTATTTTGGGGGTCGTAGTGAACGGCGTTGAACTGTCCGTTGAGCCGGAGGAGAGAGGAGGGATCGAGGGAGGCGAGGCCCTCCCGGAGCGCATCCAGGCCCGTACTATTTTCGTGAAAGAGCGTGCCGTCCACCAGGATCCTGCCGCGGCCCGCGGCCACGGGCTGGTCCGGGACGGCGGAAAAGGCCTTGAGGACGTTGACGGCCTGGAAGTGGGAGTCTGTGTAGCGCACCACGTTTTGCGAGGCCGCCCCGGCCCGGAGCACCTGTTCCATACGCCGGATTCTCGACTCCGGATCCGGGGTGCCCCGAGCGTCGTACCACATTGCCAGGTCCGGCATGGGGGGATCCTCTCCTCGTTGCGGCCAGTGCGCTCTTTTTCGTCCGGAGTTCGCGATGAGTCTATCCAAATCTGGACAGGCCGTCACGAATCCTGGCAGTCGTTGCCCCCGCGTCCCGATTTCATGGGCACTTCCGGAGCGAAAACCTGAACAAAAACCGGCCATGAAATATTTCATGAGCCAAAAATGAACGCGTTTGCGCTTATTTTCGTGCAATGAAATCAGACCTTTGTCTGTTGGGTGAAGTTGGGATCGGGAAGCGCCTTCCTGAAGGCAGCCCCCCGTGGCCTTTTCCTTGTTTTCTCGAGGGATCGAATTACCTTGAATCGAACAGGCGACGAGCAACAGGAGAAGTCATGGATCCCTCGAAATCGAATTCAGCAGAGAACGAACCCCTGGCCATCAAGATGATCCACCTGGTGAACAACGGCGTCACCTCCGCCTCCTTCGAGGACGCTCGGTTCGAGATCACCTACCGCGACACCTTCGTCAAGATCGAAAGTGATCCCGAAAACCACGCCATCCTGCGCCTCAAGGACCAGAAGGTGTCGTACAAGGCCACCCTTCTGGGGGGATTCACCCTGGCGGAGGAGAAGAAGGGAAACATCGACTACTCGAAATACCTCTCCATTGAATGGGAGGACGACTTCTCGCTCCCCAGGCTGCACTTCGAGCGCCAACCCATGGAAATCACCCGGCGGCACAAGGAGGGGCAGTGGATCGAGCTGGGAAGCGAAAACGTCGCCCAATACCGGGTGGTCTACCGGGACGGCGTGGAAGCTTCCTTCGACAGGAAAGAGGACGGGTGCTTCGTCTTCTCGTTCAGCACCGGCTTCTACGGCGCCTTTCAAGAAGAGCCTGACGGGTCGTACACCCTTACCTTCAAGGGAGACCGCCTGAAGCCCGGGGAGGACAACTTCCGCTCCCAGTCCAAGTTCATCGTGTCCCGGTCCAAGTACACCGGGAAGCTGCTCCTGGTCTTCCAGGACGAAGCCGTGGTCTACCTGACCTGACCCAATTCCACGACAGTTTTCTGGCCAGAAATGGGCCACCTGGCGTTCGTGGGATGCTCCACGGACCTTGAACGGCCCATTTTTGGCCAGAAGTCCTCCGTGGGGCACGTGGAGTGTTTGGCGTCTGGGGCGTCTGGGGCGCCTCACGCCTCCTCGGCGTCGGTCCAGTCCGCAGCCTCCTTGATCTCCTCCCGGGTGTGGAGCCGGCCCTGATCGATGCCGGGACACAGCGCCTTCACCGGGCCGTTCCAGGCGTGCCGGATCAGGTTCTCGTGCCAGAAGGGCCACGTGCGGCACTGGCGGGGGCGGCACGCGTAGGCCGCGCACAGGCCGTCTTCTCCCAGGAGAATGCACCTGGGGCCGTCGTTCTTCAGCACCAGGTCCCCGTCGTCCGTGGTGGTGTAGTCCTTCTTGAAGGCCTTGAGCGACATGCGTAAGTGACGGGCCAGGGCCTTGACCTCGGCCCGGGTGAGGTAGACGAAGGCGGGATCCTTGTGGTCGAGGCAGCAGCGGCTGCACCGGGTGCATTCGAACCGCAGGCCGTCGGCGTACCAGGACTTCTTCCTCACCGCGCTACTCCTCCGCCCAGTAGGGCCTCACCCACTCCACATACCGGCCGGAGTCCGGGGCGTCCTCGAGGCGCTTCAGGCCCCGGAAACGGGCCTCGGACAGGCATTTTCGTGCTTCGGTGAAATCGTGCATGGGCGGGCCGGGCATGGCCCGCACCGCACGGGCCACGGCAATGTAATAATACGGCTCATAGGCCTTCGAGTCCTCGAAGGTGGCCTGGTACATGTTGTAGATGACCTTCTCGAGCAGGGTCCTGGCCGACTCCATCTGCTTCTCGCTGCGGAACCGGAGGGCGTCCTCCAGCAGGCGCTTGCCGCGCTCCAGGTTGCCGATGTAGCGGTGCCTGGAGGCCTCCTCGATCTTGCCCTCCCGCTTCAGCATGGTGGCCACCCGCAGGTTGGCCGAGGGATTGAGCGCATCGTAGAGGAGCACCTCCTTGAACAGGGGATACGCCTCCAGGCGACCGCGCAGGCGGTGCACGCCTTCCGCATGCCTAGCCAGGTGGTCCACGACTTCACGGCCGGCTTCGACGGCCACGGGGTCCGGAGGCCGGTCCCCACCGGCGCGGTCGCGAGCGGCGCGGTCCGTGCGCACCGCCTCCTTGAAGGCCTCCACCGCGTCCCCCGCCTTGCCCGAGGCCTTCAGGATCTTGCCGAGGAGATGATGGGGGAGGGGATTCCAGGGCTGGAGACTCGCGGCGTGGGTGACCGGCTTCAGGGCCTCGGAAAAGCGGCCGAGGCGGGCCAGGGCCCGTCCGCGAGCCAGGAGGCCATGGACGTAGTCGGGGCGAATCTCCAGGGCGCGGTCCAGGGACCGGAGGGCCTCCTCGTCCCGGCGGGCCAGGGACTGGTACCGGCTCACGAACCGCCACACTTCCGCGTCCCGGGGCGTGGTCCTGGCCGCCTCCTGCCAGGCGGCTAGGACGCCGGGGGCG
>CAZAKZ010000017.1:0-58065 GCA_964485695.1 uncultured Planctomycetota bacterium | reverse complement strand
TGAGGCGGGAATTCTAATTGTCGCTGACCGGAATTCTAATTGTCGCTGATCAGCCCGGGGAGCCGAGGTGGAGGTCCCCTTCAACCGGAGCGAGAGGATGAAAAAGTCGGCCTTCCACTACATCTGGGTCGGATACAAGGGGGCCGAAGGCTGGGAGAATCCGCGCGAAGTGAGGCGGTCCAAGGGCAAGGCCAGGAAGCTCCTCGCCTCCGTGGCCAAGTACGTCCCCAAGGGCAAGGCCTACTTCCCTTTCGAGGCCCTGGCCCATTCGGATCACGAGGCCACGTTCAGTCTGGGCGGCCCGATCAGCCTGAAGGACTTGAAGGCCCTGGCCCCTGCTCTGGGCGAGACGGCGGAAACCCTGAAGCCCGGCGACCTGTCCGAGGTCATCGAGTCCCCGAAGGGCTATCACCTCATCTGGAGGAAGCCCGCCGAGGAGTGATTTTCAGAGAGAGAACGAGAGACATCCGGGTGGTATGGCATTCCTCGACACCGTCATTGTCGCTGCCTACGTCCTGACCACCCTCGCCATCGGCATCGCCTTCTGCCGGCGGGGCAGCCGGTCCATGGGCGATTTCTTTCTGTCCGGCCGGACCCTCCCCTTCTGGCTCGCGGGCGCCTCCATGGTGGCCACCACCTTTGCGGCGGACACGCCGCTCCAGGTCACGGAGTGGGTGCGGGGCGGCGGCATCTGGCGCAACTGGTTCTGGCTCGCCATCGGCACCGGCCACGTGATCTCCGCCTTTCTGTTCGCTAGACTCTGGCGGCGGATGGGGCTCATGACGGATCTGGAACTCATCGAGGAGCGCTACGGGGGGCGGCCTGCGAAAGGCCTTCGCGCTTTCAAGGCCGGGTTCTTCGCGGTCCTCTACAACCTCATCGTCCTCGGTTGGGTGTTGAAGGCCATGAGCACCGTTGTGGTGGTGTTCATGGACCTGGAGCCCGAAGCGGCCATTCTCCTCTGTGTGGCCGTGGCGCTCACCTACAGCCTTCTTGCAGGACTGCCCGGCGTGGTCTGGACCGATCTGGTCCAGTTCCTCCTCGCCATGGGAGGCACCGTGGCATTTGCCGTCTTGGCGGTGGACCACGTCGGAGGGATGGATGCCCTCCTCCACAAGGTCAGGGCCGCGCCCGGCGGTGCGGAAGCCCTGACGATCCTGCCCGGTCCGGGCCACGAAGGATTCGAGCGGTTCCTCGTCTGGATCCTGGTCATGTGGTGGGCGACCCATAACGCCGACGGCGGCGGCTACCTGATCCAGCGCATGATGTCGTGCCGGAACGAGCATCACGCCGTGGGGGCCGCCCTGGTCTTCGCCCTGGTCCAGAATGCCCTCAGGATCTGGCCCTGGGTCCTGGTGGCCCTCGTGACCCTGGTTCTGCTGCCGGGACCGGTGGAGGGCGGGGACAAGGCCGCCTATCCGCGCGTTCTCTTCGATATCCTGCCGGTGGGCATGAAGGGGCTGCTGCTGGTACTCTTTCTCGCCGCGTTCATGTCCACCGTGGATACCCACCTCAACTGGGGCGCATCCTACCTGGTGAACGACCTCTACAGACGATTCCTGCGTCCGTCGGCGCCGCCACGCCATTACGTATGGGTGGCCCGCATCACCATGGTGATGGTGGCGACGGGGGGCGCCCTCGTCGCATTTCAACTCCATCAGCTCACCCGGGCCTACGTCTTTGTCTGGTCCATGGGCGCGGGCATCGGACCCGTCCTCATCCTGCGCTGGTTCTGGTGGCGCATCAATGCATGGTCCGAGATCACGGCGCTGGCCACGTCTCTCTGCCTGGCCGTCGGCATCAAGAGCGGCGTGATCCCCAATCCGTTCGCCGGGACCTGGGACGGGAACGAACACCACATGGCGCTCTTCATCCTGCCCATCGTTACTCTGGCCTGGCTCACCGTGACCTTCCTGACGCCTCCCGAGAAAACCACCCGGCTGGCGGCCTTTTATCGAAGGGCCCGCCCCGGGGGGGCGTGGGGGAATGTGGCGAAGGCCGATCCGCCGCTCGAGGACCCGGCTCTGACGTGGTGGGTGGTGCCGAAGGTTCTGGCCGCGCTCCTCCTCGTGTTCGGAACCATGATGGGGATCGGCATCATGATCCTGGAATCGACGGCAGGAGGCGTCCTGGTGCTGGCGGCTGCAGGGGCAGGGGGTGTGCTTATGGTCTTGTGGATGCGGAGGTAGTTCCGGGACGCAGCATGCCGCGTCCCGGATCGTGTATGCTCATTCAGGAGGAGGCCACGACCTCTTCGTAGGCTTCGGCGTCCAGAAGACCACTTTCTAGCTCTCCCGGATCCTCGACCTTGATCTTGATCATCCAGCCGGCAGCGAAAGGATCCTTCATGAGATCGTCGAGGTTATCGGCCAGGCCTTCATTGGCTTCGAGTACTTCACCGGTGACCATGGCATAGATGTCCGATTGAGCCTTGACGCTCTCGATCTCGGCGAACGGTTCGCCCTTTGTAATGCTGTCGCCCGGTTCAGGGAGATCCAGGTAGACGAGTTCATCCAGCTGCTCGATGGCGAAATCGGTGATACCAAGGGTAGCCACGTCTCCCTCGACCTTGACCCATTCATGCGATTCGGTGTATTTCCGATCATTCGGCCGCATTGAGGATTCCTCCATGAAGTTTGTGAGGTTGTCCCTGTCCGTTGCCGATGCGGTGCGGGAGGGATGCCAGTCACAACGGTAAAATTATTAGTGGGCCCGGGATGGAATTCAATGGGAACGTGGTAGGCCAGAGGGATGAAGATCAGGGAAGGGGATCGGAAAATATCTGATCCCAGTCGATATCCCGGATCTCCGACCGGGAAATGGGGGGCATGACCTGGAAGCGTTGCCACTCCTGGTAGGTCGAGAAGTCGCCGTAGTGGAAGGGCTCGCCGCTTTCGAGGTTGTCCTTGGAATTTTCCTTGATGATATTGTCCTCGACCGTAAAGGCCGATTCCTCATAGGAGTAGAGCGATCCCTCGGCCTCGTAGTCCCCGAACAGGGATTCCTGACGGTCTTCGGAGGATTCTGTTTCCTCCTGGCAGGTTTCCCAGCAGGTCTCCCAGCAGGTGTAGTCTTCGGGCAGGTGGTTTCGTTGGAAACGCCTCGGATCGAGCTCCTGGGCCTTCAGGAACTGCTGTTCCGCCTTGAAGAACTCCTCCCGCAGGAAATAGACCCGGCCGAGCTGGACCCGGGCATTGAAGTTCCTGGGTTCCAGAAGGACCGTCCTGGAAAAACAGGATTCGGCCAGTTCCAGGCGGCCCCGCCTCAGATGAAGCAGGCCGAGTATGTAGAGATAGGGGCGTAGAAAGGACTTGCGATAGATGGTCCGGAAGAACTGGAAGAAACCCCGGGATTGGGTCCTTCGTCTCCTTTGTCTAGCCTCACTCAGCTCCATTGAATCCTGCAGTTCCTGCTCGTCCGGGTCGGCTCTGGAAACGGGTGCCGATCCCGAAAGAATAATCTCCGCTAGGCTCGATTTATAGGCCCCGAATGGCGATAATTCAGGATACCATCGATGGGTCTTTGATTGAAATGTTCATTTGATTCCAATAATGAAATTCGAGCGGCAAATATTCCATAACTAACTTGTATAAAGTAAGTTATAGTGCTATAGCCCCGGATTTCCACGCTCTAGAATCAACATTTTATCTGCTTCGGATCGGAGCCAATCCAGCCCGCTGGCCCTGGCGGCTGCAGAACCCCGAACCGGGGCACCCCCCTCCCTCGATTGGCCCGCTGCCCCGGGTTCAATCAACCAACCCCGGATGCCGATAACTTCACATACGGGATACCGTGCCGAGGGACCGTCCCCATGTGGGGAGGAGCCTGACGGACGGCAAACTGACGTATGTTCTGAGAAGATCAAGAATGGCCATCAAGGGCGACCTTTGCAGCATGGACCTCACGCAGGTCTTCCAGATGCTGTCCCTGAACCAGAAAGAAGGCCGCCTCGTCATAGACCTGGAAGAGAATCGTAATCTGTCGGTCCTCTTCTGCCGCCACGGAATCACCCTCCTGCCTATCTGCGACCTCAACGACGAAGAGATCCTCTACTACGTCATCAAGCGGAGGAACATCGCAGGCGGGAATCTCATCGAGGCCAGGAAAAAATACGAGCGTCCCGACAAGCCGCTCCTGGAGGCCTTGAAGGAGGTCGGCCTCATCAAGCGGTCATGGCTGTTGCCCATGCTCAGGGAGCGCATTCAGTCCCAGATCCTGGATCTCTTCTTCATGACTTCGGGTAAGTTCGAGTTCCGGGAGGAGCCGGCGAACAAGTTCCTCACGGGCCTGGATGAAGACGAAATCGATGCGTTCCTCTTCCAGGTAGGGGAACTGATCATGGAGGGATCGAAACGCCTTGACGAATGGACCGCCATCCGTGAGGTCGTTCCGAGCACCGATGAGGTCTTTTATGCCATCAAGACACCGGATGAAAAGAGCCTGTCCGGCATGCCCGTCGAGATGACGGAAGTGTTGATGGCGTTGAATGGTGTTCGGAGCGTGAAGGAGGTGGAGAGGATCACGGGCCTGGGCACCTACACAGTGTGCGGCTACATCCTCGACCTCCTGAAGAATGGCCATATCGCTCCGGTTGAATCCCAGACTCTGGTGAATACAGCCCATTCCCTGTTCCAGAGCGGACGAATGGAGGATGCACTCCGCCTCTTCCACCGCCTGCTGGCCCTCACCAACGGGGATCCCGACATTCATCTCAAGATCGCTCTCATCTACGAGAGAATGGGTGAATACCTGAGCGCGGCGAATCACTACAAGAGTCTTGCAGAGTTCCACCTCAGCCAGGGGGACGTTGGACAGAGCTACGAGTACTATCAGACGGCGCTCAGTCTCATCCCCACGGATATCGATGTCCTCGGCCGGCTCATCGGTCTGTTCCTGAGATACGGAGAGCGCCATCAGCTGGAGACCTTCGATGTCGTGGAGGGCAGCCGGGTCCTGGTTCAGGTCTACCTCGAGATGGAGGAGGTGGAAAAGGCGATGGACCTCCTCCATCGCTTGATCAAGGTCAGTATCGACGTCCACCATAACCGCAATGTCCTTATCCAGCTTTACCTCAGGCACGGCCTCAGCGACGAGGCGGTGAAGGAGCTGGACAAGATCGGCAAGGTGATGCTCGAGGAGGGGAACAAGGCCGATGCGGTCAAGATCTATCGTCAGATCTTGAAGCTGGATCCGGGACGCCAGGACGTGGCCAGCATCCTCGACGACATCGACGAGGACCGGATGCAAGCTCGAATTCGGAAACGACGTCGCCTTGGCCTGGTGCGGTCCTCCCTCTACGTAAGTGCCTTCATCGGCTGCTTTTTCTACTACGGCAGCATGGCCAGGCGGGAGTTGCGATCCATCGACGTCCAGCATCTCACCGTCAACCATGACTATGACTCCGCCAGACGGCTGCTGCAGGAGTTCATCGACCGTTTCCCGTTCAGCACCGCGGCCATGGACGCCCGGACAATGCTCGAAGCCATCAAGGGGCAGGAGCAGGCCTACGTGAAGAAACTGGACATCGAAGAGGTCAAGCGGGCAAACGAGGAGAAGAAAAACCTGAAGGTGGCCAAGGAAGCGTTTCGGAAGGCCAGAGAGTCGCTTGAAAAGAACGACCTGGTCAGCGCCCTCGAGCATCTCCAGAGGGCCAACCAGTTCAGCATCGGCCACGATGAGTGGCGGAAGTCCGTGGACCTGGAACGAAATCTGAACCAGGTCAATGACTACCACGCGTATGCGATGGATCTGAAACGGGAGGCCGAGGCCTTCCTCAAGGCCGGAAAATACCAGCAGTCGTACGACAGCTTCGTGCGGCTCTACCGGAAGTATCCGAATTCCTCCTCCGCCAGAAACCTGAGGGCGCCCGTGTTGCTGGAGTCCGAGCCGGCCGGAGCCATCGTGAAGCTGGACGGGAGAGAACTGAACGGGCTCACCCCCATGATCGTCCAGCTTCCCATGGACCAGATAACGGAACTGTCGTTCATCAAGGAGGGATACCAGCCCGTGAACCTGTCCGTGCGTGGAGACATGCAGGCCGGTCACATGGCCAATCTTCCCAGGATGGCCGACTTCGTCATCGAGACCAAGGTGGGGCTGCGATCCGCACCCTGCATATTCGAGAATTTCTTCGTGGTCGGCGGCAGGGGTGGCCGTGTCCTGGCCGTGGACCTGAAGCGGGAAACGGTCAGCTGGGAAGAGAAGTTCAGCGGTCTCAACGAGAATACGGCTTCCCCGATCATGACTTCGAAGGGCATCTTCACCGGGTCCGTGGATCCCGGCCTGTTCCGGCTGGACTGGAAGGACGGTCAGAAGATCTGGCGGTTGAAGACGGAGAGTTTCTTTCCCAGCAGGCCCGTGGTCGTGAACGATACCGTGATAGCGGGAGATACCGAGGGAACGCTCTGGTGCATCTGGACGGAGAAGGGGAACGAGTCATGGCACCGGGAAACGGGGGGTGCCATCCGCGCTTCCCCCGTCCATATAGACGGCGTGGTCTTTGTGGGGAACGAGAACGGGCATCTTCTGGCGTACAACGCGGTGGACGGCAAGGAGGTGGCCCGGGCCAAGCTGAAGGGCGGCATCATCGTCCCGCCGGTGATTTCCGGTGATCTCCTCGTGGTCGTGACCGAGGCGGGCATGCTCTACGTCTTGAACCGAAATACCTTCCAGGTGAAATGGACCACCGTGGTCGACGGCCTCATCCGGACTCCCCTCGTCGTGGACGGGGAGCGGGTCTACGTGACCATCACCGACGGCCGCCTGGTGCGGTTCAGCCTCCTGAACGGAAAGCAGGACGAGGAACGCTTCCAGGTGGAGTGCAACCTGCTGGGCTCACCCCTGGTCCGGCCCGACGGTGTCTACCTGGGGGCCATGGACGGGCGTTTCTATGTGCTGGAGCGCCAATCGTTGCGGGTGCGCTGGTCTGTCGAAATAGGGGAGGCCATCCAGTCTTCCGTGGTCGAGTGGAAAGGCCTCGTCATCGTGACAACAGGAAACGGCGAAATCCGTGGATTCTCCATGGAATCGCGTAAGTAATATTCATGCAGCAGGTCCTGTCATGAACAGGTCAAGGCTCTGATACCTGGTTCCGATATTGATTTCAGAACGCCTTGCCTGCAGCAATCATGCGGGCCGTGACCGGATCGTTATCCGGCAATGGATACCAAAAGGAGAACAGGGTGAAGCTGTTATTCAGAGGATTCTTCGCCCATTTGCGGCTATTCCGGTTGCGCAGGCAGACCCGTAAACATCCATCACCGGCTGCCTGGACTGCTTTGAGTGAACGCTATCTGGCCATGGGGGACTCCGACAGGGCGTATGCAGTTGCAGAGGAGGGACTGAAGGATTTCCCGACCAACGAGCGTCTCCGTTCGCTACGCCGTCTCATCCAGAAGGAGAATCTCAGAGAACGGGTCAAGGGGCTCAGCCAGAGTATTCGCCGCAGACCCGATCCCTACCTGTATGCCAGGCTGGCTGAGGTGTTCCGTCAGCTGGGAGAGCTGAACAAGGCGGAGCTCATTGCCGAGGAATGCAAGGCACGCTTTCCCTGCGACGAGAATCCTTATCTTGTCATCGGAGAAATTCGTGCCGGGCGGTTCAAGAAGGGACTCATGGCCCGGGACGGCCGCATGGCCATAGAGAACCTGGAAAGGGCCGTGAGCCTCAACTCGGACAACCTGAAGGGACGCATGCTGTTGGCCGAGCTCTACGCGGCACTGGGTGCGAATTCCCGGGCATTACCCCACCTGCTCCACCTGGCCGAAGCTACTCCCGATGACGAGCGTATCCGAAGTCTCATCTCGGAAGTGGGATCCAGGCCGGTGGAGGAAGGCGATTTCAACGTCCTTCTCCGGACGGCCGAGCGGAAACGTAAAACCCTCTACTCCTTCTACAACGGGGAGGTCCGGGCCCCCTCGAATTCCCCGGAATCTTCCAGGGTTATGAACCGTGACAAGATCCGGCAATCCGCGGCGGCTCTATTCGGGATTCGTGACATCCGGGCCCTCTACGTCGCCAGCGACGACATTGGAGCCGTGGAGGTGAAGGAGGACCAGACTCTTAATTCCAAGGGATTTACCGAATCCGCTTCCAAAATCCTAAAGGCAGCAGAAGCCTCGTCCCGAAAGATGGACATAGGAGGATTCTCCAAAGGATTCCTGGAAGGGGCCTTTGGGAGAATCGTGTTGCGAAGAACTCAGAAGCTTGAAGTGGCCCTCCTGCTGGAGGGCAGTGCCTCGGTGGAGGTCGCCACCCGTGAGGTGGACACTTTTTTTGACAAGATATTTGGATCGAACAGGATAGCCGAACGTGCAGGAAATCCTTGACAGGCTGAATCAAGAAATGGGCGTTCGCGGCTCCCTGATCGTCAACGACGATGGGGTGGTTGCGGCGGCCAGCCTGGTCCGGGAAGAGGACCGAGATCTTCTCGGCGCTCTGGCAACGGATATTCTGGTCAAAGTGAAACATGCGCTTCGGGATGGGGGATTGGATGGCCTCAACCGTCTCGTGCTAGATGCCGAGTACGGTCGAATCGTCCTCTATGACCTTGGAGTGGCATCGCTGGTTGTGGTGCTGGATCGCACCATAAACGCCGATACCACCATGCTTGAAATAGAGAGCGCCGCAGCCCGAATCCGGCGCCTAGGCCGTATGTTTGCTCCGTCGCATACATAATTGACGAAGTATAAGGGGGGTCCCGGCAATGGTGCAGATCAACTTCGCGCTTCGAGAAGTCAACTGCAAGATTGTCTATTACGGTCCGGGTATGAGTGGCAAGACCACCAACCTGGAGATCGTTCACAAGAAAGCTCCTGAAAACAACAAGGGGGAGCTGACAAGTATTGCAACTGAAGGCGATCGGACTTTGTTCTTTGACTTCATGCCGCTTGACCTCGGAAACGTGGCCGGCATGCGTACCAAATTTCAGCTCTACACGGTTCCCGGGCAGGTGTATTACAACTCGACCCGGAAGCTGGTGCTCCAGGGCGCGGACGGCGTCATCTTCGTCGCCGATTCATCTCGTTCCAAGATGAAGGAAAACATCGAGAGCTGGAACAACCTCGAGGAAAACCTTCGGGAGTACGGTAAGGACGTGAAGGACGTTCCTGTGGTGATCCAGTGGAACAAGCGAGACCTTCCGGACGCCATGGATGTGGCCGAGCTGGAGGAGAAGCTCAATCCTCTTCGAGTGCCCACTTTTGAAGCAGTGGCCATCACGGGGGAAGGGGTGTTTCCCACGCTCAAGGCGCTGAGCGCCACGGTGCTCGAGAGCCTGAATCGGAAGGGCCAGGAGAAGGAGACCGCCGCAGTCGCTCCCAGGGCGGAGGCCAAGGGCGCCTTTTCGAGCGCATCCGAGGCCAGGGCCACGACGGCGGCTGCACCCATGGGCGCTGCGAGAGGGGGAGCCAAGGTGGGCACCCGCCCCGTCGGCGGCAGCACGGCGGCGATTCCTTCGTCGGGCGGTGCTTCCCTACCCATGGACAGGTTGTCTTCTTCCAGGATCAAGCCGATCAGGAAAGCGCCGGACTTGCGGTCGGGACGAGGTGGGACCATGCCGGGTGCCGGACGTCCACAACCTCTCAGGCCTCGCCCGAAACCGCCTCAAGCTTATCAGGGTCAACTGGGCCAGGAAAAGAAAAACAACGTCTGGATCTACGTGATCATACTCCTTGTTCTGGCGGGAGCCGCTGCAGCGTTGTTCTTCTTCCATGGTGAGCTGGGTTTGTTTTGATCCTCCCCTGGGTTGAATTCACCACCCGTTGAAAAGGGCCGTTAATAAAGGCCGTTGAGAAGGGGTTGTCGATGACTTCCAAGAGCGACGCGCACCTGCGCGACGATCGTCTGGTCTTCTACAAGGACGACATCGCGAAGATCGATGAGATCCTGGCTGAGTTCCTCGAGACCAGTGCGGCTAAATGCGCCCTCCTGGTGGACAAAGAGGGCCACATGGTGACCAAGAAGGGGAATACGAGCAGCTTTGATCTGGATACCGTTTGTGCCCTGGTGGCCGGGAGTTTTGCGGCTACCAAGGAGATGGCCCGCCTTCTCGGAGAATCCGAGTTCAGCGTGCTGTTCCACCAGGGAAAGCGGGACAATATCCAGCTGACTCTCGTGGGAGATGCAACGCTCCTGACGGTCATCTTCGACGACAAGACCACCCTGGGCATGGTTCGGCTCTATGCCACCGAGGCGGCCAATCAGCTGCAGGAGATCTTCCAGCGCCGAAAGATCGGCGGAAGAAGCCTGGAGGGACAGGATTTCAGCCAGGAATTCCATACGGACGCCCAGGGGAAGCTGGACGACGTGTTCGGCGATTAATCGCCGGTAGAAAAACTCTCGCAGGCCGGAATCGGTCCTTTTCGCCCGCATAAAAAAGCCCTGGCACCCGCTTTCCGCCGCATTTCCGATGGTAATGCCTTTCCAAAATCGCTGATCCTATCTACATTCATCGTTCATTGTTACCTGTTGCCGCAGGCGGATAACCCTGTTCTATAACCCCCTCTGGACGAAGTGTCATGGCCCGGATTCTGATCGTTGACGACGAGGCGGCCATCCGCGATTCCCTGGAGCTGATTCTCCAATACGAGAGGCACGAGATCATCCAGGCCTCCGATGGCGTCGAGGCCCTGGAACGTATCCGGGAAAGTGTCCCGGACCTCGTCCTCCTGGACGTGGTCATGCCACGCAAAACCGGCCTGGAAGTACTCGAGCACATCCATACCGAGTATCCCGGAATCAGCGTCATCATGATTTCGGGGCACGGAGACATTCCCACGGCCATTGCAGCCACCCAGAAGGGGGCATTCGATTTCATCGACAAGCCCCTCGAGCGCGACAGGCTGCTCGTCTCGGTCCGGAACGCCCTTCGCCATTACCAGATGCGGAGGGAGATCTCCATGCGCTACCGGATCATCGGGGACAGCCCGGCGATCCGGAAAATGCTGGTGGACGTGGACAGAGTGGCGCCCAAGGACGCCGGTGTGCTTATCACCGGTGAGAACGGAACGGGCAAGGAACTCGTGGCCCGTCGCATCCATGAGCTCAGCCCCAGGCTGGACGGTCCCTTCGTGGACGTCAACTGCGCCGCGATCCCCCACGAGCTCATCGAGAGCGAGCTGTTCGGCCACGTGAAGGGGGCCTTCACCGGTGCTGACCGCGACAAGCCGGGCAAATTCGAGCAGGCCGATCGCGGCACCCTGTTTCTCGATGAAGTCGGGGACATGGGACTCGACAGCCAGGCCAAGGTGTTGCGCGTCCTCGAGGAGAGAAAGGTACAGCGCGTCGGCGGCAGCAGGGCCATTTCCTTCGACGTCAGGGTCCTGGCTGCCACCAACAAGGACCTGGACGAGGAAGTCCGGGAGAATCGATTCCGTGAAGATCTCTATTACCGGCTGAACGTGGTCCCCATCCACGTGCCCCCCCTCAGAGATCGTCCGGAGGACATCCCGGCCCTTGTGCAGTATTTTCTCCAGGACGCCTGTGTGAGAAACGGTGTGCACCCTCCACACGAGATCACGGAATCGGCACAGAAGGAGCTCAAATCGAACACCTGGCCCGGTAACGTCCGAGAACTCAGGAATTTCATCGAGCGCCTGGTCATCCTGTGCACCGGACCCGTTCTGGATGCTGCAGAAGTCCAGTCCTTCCTGCACAAGGGATCTGATACGGTGTGGGACCTCTTTGACTCGGTGGAGACGTTCGAGGAATTCAAGGAGAGGAGCGAACACCTCTTCCTGAAGCGGAAGCTCGAAGCCTATGGCTGGAACATCAAGCGTACCGCGGACGCCTTGAAGATGCAAAGGTCGAACCTCTACAAGAAGATCGACCGATTCGGCATGAAGAAACCGGAAGGCAGTAATCCATCAGGTCGTGTTCCTCCCGAAAAGAATTCTTCCGGAAAGGAACGATCGAGCCCGAAGGAAAAAAAGGCCACGGGCCCCAGTAAGGGCATCAAATAATACTCTCATTCTTCCGCAAGGGAAAAGAATGCTATTGGGAACCGGTTTCACATACTATTTGACTGGAGCCCGTGGTTTATTCTAATAGCGAGGCCTGTTTCACCTATTTCAACGGGATTTTTAGCTCAAATCCTTCCTCGAGGTTCCTTGCAGACTCCTCGGTGAGGCCGTTCAGAGCCAGGACTTCCTGCAAGCGTTTTTCCATTTTCCACCGCCGAAGAAGTGCATAGAGATACTCCCCCTTCTTCAGCTTGACGTGCCGGTATTCCGCGCTGCGGGTAACGTCCAGCGCCGGAGTCTTCTTGGCCGCGGCCGCCTTCTCCGGAGGTGGAAGAAACAGAACGGTTCTGGGAACCATGGTGTCCGGATCCACGTCCTTGTTGGCCTCCTGGATCTTTTGCCAGTATTTTCCGTTTCCGTAGACCTTCTGGGCAATGGACCAGAAGCTGTCGTTCTTCTGGACGATGTAGACGGAATTCCACCTGGGTGCTGGTTTGGGTCTGGGCTTTACGGCCTTGGGCTTTGCAGTCTTGGCCTTGTCGGATCCGGATCCGGGGCCTTGGGCCTTGGGGACCTGGGCATCTGATTTTTTGCCCTTGACCACGCCCTTCACCACGTCAGTCGGGAGATCCGTGGTTCCGGATCGGACGCCTCCTGACACAGTGCTTGCCCCGGCATTCTTTCCCGGACCCTCGGTAACACCGGGAGTACCGGAAATGTCAGCCTCCACCGCATTTTCCAGCGCATTTTCACTGTCACCGGAGTTGCTCAGGGCAATCGTGACAATGACGACAATGGTGGCCACCACGACAAAAACGAGGATTTTTTCTATACGGTCCATCACCGCCTCCAAAATGGACCGGACGGAGTTTCCCAGAATCAGGAAATCAACCGCCCTCCAGGATTTCGTGGGAAGTGTATGTACCTACATCTTTCCCGTCAAGTATGAATACCTACAATATTTAGGTGATTGATTCATCTTGAACCCCAATGCCGGCTCGTCTCGACGATCCAGCAGCAATTCGGTTACCAGGTTTCCAGTCCAGGCGTGGTTCGGGTGACCGGCCAGATCCGCGGCTACAGATGCCAGAAGAACTTGCTGCCGATGAGGGCCAGGGCCGCGAGGATGATGCCGACGGTCTCGAGCTCGCTGTTGAGAACGACCCGTTCGAATCGCCACCTCTGGTCATCTCCCTGGAACCGGGCCAGGCGGGGCACCAGGTCCGGCACCGACCGGATATAGGATTCGGCCTCCTCGCCGAATCGCCTCCTCAGCCGGTCGTACTCCACCTGCATCTTCTTGGGAAAGTAGTAGAAGAAGTAGCAGGCCAGGCCGAACGGCAGGAGTCCGCAGAGCACCCACAAGCTCGCTTCCTCCGGGTGGGTGGCCGCTGCAGCAAAACCGATCATGATCAGGAGGGTACCGAGGTAGAGCGGATTCTTCACGTGGGCGTATGGGCCGGAAGTGACCAGGCGCTGATTCTTTTCCAGATGGCCGGTCCCCCAGACCCGAACGGCCTCGCCGAGGGCGATGAACACGGCGCCCACGCAGAAAAAGACCGGATGCGGCCTGGAAATCAGGGCCAGGGCCAGAAGCACGAGGATAGAGAGGTAGACGACCGCTCGCCGCCATGTCAACCGCTTGGATGCCGGCACGTTGCTGGTTCCTGGACAGTTAATCCCGATATTGGGATACCCGATACTGGGGCTTTGGTGGTGGGATGTGGAGACCATCTCCACGGGATTTCCAAGGGCAGGTATCTTATACCTGTTCCCCGAACTCGTGGCAAGACAAGAACCTGATTCCCGACATTTCAGACCCGCTCTTGACAGGGCCTTCGACAGTCCTAGAATTTTAATTTTCCACCTTCGACGAGGAAAAAACCCGTGATTTCCCCCCTCGGCCCCAAGAACCTGCCAAGCCTCATGTTCCGTCCAAGCCTCGGGATTTCGTCCCTTGCAGCCTGTCTCCTCGTGATCGGGTGCGCATCCAGCACCATGGTCGACTATTCCCCTGAGGTCCCCGTGGACGCCAACGGCCGGCCTCTGGCCGTAACCGTGGAACTCAAGGATTTTCAGCGCAATCAGGTCTTTGTCCTCTCCAACACATCGAACAGGAAAGTCGCGGACCTCCAGCGCAGGGGCAAGCTGCCGGGCTACCACAAGCTCCTGCCGGATGAGACCGTGGGCCGTCTTCTGGCCTTCATGCGATCCCGGGGATTCTTCGAATACGCCCGTCCAGCGGGCAATCCCCCCGCCCAGCTCCCGGCCAATCTCCGTCGGACGCTGGCCCTGTACAGAGAAGGCCGGCCCCTGTTGAGGATGATCGATGCCCGGAATTTCGGGGTTGTGGGACGGAGAGACGAGGTTGTTGCCATCGTTGAGATCAAGAGGGAGATCCTCAGGGCCTTCGACACGACCTGGGCATTCAGAGTGGACCCGAAGGGCCGAACCGGAGAGGATTTTCTGAAACAGCCGGGCCTCAACCGAACCCATGGAGTCCGTTGAGGTGGGGGGGGCTCTGGGCGTGATCCCCGCCCGGTACGCCTCCACCCGCCTTGCCGGAAAACCGCTCCTGAACGAAACCGGGCGCCCCCTTGTGGTGCACACCCTGGAGAGGGCGCTCGAAGCCGAAAAGGTGAGCCGGGTCGTGGTGGCCACGGATGACCCCCGCATCCTCGAGGCCGTCCAGGATCGAGGCGCCATGGCCGTCATGACCTCCCCGGACCACACCTCCGGCACCGACCGGGTTGCGGAGGTGGCGGCGTCGGCCCCCGAGGAGATCATCCTCAATCTTCAGGGGGACGAGCCCGAAGTCGATCCCGCTCTCCTCGATGCCCTGGTGGATGCCATGGAGAACCGGCCCGGGGCCGACTGGATCACCGCCTCCGTCCCCTTTCAGGACGTCAGGGAGGCGGAATCCCCCGACGCGGTGAAGGTGGTGGTGGATTCCGAGGGCAATGCGCTGTATTTTTCAAGGTCCCGCATCCCGTACCCCCATGGAGAGCACGGAGCCCCTCGGGTCTCTCCCCGGCTCCATGTGGGTCTGTATGCTTTTCGCCGTGAGGCGCTCCTCCGGTTCACCCGACTCCGCCCCTCCGCTCTGGAGCGAACCGAAGGGCTGGAACAGCTTCGTGCCATTGAGAACGGCATGACCGTCCATGTGGTCCAGTGGCCGAAGGGGCACGTTGGGATAGATACACTCGACGATTACAAGAGGTTTGTGAAGCGTTTCAGGGAGGGTGAATGTCGAAGCACATATTCGTGACCGGAGGCGTCGTGTCTTCTCTGGGCAAGGGACTCACGTCCGCCGCCATAGGCATGTTGCTTGAGAACCGCGGATTCAGGATTGCCATCCAGAAGCTGGATCCGTACATCAACGTCGATCCCGGAACCATGAGCCCCTTTCAACATGGTGAGGTCTACGTCACCGAGGACGGGGCAGAAACCGACCTCGATCTGGGCCACTACGAGCGGTTCACCAACGCCGTTCTCACCAAGAACTGCAATTACACCACGGGCTCGATATACCGGGAGGTGATCCGCAAGGAGCGGGCCGGAGACTATCTCGGATCCACCGTCCAGGTGGTGCCCCACATCACCGACGAGATCAAGGACGCCATCCGATCCGTCGACGACAGCCATACGGACATCGTCATCACCGAGATCGGCGGCACTGTCGGTGATATCGAGAGCCTGCCCTTCCTGGAGGCCATACGACAGTTCGTTCTGGAGGCCGGGCGGGGCAACGCCATGTTCATCCACCTCACCCTGCTGCCCTACCTCCGGGCTTCCCAGGAGTCCAAGACCAAGCCAACCCAGCACAGCGTGGGCAAGCTCAGGGAGATCGGGATCCAGCCGGATATTCTCATCTGCCGGACGGAACGCGGCCTGAACGCCGAGATGCGCGCCAAGATCTCCCTGTTTTGCAACGTGGAGCGCCGCGCCGTCATCGACGAGAAAGACGTGGAGTTCTCCATTTACCAGGTTCCCCTGGACCTGGCGTCCCAGAGCCTGGATGACCTGATCCTGGATCGATTGAATCTGACCGCGGAGCGACATCTCGAGCTGAGGGACTGGGAGGAGATGATCGACCGCATGCGTCATCCACGGGGCGAAGTGACCGTGGCCGTGGTTGGAAAATACATCGCGCTCCACGACGCGTACAAGTCCATTTACGAGTCCCTGGCCCATGCCGGCATCGCCAGCACCCTCGAGGTCAAGATCCGCAAGGTCCAGGCCGAGGCCGTGGTCGAGAAGGGGGCGAGAACGCTCCTGGAGGGCGTGGACGGCATTCTCATCCCCGGAGGATTCGGAGAGCGGGGCATCGAGGGCAAGGTGGAGGCGGTTCGCTACGCCCGCGAGGAGGGAATCCCCTACTTCGGCATTTGCCTGGGCATGCAGGTCGCGGCCGTGGAACTGGCCCGGTCCCTCCTCGGACATTCGGAAGCCAACTCCACGGAAATCGATCCCACCACGCCTCACCCCGTCATTTCCCTCCTGGAGGAGCAGAGGTCCATCTCGGACATGGGCGGCACCATGCGCCTGGGCGCGTATACCTGTTCTCTGAAGCCGGGTGGAAAGGCTCGTGATGCGTACGATATCGATGAAGTGCGGGAGCGCCACCGCCATCGCTACGAGTTCAACAACAACTACCGCGAGAGCCTCGAGGAGAAGGGAGTCATCTTCTCCGGCATCAACGAGAAGCGGGATCTGGTGGAGATCATCGAGGTGGCGGACCACCCCTGGTTCGTCGGCGTGCAGTTCCACCCCGAGTTCAAGTCCAAACCCAACCGGGTCCATCCTCTCTTCCGGGAGTTCGTGAGGGCCGCCGAGAGAATCAAGCTGGAACGGAGCAGGACAGCGGGGCTCAAGGCCACCAACGCGGCCGGCTGATCCGGCGCAGTATTTGTTGTATCATTGGAACGCGGCCCTGGTGCCGGTAGGAAAACGGGAATGGAGTGAGCCGTGCCCGAGAAACCCGAAGAATCCAAGATCCGCGTCGATTCTGACTGGAAGCAGCGGGCTCAGGAAACCAAGAAGCAGATCTCGCAGGAGGAAGAGACCGCCGAGGCCGGATCTCCCTCCCGCGCAGCGCTGCCTCCACCCACCCTGGCCACCCACCTGAGCCAGCTCATCACCGAGGCTGTGGTGGCCCTCGGGGACCTGGAACACCCCGTAACCAAGAAACAAATGAAGGACCTGGACCTGGCCCGGTACCTCATCGACACCCTCGACATGCTCAAACAGAAGACCGAGGGCAATCGGGATGAAGAAGAAAACCGCATGCTGGAAGGGGCGCTCTACAACTTGCGCATGCGCTATGTGGACACCGAGGGAAAGACCGAAACAGGAACGGAATCGTAGACGGAGAGAGGAACGAGAATCCGGAATCGGGATCTTGCTCCTTTCCTGTCTCTTCCTGGCTCTCTTCGCCCGGGCTTCTTCGCCGGTGTTCGCGCAGCAGCAGAATAACGCTGTGCAGGTCTTCAAGGAGCGCCGGGTCGCTCTCCAGACGGGTGACGTCAGGGGGCGACTCGATCTGGCTCGTTGGGGCATGGACCGCGGCCTCCGGATCCAGGCCCTGGAGGTCTACCGGGAAGTCCTCGATCTGGATGCTTCCAACACACTTGCCCACCGCGCACTCGGCCACGTGTTTCTCGCCGGCCACTGGTTGACAACCGCAGCCGCGAGAGAGGCGGAGGTGGCGGTCCTCCGGAGCCGCCTGGAGCGAGCCGGTCTGGTTCGGTTCGGCGGCGGCTGGGAGACCCGGGAGGGGGCCCGGAAACGCAAAGCGGGATATGAATTCGTGGATGGCCGGTGGCGGACCCGGGATATGTCCAGGGCCGCCCGGGGCATGGTCAAGATGGACGGCAAGTGGGTAGGCCCTGCGGAAGCCCTGGCCGAGGCCACGAGGAAACGCCTGAAGCATCTGACCGGCCGGGCCTTCATCGTTCACCAGGGGAAAAACGTCATCTACGCTTCCACGCAGGAGGAGGCTTCTCATCAGGAAATGGCGCTGTCCCTGGATCGGGCCGTGGAGGACCTCCTGGCCCTCCTCGGAGTAGCCGGGAGGGCGTCTCCCTGGACTCCGCCCGTGCGCACCATCTACCTGAAGGAAAGAGTCCATCTCGAAGCGCTCCTGGCCTGGCTGCCCACGGGTGCGGCTTCAAAGCCGATCTGGGGGCGGCCCGGGAAAGACGGGACCGGCCTGCGCCTGTTCCGGGACAATGAAGGTCGTCCGATCCTGGTGGTCTTCCTCGATGCGAACGCGACGCCGGAGGCGGCCCGCTGCCTGCTGGTATACGGACTGGTCCGCCTGGCGGTCGTCGCCCTCTCCGGAGTCGAGAAGACCCCTTACTGGATATCGGAAGGCCTGGCCGTGACGTGCGAGGTGACCCGGGCCCCCGGATACTGCTCCAGCTGTGCCGGAAATGTCCCGCCGGCAGTGGAGAAAGCCCCCATGTTTGCGACCATGAAAGCCGTCAAGGCGTACCTGAAGGAGGCGGGCGTTTCACCGCTTATGACCCTGCTGACCCTGACGCCGGACCGGGCGGAAAAGCGGCACCTGGTCCAGGCCGTGGCGTTTCTGACCTTCCTCACCGGGACCTATCCGGGCGCGGCCGCCGCCTGCCTCCGCCCGCCCTACAAGGACGGGGATCAGGCCGGGAGGCTGGAAACGGTGGCGCAGAAGCCGCTGGAGAAAATCGAGGTAGAGTTCAGGGACTGGCTCAAGTGACCCCCTGGAATCACGAGCCGGTGTTTCATGAAGTATCCGGGCTAGATGCGGTTCTTCGCAATGGTGAAGGACGCAATGGTCATTCCGTCCCAGATCTCGCCCGATTCGATTGCGGTCTCCACCTCCTCCACGGTGCGCCGCACCACGGTGATAAACTCCGTGGCCTCGGGTTCGGCCCCCATCTCCTCGAAGCCCCGGGCAAGATAGACGTGGCAGATCTCGTCGGAGACGCCGTTGAACGGGGCAAAACCTCCGATGCGCTCCAGATTCCGGGGCCGGAGACCGGCCTCCTCCCGGAGCTCCTTCAGGGCATTCTCGTCAACGTCCACGCCCCGGGACACGCCCCCGCAAGGAAACTCCTCACTCCACCGCTGGACGAGGTAACGGAACTGGCGTACCAGGATCAGGCGACCGTCCGGCAGCACCGGCACCACCATGGTGGAACCCCCGGTGTGGACGAAGTGGTAGTCGGCGACGTCCCCGGAGGGCAGGCGGTACCGGTCGTGGAACAGGTGCCAGTACGGGCAGGTGAACCGGGTCTCCCGGGAGAGGGTCTCGAACGGCCGGGGAAGCGCGTCGGATTCACTCATGAGACGGATCAAATATCTTCGAGGAAGGGGCCCGAGGAGTTGACGAAGGTGCGCCACTTGCGACCGACCTCCCTGAGGTTCACTCCCTCGAAGGCCGCCCGGAAGTGCCGCAGCCCGGTCTTGCCCTCGAGCTCCATGCCGACGTACTTGATGAGGTTCGGCCGGTAGACGCCGTCCTTGTGGTGCCAGAGAAAATAGAAGAGGGACCAGGCTTCGGCATAGAATAGCGATCCGCATTGCCTCTGCTTCCGCTTGTCATCCCCCGCCTTCTTCTTGCAAAGCCTGTCCATGGCGAACTTGTCGGGGGTTTGCATCAGGTCGGCAAAGGTGAACCAGTGGGTGATCCTGGCGTGTTTCAGGTGCTTCATGCGACTCTTGAGCTTGCCCCGGAAGGTGTAGTGGTAGGACCGCTCCCCGTCCTTGTTCGTGTAGCTCTTTCTCGACGTGCCGGCGAAGAATTCCGCGATGCCTTCCTGGAAGAAGTGGAGCTGGCACCGGCTCCTTGAGGGTGTGTAGAACCAGACCAGCTGGTGCGTCAGTTCGTGGACCATCTTGTTCAGGTTGAACTGTTCCGAGCCCTGGCCTTCACCCTCGTAGTAGACGATGCGGTTGTTGGAAGGCATGAAGTAGGCGGCCGCACCCTCGGGGATCTTCTGCCCCTGATCCAGGTGATACCGTTCGAAGCTGTACTTGTCCTCGAAGTAAATGATGGGCAGCACCGATGCCTTTCCCTTGAACTCCACATTATCCAGCGGCTTCAGTCCCAGGTCCTTGCTGAAGACCTTGACGAAATCGACGGCGGCCGCCTGGAGCATCTCCCCGAGGATACGTATCTTGAAGGCGTCCGTGGAGGGGTTCTTTCTTTGCTTGGCGATGAGGAAAGGGCGATAGCGCGTGAACTCGAGATCGAACTTACTCAGGTGCTTGTCCTTCTTCAACTCGTCGATGAGAACCTCCGAAGCCTGATACCAGGGATCGGATTTCAGAAGTTCCCCGTGCTTGTCGCGCTCCCTCTCGATCTCCCGGACCCGTTCCAGGTCCTCGGCCTTGAGCCATTTCAGCTTCCTGTATTTTTCGATGTCCCCGTCGTAGAGGGTGTACCCGAGCTTCTTTCGGGCACCGGGGTGATTGGTATCGATCTTCCGGAGGATGCGCTTGTAGAGCTTCTCGGCCAGCCTCTTGTCGGACCGATAGCCGTTTTCGTCGCACCAGCAGGCCAGGTCGTACCAGTCCCGGGCGCTGCCCGACGCCTCGGCGGCTTTTCTCAGCTTCGCGTAGTGGTGGGGCAGTTCTCCGGTATTGACCGGCTCCTTTTCGGTGCCTGCGGAGGCCTCTTCGGTTTTCGATGTCCGCACACCCCCAGCGAGGTCTTTCTCCTCGGGGCCGCCCGAGTCCTTGAGGAGGAGGAAGGCGATGACCGCCACTGCCACCACCCCGACCACAGTGGCCACCAGGAGCAGAGCGGGAGATCCCCTCTTCATGGCGGGGGGCGGGGCTTCGGCTCTCCGCCTTGAACCCTGCCTCGAGGGGCGACCCGGGTGGCGCGGGGTCGCGGCCGAGACCGGAGGGGCCTCGTCCGGGTGCGGAACCTGGACCGTCGCGCTACAGGCCTCGCATTCAAAGGTCGAACCGGCCTCGATTCCGGTGATATCGTAAACGGCTCCGCAATCCGGGCAGCCGATGTGGTTTTCGACTGGATCTGACATGGTAGTAGAGTCCGAATGTTTGAAGGTTCGAGTTGCAATTCAGGGACACGACAATGGAAGCACGCCGTGGTGTTCAATGTAATACTATGAAATCAGCCTCGAGGCCATCCGGAACCCCTGTTCCAATGGATTTCCCGAAATTCTGATTCATATTTTCTGGGCCGGGGGCTCCGGAGGACCTCGTTTTCCTATTTAATAGGGGGCCGGCTGCTGGAACCGGGCCCGGCAAACCGGTCCAATCGGGTCGGGGTGTCTGAAAGTCTCCCGAACACTTGCGGGAAAGGTGGCAGGATTCGGAATGGATGCGCGTGGTACCCGCCGGGTATTTCCTGGATTCGTGGCCGTTCTGGCCCTGATCACCATCTGTTCCGGTGGCTCCGTGGAGGATCCCCCGGGCATTCCTCCCCGAATCCGGTCCCTGCCGGACAATACTGCGGGCAAAACAGTGACGGGGAGGGTCCTCAACAACGTACTGGGAGATCCCATACCGGGAGCCACCGTCAGGATCGTCCAGGATTCCCAGGAGTACATTGAGGATACCGCAACACTCGATAGGACGCGGCCCACGGCCGTGACGGACTCCAATGGCTTGTTCCGCCTGGAAAATGTCCGGCCCGGGCCGAGGAATGTGGTCGTCGTCACCCATCCGGACTTCGCGTCTCGGATCAGGTGGAACTGCTACGTCTTCCGGAACCGAGACACCGCCCTGAGGGATATCCGCCTTCAACGTGGCATCACGGTGCGAGGACGAGTGCGCGGAGAGAGCGGTGCACCCATCAAGGGTGCGCGAATCCGCGTGCTTGGCTCCTCGGAGGAGGCGGCGCGTCTCGCCCGTCTGGCCCGGCTGGTTGAAACCGTTTGGCCGGTCGAGACCACCGGAGAGGACGGTGATTTTCGGATCAAGCACGTGATGTCCGGGGAGTACGACGTGGACATCGAGTGCAAGGGATTCCAGACCACCGCGTTTCGCAAGGTGAAGTGCGATCTGATCCAGATGCCGCTCAAGTTCGTGTTGAAGCCCGGATTGACCCTGGAGGGGATCGTTCAGGACCGGCTTGGGGAAAGCATCTCCGGGGCCCGGATCACGCTGTCGCGGCCCGATAACCCCGGTGCTGCCGGGGAACCGACGCCTACCGTGGCCGCGGGATCGGACGGGAGATTCTCCGTTCAAGATCTCCCCTCCGTGACTCACGACCTCGAGGTTTCGGCGCCTGGATTTCAAACCGCCGTGGCAAAAAACGTCCTTCCCGGAGCTCCGGTCTTCACTGTGGAACTCGAATTCTGTGCCTCGGTGGAGGGCACGGTGACGGATGCGATTTCCGGAGAATCCCTGGATGCGTTCACGGTGACGGTTCTTGAACCCGCCCGTGACGGAGAAGGGAAGGTGCGGATGCGTCGTCGCTTCCAGGAAGCTTCGGGCGGCGGATTCCGTCTGGACGGTCTCGAGTCCGGGCCCTGTCGGGTGGAGGTCCGGGCGCCCGGGAGGGCGTATTGCTTGAGTCCTCTTCTCGAGTTGAAGGCCGGTGAAACAATCGAAGATCTCTCCTTCCCTCTCGAGAAGGGCGTGTCCCTCGAGGGTATGGCCGTGGTGGAGCGCACGATGACTCCCGTTGAAGGCGCCCGGGTCGTCGCTGTGGCCTTGATCCCTTCCGGCCGGGCTGTCGACCGGATCCCACCCGTCAAGAAGAAGGAGGCAAAGGGATCGGAAGGCAGAAGTGACGGAAATGGTGCGTCCGAATTGAAACGGATTTCGTCCCACGTTGCAGCCCGGGCCCGGACCGACGCCAATGGTCTTTTCGCCCTGGATCATCTGACGCCGGGCCGGTACGAGGTGCGCTTTGCCGGGGAGTCGTTCCTGGTGAAACGGCTTTGCGAGGTCGAGGTCACCGACACCCGGAGCGTGATTCTCGTGGAGGTCCGGCGCGGAGGAGCGGTTCAAGGGCGCACCCTCGGTGCCACCGGGGGCCCCATCCCCGGCGCCCAGGTGGTCTTGACGGCTGCTAAGGGAAGCCTGAAGAGATGGACGTTCTCCGATGACGAGGGTGAGTTCGGGTTTCGGGGGCTTGAACCAGGCCAGTATTCCTCGCGGAGTGTCGAACATCGGTTGCGCGTGGAGGGGACGCTCTGTGAAGAACCGCGGTTCATCGAGGTGCGGAGCGGTCTGGTGAATCGCTGTGATCTGGTGGCCCAGGAAAGGAGTGACCTCATCGGAAAAGTCCGGTGGATGGATGCGCCGGTGGCCGGGATCCACGGGGTGCTGACGCGGACAGGAGAAGGAAAGGACAGGCGCCTCGCCTCCTGGCACGTCTGGTCCGATGACGGAGGGAGCTTCCGTTTCACCGGCCTTCCCCCCGGTCGCTATGTTTTTTCCGCCTACACCCGGGAAGGCGTCCAGGTGGCCGCCCGGAAGGTGGACGTTATTTCCAGGAGTATCGTACACGAGGACATCAACCTGCCCGGGTCGAAGGTGATCGGCCAGGTGAAGACCCTCGTGACCGGACGACCTCTGGCAGGAGTCGAACTGAGGCTCTTTCCCGAGGTATCGAAAGAGAAATCCCGGCGTGTCCCATTCCTGCTTCTTGCCGGAGGAACGGAATCGGGCGCCGGAGGTGATTTTGAATTTCCCCACGTGCCGCCCGGTCGATATTGCCTGGAAGCGTGGAAGGCCGGATATATGTGGATCGTGGTCTCGGGAATCGAAGTGAAGGAATACGGAACCGCCGGCCCGGTGCAGATCTGCCTCGATGGCGGGGGCGTGGTCCAGGGCGTCCTCCGCAACGGCAGGACCGGCAGACCCGACCTCGAGGCCTTTGTCCGTTTGCTCGACGATTCCGGAAATCCGGTGCCCGGGCTCACGGGGCTGGTCCTGGCGAGGCGAGGGAAGTTCCGTATCCAGGGGATGAAGCCCGGGATCTACCACCTCAGGTTTCTCAAGCCGGGGTACAAGGAGGTCCTCCGGCGCATCGAGGTCAAGGAGGGTGTGAATGCCGTGGTCCGGGTGGAACTGGAGTGACGAGGCACAATCCGCATCAGGAGATAATCAAGCCGTGATGACTCCGATCCGATTCTGGTCGACTTTCATGATTCTTGTGGTTGCGACGGCAATCTGGATGCCGCCTATGCAGGCCCAGGAGTCCGCGAAATCCTCTCCCCCGGCTCAGCCACCCGTCGGACGGATGGCTCCTGATTTCGCGCTCTTGGATCTCAAGGGCCGGGAACACGTGCTGAGGGACATGCGAGCGGACCCTTCCATCAAGCGGAAGGGATGGGTCGTGGTGCTGGTGTGGTGGTCGGCCACCGGGCCGGCCGTGGCGAAAGTCGATCCCATCCTGGTCGACCTGCACAGGAGATACACCGGGAAGGGGGTGCGGTTCTTCGCCATCAATCCCTTCGTTTCCAAGGGGCCGGACAGGCGCGGCGTGGAATGCATGGCCATCGTTAAAGAGTTCAAACGAATCCGCCACATCGATTATCCCGTGCTCCTGGATGGGAACCGGGCGGTATCCCGCAGGTACGGGGCCCGGTGTGTCCCCGAGGTGGCGGTCATCGACAGGAAGGGAGTCCTGCGTTATCGAGGGGCGGTGGTGACCCCGTTCATCAAGAAAGGGGAGCGGCAGTACAAACCCTTCCTGGAAAACGCCCTCAAGGCGGTGCTCGCGGGAAAGATGGTGCCACTGAAGGAAACCCGAACGTGGGGAAACCGGATTCCTTATTGAAGATCCGGATTTCGACCCTCGGGCGAGCCCTTACTCCTCGAAGGTCCTGCACTGATGGACGAAATCGTCGAGCCGGTCCTCACGCCTGTGCTTGCAGGTCGGTTTCTTCCGTTCCGGAACGGATAAAGAGCTCTCGTCTTCGAGACTTTGGGGGTAGTCTCCATCCCCGGGAGTCGAATCGTGGCCCCGGCCGGGGAAGAAGGATTTTCCCAGAGCCATTACCACGATGACGAGGATGACGATGCCCACGACCAAAGTTGTCATATGACTTCCTGAATAGGGTGACAGTCAGCCGGAATCCGTCTCAATATTCCGATTCACTCAGGGTCCATTGCATTGCCTGCGGACCGGACAGACCTCGCATTTCGGCTTCCGTGCACCACAGAGCCTCCGTCCGTGAAAGATGAGGACGTGTGAGAGATCGATCCAGTCCGACCTTGGAAACAGGTCCATCAGGTCTCGTTCTATCTTTTCGGGGGCCTCGTGGGGGGTGAAATCCATTCGGTTTGCGAGGCGTTTCACGTGCGTGTCCACCACGACGCCTACCGCCTTCCCGTAGGCCACCCCCAGAACCACGTTTGCGGTCTTCCGAGCCACTCCGGGAAGCTCGAGGAGATCCTCCATGGTATCCGGAACCTCCCCACCGAACTCCTCATCCAGCATGCGCCCCAGACCCCTCAGGTTCCGCGCCTTGGCCCTGAAGAATCCGGTGCTGTGGATGAGCGCTTCCACCTCACTCGGTTTCGAGCGTCCGAGATCACCCGGTGTCTCGTAGGTCCCGAATACATCCGGGGTCACCTTGTTCACGCGGTCATCCGTGCACTGGGCACTCAATACCGTGGCCACCAGGAGGTGAAACGGATTCTCGTGGTCCAGAGCGCACCGGGCGTCCGGATGTGCCGCGCGGAGCTTCTTCAGCATGGAACGGGCGCGGCGCTTCTCGGACGGTGAATGCACTGCGACCGGTTTGTTCGTTGGGGCTTTTCCTGGACGTTTTCCCGGCATCGATTCTCCTCTGTCCAGCCTCCAGAGGGATTCCAATGTAGCGGTCGAGTCCAGAAAGATCACGGCCTATTCTTCTCCTGATTTTTTTCGGTCACCCCAGAGTCAGGTCCAGGGCATCGACCCGCTCTCTCAATCGACCGAGCAACCGGAAGACTTCCACGGGATCCAGCGGCTTGCGCAAGAAAGCGCTGATATTCAAACGCTTCTTCTCGTGGATGAATGCCTTGATGTTGCCCTCCTCGGCGATCACCACCACCGGGAGGCGCCCCTCCTGGCTGCTCATGGCGTCCAGGAGGTCGTAGGTATCTGCCGGACTCGGCATGTCCTCGACGAATACGACGTGGTACTGGCCGTGGGCCATCATATCCAGGCAGTCCCGCGTGGGGATGAAGTCCCCCTCGAATCCCTTGAACTGCTTCAGGGCCACCTTCATGGCATCCCGGGTCGTGGGATGGCCTTCGACAAAGAGAATCTTGATCATATGCGTCTTGCCTTCCGGAATCCTGGAGATCTCCATATCTTGTTTCGGTAAGACCCCGGGTCGAGGTGGAGGGGCCGCGGAGAAACGAGGAGAAACATGCATAACCCTTTTCATGGATTGAAGATGGAACCTTGAGAGAAATCCGGGAAAGGCCTCGGATCTCAGGTTCGGGTCCTTGATCCAGGGGCTGCGGCCCCGTACCATACGGCCACACTTCCGGGAGGGAATTTTGACATGGCCATTCTGGCAGGCGTGGACGAGGCGGGCCTCGGACCCAGGCTGGGGCCTTTGGTCCTGGGTCTCACGGTCTTCGAGGGGCCAGTGGAGAGCCTCGATGATCCGGCCCTGTGCCTGGGTCCACTGGTGGATTCCAGAGCCGGCGCCGTAGTGCCCGTGGGGGACAGCAAGCGGTTGTTCGGGCCGCGCAAGGACCTGACCGTGCTGGAGCGAGGCCTGTTTCCTTTTCTCCTGCAGTGTCATTCCACGCCCCCCGCGGACCTGAGCGAGTGGGTGCGGTCCCTCGACCTGCCGGGCGGCCGGACCGGAGAGGGCCTTTCCCGCTATCCCTGGTATCGCGAAAGGCTCCACCTTCCACGCGCCGCCTCTCTGGAATCCCTCAGGGCCGGAGCCGAGGACCTGGCCGGGGTGCTGGATCGCTCCGGTATCCGGGTGCGGGAGATGCGCGTCTCGGTCCTCCACGCCGGCGAGGTGAACCAGGGACTCGAGCGCTATGCCTCCAAGAACATTTTCAACTTCTTTGCCGCCGCACCCCTCATCCGCCGGATCTTCGAGGCCTACGGGACGCTCGACTCCGTGGACCTCGTGGTGGATCGCCAGGGAGGGCGAAAGGATTATGCCGGACTGTTACGGGCGCTCTTCCACCCGGGTTCCGTGAGCCCGCAGCCTGCCCCCGAGGGGACGTTCGCCTACCACGTCCGGGACCACACCCGTCGCATGGGGATCCGGTTCGTCACCCGGGCGGATTCCGCATTCCTCCCCGTGGGCCTGGCATCTATGGCGGCCAAGTACACCCGGGAGCTCCACATGGAACTCTTCAACCGGTTCTGGAGGAGCTTGCAGCCCGATCTCGAGCCCACGGCCGGATATCCCGGGGATGCCGGGCGGTTCCTTCAGGACATCCGGGACCTCCGGCAAGCGGTGGGAGTGGGGGAGGACCGTCTGGTCCGGGCCCGGTAGCAACCCGGGGGGGAGACGATCGGAAAAGAAAAACGGCGCTGCCGTAGATGGACGGCAGCGCCGGAGAGTGACCTATCGTTTTCCTTACGGTTGCACGTCGATAAAGAATGCACAGGGCTCAAAGACCCAGGCGATTCCGCTTGGAGCTTTGGGGTCCAGGACGACGCCGCAGAAGTGAATGAGATTGCCGTTCGCGGCCGTGCCCAGGGCCGTGAGGTTGAGTTTGGCCGTGTTCACGCCGAATGGGTCGAGGGTTGCGACGTTGTTTGTCAGGAACGGCGGAAACGGTCCCATGGCCGTGGCCACCGTGAGGACGTCGGGAAGGAGGAAGATCTGACGACCGTCCGGAAGGACGATGGGAGGCTTGGAGCCGGTGAGACTTGCCGCCACGATGTACTGCTTGCCGGCCCAGGTGCCCTGGGGATCTGGCTTGATGTTGATATCCCAGGTCGCCTTGCCCGTTCTCACGGTGCAGAGGTCGCGGTCATAGAGGGCCATCGCCTCCATGCACCACCCCGTGACGTTGCTGGGAAGCGGGCCAGGGGCTGATAGGGTTGTCACGGTGTGCGGCGTTGTGGTCGCGTCGAAATAGCCGATGGCATGGTGCGTCGCAGAGCCGGAAACAGAGACAAGAACGCCGAAGTAGCCTCTCCCGGCCGCGGAAAACCTCTCGGGCGTCACGTCGGTCAACGTTCCGACCGTGGATGCGGGTCCGGTGGTCCACTGGTTCGAGCCGGCTTTCACCTCCTGGTACAGGAATGTGGTGTAGGAAGAGCCTATCCAGTCACCGTTTTCGAGGATCCCGCCGCCCATGTTGACCTTAACATTACTGTTCGCAATGGTGGCGACCATGGTGCTTGTTGACAGATCCGCAGATACCTGGACGAGGTTCTGGATGGGAGTCGTGCCCGACCGTGAGTTGGCCACATAGTACCCACCGTTCAGCTTGTCCCAGTCAAAGCCACCCAGACCGCCGTTGATACCCAAGCTCGTCTTGAGGGTCGTCCCGACCCACTTGGCGTTCGGCTTATTGAAGTCCAACCGATCATACTGGACGACCTGATTGTACTGGCTGTCAAACCCGACGATATCGCCGTTAGAGTTGAGAGTGATATTAGTCACATTCCCCGGGAAACTCGTGCCGCTGAAGGGGATCATCCACAGGGTGTTGAGAACACCGGGAAGGATCGGATCCCACTGGATGAAGGCGTATGAGTTCGGAGCATTGCCCACGAGAGCATAGGTGAGAACGGACTGGTTGTCGACGTCCTGGGTGGCGTGCCACATGTTGCCCCAGTGGGGCCAGGCAGAGTGGCCCGTGGGGTACATCAACCACTTGTTCTGGGCGGTGAACTCGCCCACGGCGCTGGTCGCCGTGGCATAGTTGCCGATTCCGATGTACATCCCGCGTTGCTGACCGGCGGTCTGGCCCATGCCGATTCCCGCGATCAGGGCTACTGCGAGGCACACGTAGAGGGTTTTCTGCATTTTCTACACTCCTAATAATACCTGAGGTCTTGTTCCCGACGAGAAACGGCCGAACGCTTCCCCGATCGGGAACGGATTCGATGTAATCTCCAGATACCTGCAAGAACGCCTCCAGGGTGCTTTGCAGGGATTCCTGTCTCTATTATGGAATAAAAAAAACCGGAAGTCCGCTGAGGGCCTTTCCTTCGCCGGTCGGGTCAGGAAACCTCGACCGGGGAACCTGGGTTCCTGTCCATCTGATAAGTCAAAGGGGCAGCCCTCCGGTATTCAATGCCCGTTTTGAGACTTCTACTACTGAATTTTACCGTGCGAAGAAGGGGTTGTCACCCTTTGCAGAAGAACGCCGTGACGCCGGGCATTCGCCAGGATATTTATGATTCCAGGGAAAGATCCGGCCGAAAACGGTCCTCTCCAGAAGAGATGATGAGTAATCCCCTTGTATCTGCAGGCTCGGTAGAATCAGGCCAAATGAGTATCTTATCATGATGCTATATTTCCGGCCCTGAGTAAAGAGCAGGGGTAAAAAATCCGGTTCCGTCCTGGCCGGTCGGGCGGCTCGGGAGTAGCGACCGGGTCATTTCAGACCGATCGGGCAGGGGACCCGGGGGGGCAACCACCAGGCGATCGTGACGGCGATGGCCCGCCCCGGATTTTCATATATTGGGGATTGGCCCGATTTTCCGATACTTCGATGTCCGACGGGTGGAGGTCCGTCGAGTGCGAGAGGTTCCGGTCTACCGCAGGAAATGCCGGTCATGTGGGATCGGTTCGTCCGGGCCGGCGCATCCCCTCCACCGCAAAGGGAGTCAGGCCGAATGCCAGGCATAACCGGGATCGTGAGATTGAACGGAAGCAAATCCGATGTATTCAGTGCGCTGAAGGCAGCGACGATGCTCGGCCTCGGTCCGTATACACACCGGTACAGCCACCAATTCTCCGGAGATGCGGAGATGGCACATGCCGTTCTTTCCAGGTACCCGGCTCCTCCCGACGTCGCATCCAGCCCGGGCGAGGATATCCTCGTGGCCGTGGACGGCGAATTTTTCGGAACCCACGGGTCCATCGGTGGAGGACCGGAGGAGAGAACGTCTGCGCCTTCCTCTGCCGCGGCCATAGCCCTGCGTTGCTACATGCAATCGGGCATCGATTTCGTCGAGAACATGACCGGGTTCTTTTCCCTTGCCATCTGGGATGGACGTTCCCGCACCCTGCTGCTCGCCAGCGACAGGACCGGCCTCAGGCCCATCTACTACCGATTGAACGAGGATCGTGTGAGCTTTGCCTCGGAGGTCAAGGCCCTTGTAAAAACGTCACGCTTCACGCCGGACCCGGACCTTCACGGGATCAGCGATTTCATCGTGTTTGGATTTCCCCTCGGCACCCGTACCCTGTTCGCCTCGATCAAGACCCTTCCTCCGGCCACGATTGCGACGATACGGGACGGAAACGTCGACCTGAAGCGCTACGGGTGTCTTCTCTACGAGCGGGATCGGGAAGGCGGGTATCGACTTGGGGACCGGACGGATCGGGTGACGGAAAGGTTCATCGAGACTTTTGAGGCGATGACTCCGGGACCCGGCCCCTACGCCGTTCCCCTCAGCGGGGGTCTCGATTCCCGGTGCATTGCTGCCGCACTGTACCGGGGTGATAAGGCTGCCAGGACGATCACCATCGGCAGCAGCGACAGCGATGACGTCGCGCTCGGCCGGGAGACCGCGAAACGCTTGAAGTTCCCGAATCAAACCGTCCTGATGGAGCCGGAGGAAGTCCTGTCCTGGATCCGCCAGGGCGTCTACATGGCTGACGGGATGTTCAGCGCCCTGGACACGCATATTCTTCACGTGGGCAGGAACCTGCCACCCGAGGTATCGGTTGCCCTGGACGGAACGAGCTCATTCGACAGCATGTACGGCATGGCGGACGCCATCCTGAACCGGATCATGCCCTCCCGCTACACGCCGATGAAGCAGCTGGACTGGGTGTTCACACATCCGCTATTCGACCTGCAAAGGCAGCTGATCATGGCGGATCTGTTCTCGAGCGATTTCGTGTCGGTGGCTCGTGAAAGTCTCGGGCAGTCTCTGGATGAACTCCTGGCAAGCGTTCCCGATCAAATCCCCGACCCCCTCGACAGGACGGACTACTTCGAGCAGACGCAACGGGTGCGGCGCTACAACATCATGGGGACCGTGATCCTGCGGAACTTCTGCGAGGTGAGGCACCCGTTCTTCCACCCGGACCTCATCGATGTGCTGAGGCGGCTCCCCCCGGGATTGCGCTGCAAGGAAAAGCCGATCACCTCCAGGATGGTGGCCCGCCTCGCCCCGGAACTGGCGGACTTGCCGTACGAGAGGACCGGGCTCCGCCCGGATGCCGGACTGTTCGACTATCTGCGGCTCTACGGGAGAAAGGCGGCGGTCAAGATGCTCCAGCGGCTTGGCCTGCTGTCCGGGCGCAAGAGGCGGGGGTGCGCCGTGGACTATCAAGGGTGGCTGGAAACCCGTCCTGATTTTCAGGATTTCTTCCGATCCGTGCTCCTGGGCGCGAGGGCACGCAGCCGCGGATATTTCAGTCCTCGTGCACTGGAGGATCTCCTGGAGAAGCAGATTGCGGGAAGGGGCGGCAGCCTGGCTCTCCTCAGCCGCCTCGTGAGCCTCGAGCTCTGGCACCGGTTCTTTCTGGAGGGCGAGGCTCTTGCGCTCCCGGTCGAGAATCGGGAAGAGGAGGTCCTGACGTCCGCTCCATGAGGCCTGCCGGCAATCGGCTGCGGCCGCGCGGTTTCAGGTTGTCCTCGAGGATTCCATACGGCAGAACCGAACCTGGGGAGCCACCACGTTCTGATTATTTCCTGGATCGGGACATCTCAGGACCGTGGGATGCCCCATGCCACGGAGATGTCCCGATCCAGGAAATAATCAGAGCGTGGGATAGGCACTCGGCTCGCAATCGTGAGGATCCAACTACCTCAATAATGCCCCCGTCTGCCCCGGAGCATCGAGCAGCCTCGATCGCATCCGGTCCAGACACAGCCGCCCTCTTGGAGATCCCGGTGGCGGTAGGCACCAGAGTGGCGTCTGCAGTCGCAGACACCGCCGGCATCGAGACGGTCTCCAGCGCGCTCAGGGCGTCCTGAGGAGGCGAATTGGGATTGGCCATGCACTTCTGGAGTTCACGCTGGCCATGGACAGCGGCATTCACCGTCCACGCCATTTCAATCGAAGAAGCGGCACCGGTTGTGAGGCCAGCCGGTTCGTGATCGACTCACGGGCCTTTCGCGGGCTTCTGTTCCACCCACTGCAGGGCGAGGTGGCCGCGTAGGGTTCCGTACCGCACCGCCAGATAGAAGCGTCTTTCCTTGCCGGCGGGAATGAGGGAGAGGTTCAAGCACGGGATCTCCGCCTCGGCGCGGGAGAGGACGAGGGGTTCGTTCACCAGGACCTTGCCCGACCGGTCCACCACCACGAACCGCCACTTCATCTTGCCCTGGCTGCTGAAGCCGGCGTCGTACATGCCGGGCCGGAGGGTGGTCTTTCCGAAGGTGATGGGGACGTCGGTGGTCAGCTGGACCAGGCGGCGGAGCACCCGGCCGTTGAAGAAGGCCCGGGCGCGTGGCTGGGTGCGGATGGCCTTCAGGGTTCTTGCGTCCAGGGGAATGGCACGGTATCGCGCCTTCACCCGGATCGAGGCCCGGGCCGGGGGGGGGCCGACGCGGCCGGGATCGATCTGGTAGGTGCTGGTGCAGACGGGTACGCGGCGGGCACCGGAGGTCGCGGACTGGCCCCGGGCCTCCGGGCTGGAGAGGAAGATCCAAGCCGCGGCCAGGGCGGCGATGGGCAGGATACCGGAAGCGGTTTTCATGTTCATCCTCACTCGACTCTCGAAGGAAAAGACCCGGCGGCCGTGCGGGATCGCAATGCCGCCCCGAGCATCGTACGGGAATCAGGGGTGGATGCGCAACCACCTTCTTCGATGTCACCCCTCCACCAGCTGCGCGAACGGGGCGGACCGGAGCACCCGCAGGACCTCTTCCCGGATCCGGGATCTGTCCACTCCGTCGGATAGCTCCAGGGTCAGGCAGATCCGGCCCTTCTGGACCTGGAACCGGACCCTGGAACGCGGGTCGTGGCCGCGGGCGACATCGTGGACGAGCTGCCTCACCGCCATCCAGTCGCTCGCCAGGGTGACGAGGAACCGGATGTCCGTCTGCCCCGGGGCGCGTCGTTCCGTTCCGGATGGAGCCGGCGCAGCCGGAATCTCCGGCCCCGGGCGGAGGAGCAGCCGGTTCTGGACCCGCCTCACCTCAAGGCCGCCACCTCCGTCCAGGGTCAGGGTCGAGGTGATCAGGCCCCGCCGGACCACGCGGCCCCGGAGGTCAGGATTCCAGATCATCTCACCCGCAGCGCCGCGGCCGGTGAGACGGAGCCGCAGTCCGGCCAGGAGGTTCACCGGGAGACTTCCGAGGAGCAGGATCAGGGTGATGCCGCCACCGGCGGCCAGCACGCCACCGGCCGGGCCCTGCTGCACCAGGCCCGCGATCAGGAAGGCCAATACGGCCGTGAAGCATAAGGCCTGGACCCCCGCGCCCAGCCACCTCGGCCGGCGCACGCAACTGGCAAGGGTGCCAGTGAGAAGCAACAGGGCCGTGATGCAGAGGAGGATTTCCGGAGCCGGGAGTTGCCGGGCCCGGCGCCGTGCCTCGGGGAGCCAAACGTTCTCGAGCTTCCAGGCGACCGAATCCCGGTCCTCGACCCGGTATGCGTTGAGGAGCCTGGCCAGGGAGGCCGCCAGGGCCTCGGTGTGCCGGGCGGCCGCGGCGTCCGCGGCCAGGAGGGCATTGTAGTCGCCGGCGAGGTGGGCCACCTCCTGACGCGCCTCGAGAAAGGCCCCCTCTCGCTCCGAGAACTCCGGTGCGTCCACACGGAGTCCGGCCATGGCCTCGCAGAGCCCCAATGCCGTTTCGAGGCGATCTCTCGCCTCCTTGCGCCGGCGCTGGATCTCGCACCGTCCCGAGTCCCGCTTCTCGTGAGCCGCCCTGAGATTCCGGTCAAGCGTGCGCATCTCCTTCGAGGCGTCCAGTGGCAGGAGACGAGCATGGAAGCGGCGCCTCGGCAGGGGCGACCGGAAGATTCCACCCAGGTCACCTCGCTTCAGGTACCGGTTCTTCAGGGCCTTCGCCTCTTCGGCGAGCAGGAGGAGGGTCTCGTCCGTGCGCTTGTTCTCCTTCTCGAGACGGAGCCGTTCCTCCCGGGCGGCGCGGCCGGCTTCGAGGGCTCTCATTTTCGCCAGGACGATCTCCCTGGGATCGAGGCCGAAAACGGAAGGAAGACGGTTACCGAGGCCAGCGCACGCTTCCAGGTATCGGCCCTGGTCCGCGTGCAAAGCGGCCAGGGCCTCGAAGTGCTTGCACTTCCAGTCCATCAGGTGCACGAGGTCTTTCCGGATCGCCCGGGCCGTGACAAGGGAGGCCCGGTCAAAGGCAATTCCGCACAGGTCTTCGAGCGGGGTGGAGTCCTTTTCCGAAGACCTCCGGCCCATCAGGATTCGGCGCAGGGTCTGGCGTCGGGTGGCCTCTTCGGATTCGATGAGGTCCTGCTCCTCCAGGAGCTGTTCGTATCGGGCACTGAGGTTCTTGCCCCTCTCGACCAGGGCGGCCTTCTTCTTCTCCTGAACCTTGGTGTGCCGCTCAACCTCCTTCTTCCAGGCCTGGTTCGCCTCGAGAAGCGCCTTCTCGGCCTGGCTCTTACGGCGCAGGAATGCATCCAGATCGGCTTTGGAACCGTCGGCCTGGTCCGCGGCGGCCTTCACCTTCTTCCGGACCTCGGCCTCGTACCGGACGAGGGCCGGGAGAAGGCGGTCGGCCAGGGCCAGCGGTCCGCGACCGGGCCGCTTCAGCTTTCGCCTCGCCTCCACCAGCGCCTCGACCTTCCAGTGCGCCTGCGTGAGGAGGAGCTGCCGGTCGATGGCGCAGGAAAACACCCGCTGCATCCAGACCTCGATGCGGCCCAGGATCGAGACCTCCTTCTTCAGGACCTGGACGCGCTCCAGGGAAGGTCCAGGGGGGAGGGAGACGCCGTTGTTGCCGACCAGGAAGCGGCTCTGGGGCCGGAGTGCCTTTAACCTTTCGGCTGCGGCCCGGGCCCGGGCGTTCACGGGCATCAGCTGTGCTGTCAGGGCCTTCTTCAGGTCTTCGAGGATTTTCTCCGGCTGCACGGACTTCACCCCCTCGGGCTGAGCCACAGCCTTCCAGGAAGACAAGAGCAGCAGGAATATCGGGAGCCCCGCGGCCGCGACCCGTGCGGTCCGGTTTCTCCCCGTCAAGATAGCCATTCCCCTGAATCTCCTGAGTTTTGTTTCCTAGATGGTACTCAGGAATGGGAAAATTTCCAGATGTCCGGGTACATGCCGGGGGTGGGGCTGTCTCGACAGGAAAGAATATCGAGGTGAACCGGGCCTTTTCGAACCCGTGAGGAATCTCACAGGCTCAGGATGGCCCGATTCGAGACGAGAAATTGGCGTGGGACTATTTCACGCACTGCTTGCAGGGCTGGCCTCCAGGATTGGCAGCGCAGGCACCCTTGCATTTGACCATCTTGCCCTCTGAGAATCCGACGCCGCATTTCGGGCACCATCCGGTGCCGCCGGCCTTGAGGGTCTCGCACGCACATGCCGCTGCCTCGACTCCCTTCGCCGAGTCGCACGAGCAGGCCGCCTTGTCGCCGGACGAGCAGGAACCGCAGCACTTGTCTGAACAGCACCCCGCGACGAGGATCAAGCACAGGACGAGCAGGCAGGGAAACAGGATCGTTCTCATGAATAGTAATCCTTGGCTGTATGGATGACGGTCTGTTTGGGTGAACGCCAGCCGTCTTCAGACCCGGCCGATAGTTAATAAAAAATTGCATTTCCCATGTAACCATCGCCTCCGGATTGCGACTTTTCTGGCAGCCGATCGCCTGATGATCCCATTCAAGGTGACAGGATGGTCGTTCTCTGGACAGGTCAGTAAATCCTGAGGAGATTGACATTGCAGGACGAACCATGTAGCATCAAATTTAGTTCAAATTTAATGCTACATGGAGATCCGCTCATGATAGATGTTACCCGAGACATCCACTCGCTTTCCGATTTCAAACGAAACACACCGGCCTTCCTGAAGCAACTCAGGACATCCGGAAGGCCCATTGTTCTCACCCTGAACGGGAAGGCCTCTCTAGTTGTCATGGATCCCGGGATATATCAGCAATTACTGGACGCCGTCGATCAAGTGGAGGCCATTCAGAAGATCCGCAAGGGCCTGGAGGATGTCGGGAAAAACCGTGTTCAGCCGGCCCGGGATGGCCTCGACCGGGTCCGGAAGAAACCGGGGACTTCGAATCGGAGGAAATGAAATACCGGGTCTTCATGACCGCGCAAGCGATGGGTGCGCTATCAGCCCCTCCCGGAGAAACGACAGGAGCCGACACTGGGCCGGCCCCGTTCGTTTCACGATTTCCTGACTACTTCGCCGACTCCTGGTGGAAGGCGAAGCTGCCCTCGTGCTCCACGACGATGGAAGCCTTTCCTCGGATGTTCGGCCCCTCGAACACGCCGCGCGGGTCCGTGGGCCCTTCGGCCTTGATGTGGCGGCCGTCGGCGATGCGGACGAAGGCGCCCGCCACGGGGATGCCCGTGGACCGCCGGCTCACGTAGGCCCGGATCTTCCGGCCGACGCGCTGGACCTTGAGATCCAGGTCGGACATGACCACGATGGTGGTGGCGTCCCGGGTTCCGGCCTTGAGGACCACCAGGTAGACGCCCTTTTCCTTGATGGGGAGCCGCACCTGTTTGGTGAACCGCTTGTATTCCGGGGGCCGATCGAACTTCCGTTCGAAGGTGGCCACGGCCGGGATGCCGGTGAGATCGATGGCGTGGATGCCCACCAGGTTCTTGCGCACGGCAAAGAGAACCTTGAGGTCCACGGGGTAGATCTTGGCGCGGACGGACCGGATGTTCTTCAGGGTGAGTTCGATATTGGGGATCTGATCCGCGGCCATGGACCGGCTGGGCTCCACCTCGAGCTCGGTGCGGGTGAAGAAGGACATGGCGTCCCTCGCGTCCTCGAACTTGCCGGCCACGCGGCGGTAGTAGGAGACCGCGGTCTTGAGATCGCCCTGGATGTGCTTGATCTTGCCGTGGAGATAGAGGGTGTGGTCCCTCCAGGGGCTCCAGATGGTTCCCTTGCGCCCGTCCTCGCGCGGAAAGCGCCTTGAAACGAGGGTCTGCCCCGCCTCGAGGGACGCCCCGTAGTGGCCCGCGGCGTAAAGGGATTGGACCTCCAGGAACATGACGTCGTCCAGCCAGTGGCTCTTCGGGTAGCGGGTGTAGAAGCGCTTTGTTTCCTGCACCGCGCGGTCGTGAACCTTCAGCTGCTGCAGTAGCTTGACCACGTGATACTGGGCGTCGTCGGCAAGGGGACTGCGGGGATAGAAGCCGGTGAAGGCCTTGAGCTCCCGGAGCGCCTCCACCCGCATGGTGGGAGCAGCCACCTTGAGGTAGGGATCCGGCTTCAGGTCCGGTTGACGGATCTCCGCGAACTGGAGTCCGCGCTGGTAGGTCGCACTCACCACCTCGTTGGCGTCGGGGTAGCGCCGGAGCACCTGGAGGAGTACGGCCTGGGCCTTTGCAGGCTTCCCGAGCTCGATGTAGCTCGACACCAGGGCCCTCTCGGCCTGAAAGGAATCCCCGAGGAGCTGGCGATAGAAACCGGCGGATCGCTCGTACTCTTTCAAGCCGTGATAGGCGTGGGCCAATCGGATCCGGGTGGCTCGATCAAAGGCCGCCTTCCGCGGATTCCTCTCCTGGAGCTCCTCGAAGGCGGACACGGCGTTCTTCGGGTGCTGTCCGAGCTCCAGCTTCACCAGGTGCGCCAGCACCTCGTCGAGGATCTCGTCCCGCAGGCGATAGGTCCGCACGGCCCGGAGCTTCTTCAGGGCCGCACCCTTGCGCTTCTTGCCCAGGTCCTTGAGGGCGCCGTAGTAGAGCTCGTCCGCGGTCGGCTTGGCCCGGGCCCGCGCGATATCGACCCCGTCCCGGGGATCCACCACTTTCAGCGGCGCGCTGGCGGCGCGGCCCCAGATCTCCGGCTCGTACATGGGGGAGGCGAAGGTGGGGAGGATGCGGTAGGCGCCGGGGTGTATGGCGCGGATCACGTAGGTTACGTTCACCTTTCCCTTGACGGACGAGAAGAAGAAGACGGCCCGGTTGTCCCGGCGCTCGAAACGGTCGAAGGCCCCATGTGCGGATCCGGCCATGACCTCGAAGCCGGCCGGCAGCGGATCCTCCACCACGACGTAGGAGGCGGCCTCCCGGGCCTCGAGGTCGAGGACCACCTTCACCTTGTCTCCAGCCAGCACCTCTTTCAGGCTCGGCTTCTTTTCCTTCGTGGGCCTGAACTTCTCCATGACCACGGTCCAGCCGGGCTTCACCCAATCCTCGCCCATGGCGGAGGGGTCCACGTGGGGACTGTAGCACCGCTTGACCTGGAGGAGGTTGCCCCGGGATTCTACGGATTCGGCCGGGCCGTGGTAGTCGGCGATGAAGGCGTAGTGGATCTTACCCGGGCCGGCCTTCTTCAGATGAACCGTGTTGGCCCCGGGCTTGAACAGGGATGCATCCAGGAAGATGTGTCGTTTCTTGTCGGCCATGCGACCCTGTTCGATGCGGACCTCGGAGGCCTTCTTGCCGTTGACTTCCACCACCAGATCGAAGGTGGGCTGCTCCAGGTTCCTGCGGACCAGATAGTCTGTCAGGGCCAGGATCACAGCCGCCGTGTCCTTGGTGGACCGGAAGGAGCGGCCGGTGCGGTGATGCATGAGGTAGGCCAGGGCCGGCTCCACCAGTCGACTCGAGGGATCCACGCGCAGCAGAGCCATGAGGGCGAAGGCCGTGTTCTCGATCTCCGATCGGTCCCAGGCGCCCTTGCCGGTGGCGGCGTACTTCCACCGCACGTGCCCTTCGCTCTCCAGGGCGCGCTCTTTCAGCAGGGTCACCAGGTTCTCGGCGTACCGGGGGCGGTTGAGAGCCGCGTAGGCCAGGGCCAGGCGGGAGAGGCCGCTGACGGTGAGCAGGTCCCGGTAACGGTAGGCCCGACCCAGGTCCGACGTGGACGCGGCGCCCCCCACGCTCAGAGCATGGAGGAGGGCGGCCCGGAGGTCGTAGCCCGAGACCTTCTGCGCCAGCCTCCGGGCAAGGGTGCGGGCGCGGCCGAGAACGTTTTGATCCACGGCGTACCCGCACTTGTGCGCCACCTCGAGGCCGAGGAGGGCGTAGGCGGTCATGCGGGGATCGGAGCTGCAGTGGGCGGCGCCGCCCCGCATCTTACGGAACCACCAGCCCCACCCGCCGTCGGGGTGCTGCATGTGGTAGAGACGGTTCAGGCCCGCTCTCACCTGCTTCTCCAGGCGGGCGGCCCGGGCCGGATCGTCGATGCCCAGCTTGGCCAGGGCACTTGCCGCGGCCACCGCGGGCAGGAACCGGCTCACGGTCTGCTCGATGCAGCCGTACGGAAAGCCGCCCAGGTAGTCCAGGCCGTCCAGGAGCACCGTGTCGTAGCCGGGGCTCAGGAGCAAGGTGAATCGGCTCGCGCCCGGAATCAGGGCGTCGGGGAGGGTCAGCTGGATCACGGCGCTCTCGGCCGTGGTGGCCGAACGGGCCATGCGGCCGTGTTCCCCGAAGGGAAGGGTGGGAATGGCCTTCTCCATGCCGTCGCTGTGGCCGTCCTTGCGGCTCACCACCGCCTTCAGGGTGAGCTTGACCACGCCGGGATCCGGCGCCGTGAGGTCCCAGTCCAGGCGGCCGGCCTCGAAGGGGGGCAGCGCCGTGGAGGCGCGGGCGGGGCTCTCCAGTTTCGCTCCTTCCGCGGTGAAGGAGACCTCGAGGTTCTCGGACCGGTTCGTGTTGTTGTGCAGGACCGAGGCCGCGCGCACCCGGTCCCCCTGGGTGAGGAACCGCGGTGCATCGATGCGGGCCACCAGGGGCTTCACCGCCCGGCACACGGTCTCGCCGGAACCGACCAGGGCGTCTCCCCCCACGCCCACGGCCTTGGCACGCCAGGCCGTGAGGTTGTCGGGCAGGGTCACCTCCACCTCGGCCTTACCGTTTTCGTCGGTCTCCACGTGCGGGAGGAAGGCCGCGGTATCCAGGAACCGACGCCGCACCTTGACCGCCTGGAGAGCCTCGTCCGCACGGTAGCCCAGGTAGCCCCGTTCGAAGGGAGCATCCTGCATGGGTTCGGCGTCCTCCATCTCGGACTGCTCCCGGTCGGCCGCGAGGCGGTCCATGACCGCATCTTTGCCCGGCCGATTGCCCTTCTTGTGGGCACGGCGCTCGAGGCGCTTGCCGGATCTACCGAGGAAGAATCCGGCCGATTCGGACTTGTTCTTCTCGGCCGCCACCCTCCTGCCGGGCTTGGCGTCCGCCCACTTGGACATGTTCTTCAGGCGAGGGGGCACGGACCCGGTCGGGCCAGCGTAGGAGGGCGTTGGAGACGCGGCCACGGCCTTCCGGGCCAGTTGCTCCCGGCTCTGCATCTCCTTCATGAACTTGTCCCGCGCCTCCATGCCGAGGAGGTCGGGGTCCACCTTCTTGGTGGCGGCCGCGTACTTGAAGGAGAGGGAGGAGGAGGTGGCCACGCTCCGGCGCCGCTTCTGGTCGTAGAAGAAGGGCTTGACGGCCTTGACCGTCTCGGGCGCGATCTCGAGCAGGCTCTTGTCCACCACCGCCAGGCTGACCTCGGCCTTCACCGGCTTGCCCTTGGGGTCGGTGGCGTGGATGGCGTACTTCACCTTGTCGCCGGGTCGGTATTCGGTGCGGTCGGGGGTGACCTTCACCTTCAGGAACTTGAATACCAGGACCTCGTCCTCGTCCTCGTAGAGCTTGTGGTCCGCGGGGATGGCCACGCGCAGGAACACGTTGGGGGCGTAGTCGCCCTTCATTTCCAGTCGCAGGAGGTTGGACCGGCGCTCCAGGTGGATCACCTTGTGGTCCAGGACCCTTTCCCCCTCGAAGGTGAGCAGTACGTGGGCCGGTGCCCGGGGGGTGTTCACCAGCACCTGGGCCCGATCGCCGGCGTAGTAGATCTCCCGTTCGGCCACGATCCTGGCCTGACGCCTCAGGTCCTCGGCCTCGCCGGATACGGCAACCCGGGCCTGGCCGAGGGTCGTCTCGCCCCTCCGGTCCTTGCCCGCGTAGGAGATCCGGTAGTCGCCGCCACGGGGGGCCCGGAGCTTCACCTCACCCTTGCCGTCCTTGCCGGTGGTGACGGGGGCGGTGGCCGCCACGGTCTCGGTGGGGCCTTGCTTTCCGCGCCCCAGGCGGCGGAGCTCCACGATGCCGGTTCTGGAGACGGGCTCGTGGCGGGCGTTCACCGTGGTCAAGGAGATCCGGATGTCTTCCTTCGGCTGGTAGGCCTTCTTGTCGGCGCGCACCACGGCATAGTAAGCCCGCTCGGTCACGAACAACACCGTGGAGCCGTAGGCCACGGAACGGCCGCGGCCCTGGACCTCGACCACCACCGTGTAGCGCCAGTCGCCCTCCCTGTCGCCGGTGTCGAAGGCGAACTTGAAGCGGCCCTCGTCGTCCGTCACGCCGGTCCCGGAGGTGACGTGGTCCCCGGGGCCGCCCCCCGATTTCCTGTCGGCCTTCTTCTCCTCGAAGAACCAGGCGTAGTCCTTGTACGCCGCCGCGTCGAAGGAGAAGGACCGGCGGTAGACGCGCCAGCGCACGGCCGCGCGCTTTGCCGGGCCGCCGAAGAAGTAGCCGGCCTCCAGGACGGCCTCCACCCGCTCGCCGTTCAGGTAGTCGGGGCGACCGGGTTTGATGCGGGCGAACATGTCGGGTTTCTTGTACTCGGCCACCTCGAAGGTGGTCTGGAAATCCTGCTTGTCGAACCGGGCAGTGATGCGATAGGTGCCCAGGGGCGCCGCACCTCCCACGACCACCTCGCCGCTAAGGGTGCCGAAGGCGTTCACCTTCATCTCCTTCTCGAGGAGAATGGCGCCGCGGCTGTCCAGGACCTTGACCTGGGTTTTGGCGTTCCTGGGCGTGCGGTAGACGCCGTCCACCACCTTTCGGACGATGCCCTTGAACTGGACCCGGTGGCCGGGCCGGTAGCGCGGCCGGTCGGTATAGAGGTAGGCCTTGGTCTTGTACCCGAAGGTGTAGGCGCTCCGGCTGGATCCGCCTGCATGGGCCGTGTGGCCGCGGCGGTGGACCAGGACCTGGAGTCCGGGTACGTAGTTGCCGAACCGCTTGACGAAGACGCCTTCACGATCGGTCTTGCCGGTGGCGACGATCTTTCGGCCGTCGCTCATGATCACGTCCACGCCGGAGGCGGGGCGGCCCGCGGCCTCGTCGAGGACGAAGACCAGCCCCTGTCTGGGCGATTTTTTGAGCACCAGGGTCAGGTCCGAGAGCAGAACCAGGGTGCGGGTCTCCAGGTCCTCTCCCCGCACGGCGAGGATGAAGGCGCCGCCCTTGGCGGCCAGATCCTTCAGGCGGTCGAGGGGGACCGGGCGCTCGATGTCCTTGAACCGGGCGTAGCCCTTCACTTCCACGGTCCACTCCACCGCCGGCTTGATGATGGGCACCTCCACCGACTCGATGCGGTCGATGCGGTGTTTCCGCTTGAAGTATTCCACCAGGTTCAGGGGGTAGGCCTTGAAGGAGAGCTTCTCGATGTTGCGGGTGGACACCTTGAGGCGTGGGGCCTCCTTCAGGGAAAAGACGCGTTCGGTCTCCACCTTGAGGGACCGGGCAAAGAGGCGGGCGATGAGGGACCGTGCCTTGCGAGCTTCCCCGGTTCCGGGGAATCGCTTGAGCAGGTCCTTCAGGGCCTCCATGGCGCGGGTGAGGTCTTCCTTCTTGAGCCTCAGGATCTCGGCCCGCTTGAACTGGCTGGAGGCCGCCGCGTTCCGGTCCAGGCCGGCGTAGCGGGTGGCCACGATGCGGTAGGCTTCCAGAGCCGCTTCCAGGCGCTCGGCCTTTTCGTGGAGCTCGGCCACGTTCACCTGCGCCTTCGGGCTCAGCCTGTCTGCCGGATACTCGGCCAGGAAGGCCTTGAAGGCGGTCAGCGCCTCCTCGGATTCCTCGGCCTTTCTCAGGTCGGCGGCGCGGGTGTAGAGCGCCTCCACGATGCGGCGCTGGGCCGAGGCCCAGGCGGGATGGTTGGGATTCTCACCGATGAAGGCGCGCCAGGCCGACCGTGCGGCCTCGTACGCCTTCATGTGGTGGTGGGCCTCGGCAATGTGGAGCTGGGCATCGGGAGCGCGCTTGCTCCCGGGGTAGCGGTCCCTGAACAGGGTCAGGGCCGCGATGGCTTCCTTCAGCTTGCCGGCGCCGTAGAGGGCCTCGCCCACGCGGAAAGCCAGGGTCTCGGCGAGGGCGTGATCGGGATAGGCCTGGATGGCACCCGCGAGGACGGAGACGCCCTTCAGGACGGCGCGCTCGCCGCCCTCCTTGAAGTGGGTTTCCGCCGCGAGCTGGAGGGCCTCGGGACGGAGCGGATGCTTCAGGAACAGGCCGTCGGTCCGGAGGAAGTCCTTGACCTCGGCCCGGGCCTTTTTGGTCTGGCCTGTGTTCTGGTGTGCCCTGGCCTTGAGGAGCCGGACCTCGGCGGGGGAGGCGAAGTCGGGGAATCGCTTGAAGAAATCCTTGAGTGTTTCGACCGTCTTTCCGGGATTCTTGTCATCGAAGTGGGCCCGGGCGATCTTCACGGTGAGTTCCGCCTCTTCCCGCTCCTCCCGGAGCAGGTCCCGGGCCCGGGAGAAGTAGCGGATCGCCTTCTTCAGGTCTCGCACCTTCTCCCCCTTCTTGAGGGGATCCGTGGAAGGCGTGCCCTCGAAGGCCGTTTCCGCAACCTTCAAGTAATGGCCCGCCAGCATCACCTTGTACGCCCTACCTTCCACGGTCTCGAGGCGCCGCCGTAGAATGTCGGAGGCGAGGTCGTGGCGGCCCTGAGCGGTGTACGCGTCAGCCAGGAGCAGCCGGGCCTTCTCGGCCCAGGCCGAGGAGGCCATATCCTTCAGGAGCCGGTCGAAGGCGGCGACGGCGGCATCAAACTTGCCGGCGTAGAGGTGGGCCTTCCCGAGGAGGAGGACGGCCTCGTCGGCCTCGGCGGCGCCGGGATAGCGCCGGGTCAGGTCCGTGAGCACCCGGGCCGCGCCGTCGTAGTTCCGGTCGGCCATCAGCTCTCGGCCGCGCTCGAAGAGGTCATGGGCGTCGTCCGACCCGAGGGTGGGCCAGGCGATGAAAAGGAAGAAAACGGGAAGGAGGAGCAGCCCCAGTCGACGTGCCATGTTCTTTCTCCTTGATTCGGTCCGGGTGGCGAGTGGACCCGGCTTGAAGGAATGTTGTATTTCCGAGCGTTTCATGTCGGTGATCAGAGGACTCTATCCAAATCCAGGCGTGATTTCCATTCCACGGGAAAACCCGGCAAGAAACCACGAGACCGGCCTTTGATCCGGAAGCCGCCCGCAGGTTTCGAGAAAACCGGAGACAGGCGGCGAATGGATTGTATGAGGATTTTGACAAATAGGCGGAATCAATCAGGAGGTGTTTTTGTTGAATTGTAAGTTGCTTGATAGGAATATGTTACTAAGATACGGGAGAGTTCTGGCGGAATCCTGATCCGATTTCCTGCCCCTACACCTGGCCGCGTTTCCGGGGATCCAAACATGACGTCTGATATCCGATCCAAGGTCGATTCCGTGAAGGTGTGGTACCACACCCTCGATCTGGGCGAGGGGGTGGAGACCCCTGGCGTCTACGACATGCGCCCCTTCCTGCACCACTACCGGTTTCCCGCATCCCTCGCGGGCAAGAGGGTTCTGGACGTGGGGGCCTCCAACGGATTCTTCTCCTTCCATTTCGAGAGCCTCGGGGCTGCCCGGGTCGTGGCCGTGGACTTGAGGACCATCGGAGACCACGACTATCCCCGGCGATACCTGGAAGAGCAGAGAAAGCTACGATCGGACCGGGAGATCGAGGAGATCGACTTCCACGAGGTGCACGGCGGCTTCGAGGTGGCCCGGTCGATTCTCGGGTCCCGGGTCGAGATGCGGTACCACCGGATCTACGGCCTGCCGCAGGAGATGGAGGACCGGTTCGACCTCGCCTTCCTGGGAAGCGTCCTCGTCCACCTCCGGGACCCGGTGGGGGGGCTCGAAGCTCTCCACGACATGCTCGAGCCGGGCGGCCTGGCAGTCATCGCCACGCCCACGGACCTGTCCCAACCGGACCGGGAATACGCGGTCTACGTCGGCGACGCATTCCGGTGCGCCTGGTGGACGCCCTCCCCGGCGTGCCTGGTGAAGATGTGCAAGGTCGCGGGATTCGAGGAGGTCGAATACCTCGACACCTTCCAGGTCACTGCCCGGGGGCCCGTGGAGATCGTGGATCACATCTCCGTGGTCCACGGCCGGCGAAAGGCCGATTAGCGACTCATTCAGCTGACGATGGTCAACGCCACCGTGTTGCTGATGGATTTCACATTCGAGGGCTCCCCGGTCTTGATCGTCAGGAAAGCGTTATAGAATTTCACGCCTACCAGAGCCTTGTCGTTCGGCAGCACGATCTTGGCAACCCCCTGGCCGCTGGCGCTGATAAACCCTGTGTATCGCTGGAAGACCGAGGGGAGAAGGCCCTTGACGGATACTTTCAGAAGGTCGTCCAGGCTGAGGTTCAGCTTCCGGGTGTCGATGGGGATGGGTCCGTTCCCGAGCGATGAACCCACCTGGTATGGAAGCCCCACGTCCTTTGGAGCCTTGAGAACCAGGTCTACAGTGTTTCCCGGTCGGGGCGTCCCCACGGCCATGATGTAGGTGTCCGCACAGGAGAACTTGATCTTGAATGCCGTGTTGCCGCCGTTGGTACCGGCGTTGCTGTTGTAGGCGCCGGTGCCGTACTTGTAGACGCGCTGGGCCACATTGGCTCGCCGGACAGGCCCCTGGAATCCACCGCTGATCGTCCCTCCCGTGTACCGGATCTCGACCACCACGTTGTCTGTTCCGTTGTAGCTGAACAGCGTGATGATGGTGAGGGGGGTCCATTGCAGGTTCACCGGCTTCCAGGTGAAGGGCCCCTCCGGTATCACGGCCACGGGATTCGGGAGGTTGCTGTTCATGGCGGCGGTGATGGAGGGGGCGGTGGTGTGGCTCAGCCGGACCTGGAACTTCGTCGCGGCAAACGTACCGGACGAGCAGGGCGCAAAGGAGATGTCCGAGATCAGGCAGGCCGTGCCGCCCATCTGCTGGGCCGTGAAGAAGGCGTGGTACCGCCACTCTCCGCTGGCTCCCGACCAGTTGGCATTGAAGGGAAAGTGGTTGCAGGTACCGGCGGCCGGATTGTTGTCCGGGATGTAAATGTCATTGGATTGAGCCTGGATCGATGTTGCCAGCAGGGGAAGGGCCGCAAGTAAAACGACGGTGAAGATCGTACTGGTTTTCGGTAGGGTCATGATTCCTCTCATTCCTTTCATACTTGGAATAGCAGGACTTCGTATTTCCGGAAACGACTTACAGTCGCATCACGTACGTATCCGGCAAATAGGCAATCCCGTTCGGCGCTTGAGGGTCCATAACCGCCAGGGCCATCCAGACGGGTATGTTGAGCTTTGGCGGCAGGGTCCTCAGGTCGATGGTGCCGACGGCCTCGCCCTTGGCGTTGAGCTGGAGCGGTCCGGGATCGAAGAACGGCTTCAGCATGTTCTTGGACGACAGGTTGAACAGATCGTCGAAGTTCAGGTGCACGGTCCGGTTGTCGGGGAGCTTGATCCCCGGGCGGTACCCGGAGGCGCTCAGGACCAGGGCGTAGTTCTTGCCGGGGAAGTTCGGGCAGCTGATGTGGATGTTCCACTGCCGGGTGCCCGTGCTTACTGTCTGCAGGTGCCGACCCCGGTAAAAGTCGAAGGTGTAGACGTGGTTGTACTGGGTCGGGAGGATCTTCTTAGGATCCACGTTCACGTTGGTGACGGTGTAGTTTTTCTGGTCGATGTAGAAGACCACGGGTGCATAGTAGTTGGTGTTGTTCTTGGTGGTCTGGAAGTAGCCGATGGCTACCCACCGCTTGCTGGCTGCGGACTGCAGGTCGAACTTGCAGGCGTAGCGCATGTAGTGGCCCCCGGGCCGGCCCGGGTGCCAGAGGGTGGTGCGGTTCGAGGTGCCGGGCTTCAGCTGGTAGATGGTGTCGAGATACTGCCCCTCGATGAAGCCGGTGTCGTGGTCCTGGGGCATGGAGTAGTAGCCGTACCATCCATAGGTGCCGCCGGTGCTGTAGGTGGTGTAGGTGCCGTCGTCGGCCACGTCGAGGATGCCGTAATAGAGCCCGGGGGTGCTGGTGCCGTTGTTGACCAGGTAGTTGCCGGTGTCCATGTTCCTGACGATTGCGTTGCTGAAGTAGTGCCGGTTGCCCATGGTGGTCGTGGACAGGATCGTGGTGAGGCCTCCACCCTGGGCGATCCTGAAGATGTGATAGCTATAGACGTTGGAGGTATTCCTCGACTGGCAACCGAACACGTAGTCCCCGTCCTGGTTGATGAGGAGATGGCAGGGGCGGTAGAGGGTCAGAGTGTCGACCATGATCGTCTGGAGGGTCGTGGTGGCGGGATCGTAGCGGAAGATGCCGCTCTTGATGGGGCCGGGATAGGACGTGGACGTGGTGCCCTGGACGGAATAGAGGATGCGCCGGTTGTCCGCGTCCATCAGCACCGTACTGGACCTGTAGGACGTGGGGGCGAGGGATGTGTAGGTCTGGTTCTTGGCATCGGCCAGCCAGAACCCTCTCGAATACAGGGAAGAAGTGGTGAAGTACCCGCCCGCGACATAGACCGGGTCGTGGTACTGGCCGGCGACGGAACCTGTGACCAGGAGGATCAGGGCGACGGCGAGGATAGAATTCTTCATGGTCGGTGGATCTCCATGTGATTGCCTGCCCCTTCCCCCCGGTGGAATTGGGGGCATTTCGTTCCCGCGGTTCCGGATTCGATGAGCCTGGCCTGATAGGCTGGGCGGCCGGGGATTCATACTCCATTCGCTCTTCAAGATACCAGGGTATCCTTTGGCTGTCAATGCAACGCCATACTCAGGAAATAGATGAGGAAGACCACCTTGGACCGGGCCGGCACGGGGAGTATGATGTGGGCCTTTTCAAGTGCCGGGAATCCGGATCCATTCAATCGCATGAAGAATGATCAGAACACCACCGTTTCAGAGCTCAGGGATCTGGTGCGTGCCTTTGTTGCAGAGCGGTGCTGGGAAAAATATCACAAGCCCAAGAACCTGGCGGCCAGCATCGCCGTGGAGGCGGGAGAACTCCTGGAGGTGTTCCAGTGGCTGACGCCCGAGGAAGCGGAGGCCGCGAAGGTCCCCGGCACCGTCCGGGACCAGGCCGCCGATGAGCTCGCCGACGTGCTGGCCTACGTCCTGGCCCTGGCCAACGTGACGGACCTGGACGTGTCTGGCGCGCTCCGGTCCAAATTCGAGAAGAACCGCCGCAAGTATCCTCCGGAGAAATTCCGGGGCACCTATTCGCGTCCCTGACCGCCGGTTCTCCCCAGGCTGTCAAGGCACAGCATTCATTCCTCGAACGCGGGCAGAGTGGTTGGATCGGCGTCGAATCGGAGTTTCAGGTCTTCGATGACGGCCATCTCTGCCAGGGCTGAACTCCGGTTTCCACTGGCCCAGTAGCCCTCGTACAGGGCCTGGTGATAGGAGATCTCCTGGGGCTGCAGGAGCGTGGCGCGTTTGAAGCGCTGGATGGCCTCGTGGATGCGCCCGGACTCGAAGGCGATACGACCCAGGTAGTAGTGGGCCACCGTGAAGTTGGGCTCTCCGGTCTCGTCGTTCAGAGTCTCGAGGAACCTCGTCTCGGCGGTCGGATAGTTGTGTTTCTTCATGGCGCCCAGGCCGGCCAGGAAGGAGGAAACCGTTTTCATGAACAGGTGCCGGTCCTCGCCGGAATCCCCCACGGTGGAGATGTCGAACTCGAATGTCCGGGGTTTCCGGCATTTCTTGCAGACGGCGAACACCTGGCGTATGGTAGAACGCTCCCGCTGGATTTGGGCCTGTTCCCGGTTGCGGAAGAATCCCCCGCAGGTGCACCGCTGGGAGCCCAGATAGACCTGCAAGAACAGCGAGGTATTCACCTGGATCGGGCCCAATGGAATTGAAGTCGGCATGGTTATCGTATATTCACTGAGTCGATTCTGTCCCCTGAGATGACCGGATCAAACCCGAATCGGGTTTCCAAAATGAGACGCTTCATCAGCATCGCTATCATTGTAACTAATTTGTTATCAAGGGACAACGACGATTTGACGTTTTTATGAGGAACCATGAAATCACCGGTAGACCCTGAATCCGTCTATCCCGCCCACTGGGTGGAAAGGGCGCGGAAAATCAACTGGTACCACTCCTTCGACCTGGCCCAGGGTCTCGAGATCGAGGGGAATTTCGATCTGCGGCCCCACCTCCACCGCTACGGCATTCCCGAGGATCTCTCGGGCAAGACCGTCCTCGACGTGGGCGCCTCAAACGGATTTTTCTCCTTCGAGTTCGAGCGCAGAGGGGCTGATAAGGTGGTGGCCGTAGATCTCCCCACCATCAGCGAGCACGACTTCACGCCCCAGTTCCTGGAGGAGCGCGAGAAGCAGTATTCCGAGGCAACCCGGAAGGACCACGACGAGACCGATCTCCACGGCGGTTTTCATCTGCTCAAGGAAGTGTTCCAATCCAGGGTGGAGCACCTGGGCGTCAACGTGTACGACGTGAGTCCCGACACCGTGGGGGGGGAGTTCGACCTGGTGTTCTGCGGCAGCCTCCTCATCCATCTCACCGATCCCTTCCGCGCCCTGCAGCGTCTCCACTCCGTGACCCGGGAGCGATGCATCGTGGCCACGGTCCACGATCCCGACCTCGGTGAGGAGCCGTTCATGCGGTTCATCGGTTCGTGGAACGGTATCGCCTGGTGGAAGCCCTCCGTCTCATGTCTGGAGTCCATGATGCGGTGCGCCGGTTTCAAGGATGTCGCCTGTCACCACACCTTCGATCTCGCCAGCCGAGACAAAGTGTACGTCGATCCGACGGCGATTCTGCACGGGACCGCATGAAGGACGTTCGGGACAACGGTAAGAAACGGGAAGAAACGGGAAGAAAATGAAAAACACCGCGTTACCCACGGTACTCTGGATTCTGATCGCGACACTTTGCACGCTGCCCAGGTGCGGCACGCCGCCTCACAGCTGCAAGAAGGATAGCAAGGAGGAGACCATTCAAGAGAAACCCGGTACGTACTCGGCCGTGAATCCGGGTCGTGTGGAAGCCAGGCTGAAGAGGCTGGCAGCCTTCGAGCTCCGGTTCGACGAAACGACTCTTACACGGGGAGAGAAAGCCCTGCTCGAGAAGATCCCCGAAATCGGTCGCTGGATCGACGAGATCTATCTCGAACAGAGCCTCGCCGGCAACGTCGAGATCTTCAACGCACTCCGGAAGCAGGCGTCCACGAGCCCCACGGCGGCCAACAAGAGGCTCCTGGAATACTTCTGGATCAACAAGGGGCCGTACGATTTCGAGGATCACGCGCCGGTGGTGCAGGGGCCGGGAGATCGGGTCTTCCCGCCCCTCTACCCCGGCAGGAACTTCTACCCCCATGGCCTCACCGCCGAGGAATTCAACGCCTGGGTCCAGGGCCTCGACGCCGGGGCCGCCGCAGCCGCCCGGAGCGATTTCACCATGATCCGGCGGGATACCGGCGGCGGGCTCGAGAGCGTGCCCTACTCCGAGGCCTACCGGGACAGGCTTGTGCCCCTGGCCGCGGCCCTGCACCGGGCTGCGGACGACGTGGCCGGCACCAGGCTGGCGGAATTTCTGAAGGCCCGGGCCGATGCCCTGGCGGAGACCAACGACTACGAGGCGAGCGAGGGCCTCTGGATCTCCCTGAACGGTCCGGACGATGCCACCGGCGGCCACCTCGACATCACCCTCGGTCCGTACGAGAACTACGCCGACGAGCTCATGAAGCGAAAGGCCGCCTTCCAGCTCTACGTGGGCGTGCTCCGGCGCGCAGAGACCGAGGCCCTGAAGTTCTACTCCGAGCACATCCACAAGATGGATGACCGTCTCTGGGAGCTCTATCAGACCTACGTGAAGGAGCAGCGGGAAGTGGCGCCGGGCAAGCGCCTGCGGGCCGGCGATGTCCAGCGGTGGACCAAGCCGGGCGCCCGGTTGACCCTGGTCGCCGTGGACCTGGCCTATTCCGCCGGCTACGGCAACGAGGGCGTCCAGACCCTGGCCTTCAACCTGCCCAACGTGGCGTCGTGGCAGGAGAAGTTCGGCTCCAAGAAGGTGATGCTGATGAACCTGCTGGACGGCAAGTTCCTCCACATCCTGAAGCCCATCTCCGCCGTGGTCATGGACCCGGCCGAGCTTCCCAACGTGGACCAGGACATGTTCTCGGACAACACCGTGCGCCACGAGATCTCCCACGGCATCGGCCCCTCGGGCATCTTCGTGGACGGGAAGAAGACCACGGTCCGCGAGCGGCACCAGAAGTACTACAGCCCCTTCGAAGAGGCCAAGGCCGAGTCCGTGAGCCTGCTCTTCGGCTTTCACCTGGCCAGCCAGGGTCTCCTCACTTCTTCTGGGCCGCCAGGGGTATCGGTGCTCCGAGACTTCGACGTTGAGCTGGCCTGTCAGCCCATCATCATTGACTTTCCTTCCACCCGGAAGATGGCCGCCACGTACACGGCCTCCACCTTCCGGACGGTGCGGTTCGGCGCCACCTCCGACCACGCCCGGGGCAAGGTGTTCGAGTTCAATCGCCTCGTGCAGAACGGGGGCATCGTGGTGCGAGACGGGAAGATCGCGGTGGACCACGAGAAATTCCGCGGCGCCGTGGAGAAGCTGGTCATGGAGATCCTCGACCTGCAGATACGGGGAACCAGCGAGGAGGCCAAGAAACTGCTGGAAACCGTGGGCACGCCCACCCGGGCCCTGACCCGGGGACTCGAGGCCATCGAGAAGGCGGACATCCCCATGGACCTCCGGGTGCGCTACGGTTTCGGGGAAAACTACGGGGTCATCGCCGGGAAGTGACCGGCCATTTTGCGGCTCACTTGAAGGCGCTGGGATCCAGCCCCGTTTCCTTCATCCGCCGGTAGAGGTTCGGGCGGCTGATGCCGGCGCGGCGCGCGGCCTCGCTCACGTTGCCCGACGTCTCCCGGAGGAGGCGCTCGAAGAACTCCCGCTCGAAGGTCCGGCGTGCGGCCTCGAAGGGCAGGTGGGTTGCCAGGCCCGCGGGTGGAGTCGGGTGGCGGCTCAAGTCCGGAGGCAGATCCTCCACCTCCACGCTTCCCGCCTCTTTCATGGCCACGATACGCTCCATCAGGTTGGAGAGCTCCCGGACGTTGCCCGGCCAGGCGTGGGCATCCAGGATCTTCCGGGCTTCGGGGTGAATGCCCGACACGTCGCGGCCCTGGGCCCGGTTGAAGCGGTCCAGAAAGTGGTCGAGGAGCGCCCCGATATCTTCGGGCCTGTCCCGGAGGGGGGGCAGGACGATGGGCACCACGTTCAGCCGGTAGTAGAGGTCCTCCCGGAACTCGCCGCACTCGATGAGGACCTTCAGGTTCCGGTGTGTGGCGGCGATGATCCGGGCCCTCAGAGGGAGGGTCTCGGCCGAGCCCAGGGGGAGGATCTCCTTTTCCTGGAGGAGCCTCAGCAGTTTGGCCTGCACCGGCAGGGGTATGTCTCCCACTTCGTCCAGGAACAGGGTGCCGTCCCCGGCCCGAATTGCCATGCCCGTATGGTCCCGGATTGCGCCGGTGAAGGCGCCCGCCGTGTGGCCGAACAATTCGGCCTCCAGCAACGTGGGGGGGAGGGCCGCGCAGTGTACGGCCACGAAAGGCCGGTCCATGCGCGGGCCGGCCGCATGGATGGCCCGGGCCACCAGCTCCTTCCCCGTTCCGCTCTCTCCCTCCAGGAGGACCGTGACGTCGCCGGGGCCCACCTTCCGCACCAGTTCCCTCACCTCCTCCAGGCCTCGACTCTCTCCGACAAGCTGGGGAGAGGCGTCGGCGGTCCCCAGCGACGCCCGCGGAAACACCCGCTCCACCACGGCGCGGATGGTGCGGACGTCAAAGGGCTTGGTGAGGTAGTCGGCCGCACCCCGCTTCATGGCCTCCACCGCGTTCTGGATGGTGCCGAAGCCCGTGATCATCACCACCACGGCGCCTGGATCGAGCTCCTTGATGTGCTCCAGAACCTCCACGCCATCCAGGTCGGGCATCTTCAGGTCGGTGATGGTGAGGTCGGGTCGCAATGCCTCGAACCGGGCGACACCCTCCCGGCCGCCGGAGGCGGTTTCCACGGCATATCCGGACCGGGCGAGGGTCTTTTCGAGAAAGAAACGCATGCTCTCCTCGTCGTCGATGACGAGGATGGTGCCCTTGTGGCTCAATTCGATTTTCCTCCCTCGGGGGTCGATCCCGTTTGATTCTCTCGCTCGTGCTTCTCCCCACTTCGAGAATCCGAATCAAAGAGGGGCAGCTCCACCACGAACCGCGTGCCTCCGCCTTCCCGGACCTCGAAGTCGAGGGTGCCCCCGCTACGTTCCACGATGCCGTAGGAAACCGAGAGCCCCAGTCCCGTTCCGCCCGAGGGCCCCTTGGTGGAGAAGAAGGGATCGAAGATCTTCTCGCGGTGCGCCTCGGGGATCCCTTCCCCCTCGTCCTCCACCTGGAGCCGGACGGCCCCGGCGTCGGCCATGAGGCGTACTGTCACGGTGCCCCCTTCCGGGCTGGCGTGGATGGCGTTCACCAGCAGGTTCACCACCACCTGGTGCATCTCGCCGGGCACCCGGGTAGCGGGCGGGAGGTCGGCGTCCTCGCGCACGAGCTGGACCCTGCGCTTGCGGGCCTCGGTCTCCGCGAGTTGCATGCCGTCCGCCACCACGGACCGGATGTCGGCGGGGCCTGCCGCGTCCTCGCTCGGGCGAGCGAATCGGAGCAGGTTCTCGGTGATGAGGTTGGCGCGGCCGGCGGTGCGCCGGATCATCTCCACGGCCTGCCTCGATGCCGGCCCCAGGTCCTCCTCCTCCATGGCCGCCTCGGCTGATCCCAGGATGCCGCCCAGCAGGTTGTTGAACTCGTGGGCTATGCCGCCGGCCAGGGTGCCGATGGCAGACATCTTCTCGGCGTGGACCAGCTGGGTCTGGGTCGCCCGGAGATCCTCGAGGGCTTTCTCCAGCCGGGTGTTGGCCTCGCGCGTCTCGGCCACGGTGTGCTCCAGGGCCGCGGTCTTCTCGGTTACACGGTTCTCCAGGTCCACGTTCAGGGCCTCCACCTCGGCCATGGCTTCCTGCTGTGAGGTCACCATGGCGTTGAAGGAGGCGGCCAGGACGCCGAACTCGTCGGTCCGGCCGGTCTCCACCCGGTGATCCAGGTCGCCCTTCTGGATGCGCCGGGCCGCCCGGGTCAGGGTGCGCACCGGCCGGATCACCGTGAGGTAGAGGGCGATACCGAACACCAGGATCAAGGCCACGGCCACGCCCGCCGCGGTCAGAAGCGACCGCCGGGTGGCGGCGTCCACCATGGCCTCTGCCCGGTCCCGGCCGGCGGCCTTCATGGCGGCCAACCGCTTCTTCACGTCCTGGCCCACCCGGTTCTGGATCTCGAAGGTGGTGGCCTGGCCCACCTCGCGTTTTCGGTCGGCCAGGGAGCGCCACCGTTCCAGGATGGCGGTCTTGACGGCCGCCTCGTTGCGGTAGAGGGAGAGGGGGGCGTCGGCCAGGTTCCACTCGCCGGATTCCAGCAAGCTGTTCAACAGGGTGTCCCGGGTGGTGTCGGACTCGTCCATGAGCCACTCGGTGACCTGATCCAGGTTGCGGTCCGTGTCCTCCAGGATACGGTCGGTGCTCGAGAGGAAATCGGTGCGGCCGTGAGTGATCTCGTACCAGGTGTAGCCGGCCCAGAGCAGCGAGCCGAGCAGGCCCAGGCCAATGGCCAGCCGGAACACCAGGGAGGGGCCCTGTCTGGGCGCGGTTGCGGATTCTCGTGTCCGGGTCACGGGCGTTTCTTCTCCGTCAGGATGCGGTCGGCCGAGGCCAGGGCCTCCACCGGGATCGAATAGGCGATGCGCCGGGCCGCCTTCAGGTTCAGGACCAGGATGCGGCCCTGCATGGTGCCCACGGGGATGGCGCCGGGCTCCACGCCCCGGTTGAGGATGCGGTCCATGATCTCCACGGCTTGCATGCCGAGGGTGTGGTAGTCGGGCAGCACCCCGACCACGGCGTGGGGTATGGCCTTCTGGGTGGTAGTGACCAGGGGTTTGCGTCGCTCCCGGGCCACGGCGGCCACCACTTCCATGCGGGAGTAGACACCGAAGTCGATGGGGATCCAGAGGGCGTCTACGGTCTTCAGCAGGTCTCCGGCGGCAGCGGCGATGTCCTCTTTCGGCTTCACGGTGCGGATCTCGAGGCGGATGCCGAGGCTGGCCCGGCTCCGGAGCGTCTGCTCCATGCCCCGGATCTCGGCGGCGCTCACCGGGTTGCCCCGGGTGTTGAGGACGCCCAGGGTGGTGAGGCCGGGGAGGGAGCGCTTGAAGTCGGTGAGCACCCGGCCCGCGTCGATGTGGTTGGAGTTGCCGGCCAGAAAAGAACCCGAGCCCTTCCAGGAGGGCACGATGTCGGAGCTGACCGGATCGGTGACGGCCGTGAACACCAGGGGCGTGCGCTTCAAGGTGGCCGCGGCAATACGCGTGGCCTCGGTGCCCAGGGCCACGACCAGGTCCACGGCTCGGGCCTCGAAGGCGCGGAGGTGGGCTGCGGCCTTTTTCCGGTCCGAATCTGCGTGGCGCTCCACGATGTGGAAGGACTGACCCGTGGCTTTCAATCCCTCGCGGAAGCCCCCCAGGGCGGCCCGGTCGTTGGGGGAGGCGTGCCAGAAGAGCACCCCGATGGTGCGCTGCCCCGGCTTGTTCTTTACCTGAGCAATACCGGGGGAGAGGGCGAAAACCAGGCCTGCAAGGAGGCAGGTAAGCAGGATTTTCATGACGCCATCCAGGTGATCCCGTGCCGGTTTCGTGACTTTGGCCGAATCGCCATGTATGGTATCAATTAATCCGTTCTCCGGCCTGTACGGGAAGCACAAAATGACCCGATTCCTCCTCGGACTCGCCCTTTTCGCCCTCCTGGCGAACCAAGGCCATGCGCAGGGACCCACGGAACGCCTGGTGTGGTCCCTCGAGCGAGCCGAGATCCGGGTCCGGGAGGGCGAGGCGGGCTGCTACATCGTCGAGGCCTACCTGGATCTGGTCCCACCCGCCGAGGCGCACCCCCAGGTGGATCCGGGCCCCCTCGAGTTCCTGTTCCACGGCGACAAGGACCACCAGGCCGTTACCTGCCTGACGGCCACCATGAACGGCCTGAAGGTGCTCCGGGCCTTGTCCCTCGAGGCCAAGGGCACCCGGATTCTCCTCCACATCGACGCTGAGAATCGCACGGCTCCTCTGGCGGTCCACCTGGCCGTCAGCCTGCATCCCGAGGCGGGCCGCATCGCGCTCCCCTGGTACGCCAAGCAGAAGGGGGCCAGGGTGATCCTGGTCCGGCCGGATCAAACCCGCGTCGTGGTGGATGCGATTCCTGAGAATCTCATCGTGGACGCGGCGGCTTCGGCCGCAGACGAGAACCTGCCCGTTCTGGAGGTGTGCATCGCGGCCGGCGTTCTGGTGGCGCTGCTGATTCTCTTCGTCGTGCTGAAGCGCAGGGCGGGGGGAGGGAAAGGGGGGTGAGCCTGCTTCAGGTCAGACACCCCTCTTCAGTGATGATGTGAATCCGAATGTGTTCAACTGTCCACATCAGGCCCGACCTGTCCAGTAATCCGGTTCACGATGGCCGTGCGCAACAGCGATGATATACACGTCATTATCGATCACCGAGTAGATCAGCTTGTACGGAAATCGCCGCTGAAGATCTTGCGGATTCCAGGCCGGACTTCCTCGCCAATCTCCGGATACCGCTCGAGGACCGTAATGGCTTCCCACATTGCTCTACGGAACTTTTCACCGAGCCCCTCTTCCTGGGCTCGTAGTACTCGAAGGCATCCCTGTATTCCCTCTCGGCGATGGGATCGAAGACCACGATCATGGCCGCTTGCCAAGCACCTGATCAGCCGGATTGCCTTGGACCTTGCCGGCCTTGTATGCTTCCAGCCGCCGTTCGGCTTCATCGTACCAGGTCTCGTCGATCGCGGTATCCGGCCGCTCGAGGCTACAGTAGATGAGGTTAAGCAGCCGCATACGCTCGGCTGGTTTGAGTTGCATCACGCTATTGATAAGTGCCTTGTCCATTGTTCGCTCCATCTATAGATGGTACGCCATTCCCACACAGAGGTCAACGACAGTCCTTTGTGGATCTGGCGCTGGCGATCCCCTGTGATCACGTCCCGGCGCATCGGAAGGGGCAGCGCGTCGCATTCGACCTCAGTCAGGAGACAACTGAGAAGGCCTGAATGCCCACGAATCAGAGCATTCACCCCTCTTCAGTCAGGGAGCTTCTTCCACTCAATCTTGGTTTTCCTCGACGCCTGTGGATGCCATGGGTTCACGCCCCGTCGCAGATCTGCCGCAACTTCGGCAGGAAGCTCACTCAAGAGTACGCTGAGCACGTGATCGCCGGCGTCATTCCACCACCCGCCTCCTCGCCACTCCCGCAAGAAAGCCCGGTCACCTGCGACACCGATGAACTCCGCGTGTGCCGTGGTGCTCACGGGACGTTCCTCGAGCAAGTAGATGAAATGCTCGGCGGATACGGATTCGTGTTTGTTCGAACAACAGGATGTGGCGATCAGACCCGCTGCGAACAGGGACACGATCATCGCCGCGATACCCAGGGTCTTGAGATGTCTCATCTTGTCAGTCACTCCGAAGTTTTTCGTCCTTCTGTAAGCTCTTCAAGGTACTTGCCACTAGAAAACGCTCGCTGCGACCTCGAATGGTAAGAAGTTCAGCTTCCGTCGACTCGTTACAGTCCCTGCTGGCCTTCTTCCAGTAGTCATATCTCAAAGTCCAGTAGGACGAAGAGATATGTATGGCTGTCACTGCTCGCTTAGGTGTGCTCTCCAAGGACATATGTCCGATAAACATGCACGAGTTTGTCCGGCG
>CAZAKZ010000016.1:0-61573 GCA_964485695.1 uncultured Planctomycetota bacterium | reverse complement strand
AGCGTAACGAGGGGAGGGATGATCCCCAATCCAATCGAATTTTGCCGCGATAGGATATTCTGCTGCTTTATCGAGCGCGGCTCCGGCATGGTTGCTGTAGCGCCGGGCCAGGACCTCGAGCGCGGCAATGCGAATGCGCGCGGATTCGTCACCGAGCACGTCGACCAGCACCGGCGCCACCAGGCCGGGCTCTCCGGGCAATTGCATCAGATTCCACAGCGATTCGGTCCGGATGATCTCCGGACCCTCTGAACGGGCGCGATCGAGGCTGGAACGGATGAGACGACTCTGATTGCCGGGAGCGAGGCGCCAACCAAACAGACGGAGTGCAGTGGTCGCGACCTGGAAGTCCGGGTCCTGCAGCGCGGCCAGGACCGCGGTTCGATGTTTTTTCAAGCTGCTGAGCCCCATAGCCCAGACCGCTGACCGGCGAACCTTCACGTCGGGATCGGAGACGAGGGTGCCGGCGAGGCTTTCGGCCCGCCGGCGTTCTTCATGGAAGCGCGACAGGGCGGCCACGGCACCCCGCCGCACATGAGGACTCGGGCTGGAGAGATACGGCACGAGCTTGTCGAGGAGGGCGGACTGGTTTTTCGCCCTGAAGAGATGGATTCTCCTCAGACCCGCCAGAGCCACGGCGCGGAGGTTCTTGTCCTCGTGGTGCAACGCCTCCAGGAGTGGGAACAGGTCTTGGGGATGTAAGAACCGAAGCCTCTTGCACGGTTGCCACTCGAGCCAGGCCCGGGACGGGCGGATCGGGCCGTTCGGAATCGTTTCGGCCAAGGCCTCCGCGGCCCGCTCACGGAGCGTGGAATCGAGGCTGTCCAGCTGGGCGTTCATGAACGGGCGGTCGATCCAGGCCAGGGCGTGGGCTGCGGCCCGGTGCAGATCGTTATCCTGGCGGAAATTGTGAAAAAACGAGAAACGTGACCGTAAACGTCTTCCACCCAGAAAGAACCGGATCAACTTGGGCCTGAAGGCCGAGGCGGCCGGCCCTGTTCCCGCCAGTGTGCGCATGGCCTGGATCTGAACGTTGCGGTTCTTATCCTCGAGCATTTTTCCGATTCGCGGCACGGCTTCCGCTGCTGCCGGGCCGAGCGCCTCGAGGATCTGAAGGGCCTGGAGTCGAATGAGCTTGTCCTCTTGATCGAGGATCTTGACGAGAGAGGGAACCCCGGCCTTGCCCAGCCGGCGCAGGGCCTCGGGTACGTCCGCGAGAAACCGGCCGTCCAGGAATGTCAGAGGAGCGAAGTAGATTCTGAGCCCAGCCAGATGCGACATCCTCTCAGGAAGCTTGCGCAGGCAGAGCAGCGCCGCGAGGTCCGGCGCTGCAGCAGCCGCCTCCGGGCCGAGCAAGCCGAGGGCCCGGATCACGGGCTTGCGAACCGCTTCCCGGGCGTCTCCGAGCAGCGCCCGCAGGATGGCCACGCGGTTCTTCCTGTCCGCGGCCAGGATCTCGAGGAGATCCTTTGCCAGGACATCTGCTTCGGCCTCGACCTGGGCCGCGATCCGCGACCGCATGGCATCGATGCGGGCTATCAGCTCATCCGGAGTTGGGTCCTGGCCCGAGGCCGTGGTGACAATGACAAGAATGCCGAGGAGGAGGAGTGACTTCAGCGTCTTCATGGTGGGCCTCTGCGACTCTGACACGGACCTGGTGCAAACGTCCGATTTCCCCGTTCACAGGACCGGAACACGATTTTTATCATACCCGGATACCCGGTCCCACGAGCTGTTTATGACCAAAATAGATACCCGGACTCACGACCTGTTTTTGGCCAAAAATGGGCCGTACCAGTGCCGTGGGGCACCCCACGAGCGGATTTTGGCCCATTTCTGGCCAGAACTCCTTCGTGGGACCGCGGATCAGGCCGGCCGACCAGACTGCCGGGCCCGCCCTCGTCGGCGCGGGACCACCCAGGGAAGAACGAACACCACCAGCCCGACCCCGAAGAGAACGATGCCGAGGGAGAAGCTCCGGGGAATGTAGGAGAACGTGAGGGTGAACGGCCCCTCGGGAACGGCCACGCTGCGGAAGGCTTTCAGGACCTTGGTGATGGGAGGCGACGTGGTCCGGCCGGCGCTTTCGAGGGTGGCCTCCCAGCCCGGAAAACACCCGTCGGACAGCACCAGGATCTCGCCCTTCCGGGCCTCTCCGGTGATCACGACCCTGTCGCACTCGTAGTGGCGAATGGTGGCGGGCCGGATCTTCGGCCCGAGTCCGAGCAGGTCGGGTTTCTCGTGCACCAGGAAGGCTCGGGGCAGGGCCTTGTCGTTCTCGTAGAGGTAGAGCTCTCCGCGGAAGAACGGCTGCGCCTTTTCGTCCAGGGTGGATCGGCCCGCTGAATCCAGGAACCCGATGCCCTCCACCTGCATGCGTCCCTCGGCATGGGTATAGCGAATCCTGACCGCCGTGACCTTGCCCCATTCCGGCAGCCAGGGAATCCGCGCGCGATACACGGCGCACGGCTGGACGCCTCCGGAACGGTGCTGAATGTCGAACAGGCGTTCCCGCTCCACCACGCGGTGATTCGCCTTGAAGTCCGGCCGGCACAGGGCACCCTCGGCCGTCTCTCTTCCGGCACGGACCTCGAACCGATGAATGGCCATGTGCTCGTCCCTCGCTTCCAGCACGGCCACGGGCCGGTCCTGTTCGATGGACTGACAACCGACGAGATAGGACAGCACCTCCACAGCGGTCGCGGACTCTCCCTCCGGATAGAGGACGAGGTTCTCCTGGCCGGAGCGCAGCACGGCCGCCGACTGGATCCGCTCCAGCGGGACGGGGATAGCGATCCAGCGGGCCCCGAACAGGTTCAGGTAGTCGCCCTGGATCCCCATGCCGGGGATGAAACGTATGGCCCCCACGAACAGGTCGTAGAAGTCCGCGTTGCCCAGGGCGTCATAGATCTTCAGTTCGGCCAGGCCGAAGGCCTGGGGGGTATTGGGAGGGAGGACCATCTGGCCGTTCGTCACGCCCTTTGCCAGGATCCGGTCTCCGGGCTTGAACCGCGCTTGCAGGGCTTCGATGGCAGGCGTCGTGGGAAGCACGCGGTCGGGGTGAACGGTGGAGTGGTATCCCCCCCACGACAGCCGGAGGTCTACCACGAGGAGCACGACGAGAAGCAGCGCCCAGCGGGGACCCACGACCTGCTTCCGGACGGCGGCGATGAGAACCAGGGCGGCCCCTGCCACCCCCACGTATGTCCACCAGCCCCTCGAGGGGGCCTGGCGCACGGCCTCGCGGCCCGCCTCGCTCCACCACCCCGCCGCGAGGGATCCGAGAAGCCCGGCCAGGGCCATGAACGCCGCGAGCCAGATCGGTCCGGTCTTTCCGGGCCGGAGGTTCTTGCACAGCACGTCCAGACCGAGGGCGCCGACCACGATCCCGCCGAAGGCGATACCCATGACCAGTCTCCGGTTGGCGGAAACGTTGAAACCGGGCAGGTGATGAATGAGCCAGGTGAGGCCCGGCATGCCGTACGCGACCATGGTGGAGAATGCGACTGCAATCATCAGCACCGCTGCGGGACGCCTGTACGGCCGATGGAGAAACGCCACCGGGATCAGCAACCAGGGGACCACGCCGAAATAGGCCACGGTCTCGTTGGAGTTGATGGCGCCTGTCCAGTCCCCGGTGAGGGGCCAACCGAACAGGTGCGGAACGGCGAAGGTGGCGGCCGCCGAGATGTGGAGCAGGACGTCCCCGGTCTCGGCCCGATCCGCAAAAGCACTGCTCAGGGACAGGTACTCTAGGAATGGAAGGAGCAGCGGTGCAGCGAGCAATCCTCCCGTCAGGAGCGCGAGGCCGAGTTTCAGCCAGGCGGTCAGCCCCGCCCGGAAGCGAATACCGATCCAGAAGATTGCGGCAAGGATCGTCGTGAACAGGGTGGTCTCGCCGTGGCCGGCCGCGAACTGCAGGGCGTAGACCCCTGCCAGGGCGCAGAAGGCGCCCCGGCCCCGGGTGCGGAGAAGGGCGTCTCCCGCCCACACCAGGGCGGGAAGATACAGGGCCACCTCACCCGTGGGGTGCTGAAGCCAGGTGAGGGAGTATCCACCGAGCTGGAACGCGGTGGCGCCCAGCAAGGAGGCAATCCGCCCGGCGCCGAGGTGGCGGACCAGGCCGAACATGAACCAACCGGCAAGGACGAGGCGCAACCAGGCCCGGATGGCCGGTGCCTCCCTGGCCGACCCCGCCAGGGCGACCAGACGCGTGGGGTCCAGAGCCTGGTTCTGCGGATTTCCCACCATGGGGGAACCGATACCGGCATACGGATTCCAGAGGGGAGGACGCAGGGACTTCCACTCGCGCCGGAGCGTCATGTCCCAGGGAATCATCTGCAACAGGGCGTCCCCGGTGTTGATATTGGGCACACGAAGGTCGGGCGGATGCAGGCGGGACCAGGGGAGAACGGTACCCTCCAGGCCGTTCTCGGTGTACGGGACCTCTCCCCGGAGCCAGACGCCCTCGAGGAGGACCCCGGGAAGGCAGACCAGAAGGAACAGACTCAGAACGGTTCTGCCCATCGGGATTCAATCAACAAGGGACGATCAGGAGTTCAATATTCACACTTGCCTGGAAGGCAGACATGGTAAATCTCGCCGGGAATGCGGTCAATGCCCGGATAGAATCGCCGGATCTGTCTTTCATAAATAGTGACGGTCCTGCTGCGACAAATAAAAACGGGGCCGAAGCCCCGTTTTTTTCCTGCGAATTGACCACTTGCGGCTGAATGAGCCACCCCTGCCTTACCCATCGTTACCCTCCCAGACGGCTGTTTCCTGGAGGGCGACGGGGCGCGATATGAGCCTGAGATAATACGTGGAGGACCCGTCTCGAGCGGCTTTTACCCCACCAGTCGCTTCTCCAGATCCTCCCAGTCCACGCCGGCGATCTCATCGGCTTTGATCACCGGCAGGTCCTTGAACTTGAGGAACTCCTCCAGGTTGGAAAATTCGACGTACTGGGCATACCGGAACTTCGGCACATTGCAGGTCCGGTCCATGGAGGTGGGTTTCCGGGACACGCTCTTTGCCAGGTCCACCTTTTCTCCGAGAAGGGATAACAGATCGGCATGCGGATCACACGACGCCTGCTCCAGTTCCACGAGGCCACCCCGCCTCTGGTCGGCCATCTTCTTCATCCTGGAAGAAATGTCACCCAGGACCTCGGCCAGCTCCGACAGTTTCTTCTGTAGGGTCTCCATCTTGTTGTTCGGTTCCTCCTTCGGAGAATGCATCAACCCGCTCCCATCTTGCTTTCATGTCGCTGATCCACAACTCGAGGAGTAGTTGAAGAAAACTTTTCCGCCAGCTGTTCGGGTCCGTCAAGCCCTTGGATCAAAGCACGCGGGGGAGATAAGCACTCTCCGTGCCAACCGAGAAATCCCCGGGCGAATTCGGAGGAAAGGATGGAGGGGCCGATCCGGAGTCACTGCAACTCCATGACAGCAGAGGTGGTTAGAATAACAGCCCCGGACAGGCATGAACGAGGATGCAGATTTTCGGGGGGAGATCAGGAGGAGAACCGTCTCTCGCGTGTCGAGAAATCTCGACACCTTGAGGTGGGAACACGGCATGAATACACAGACGGCCCGGCGATTGCGCCGGGCCGTCCGTCTTCTGGAGGTCTATCTATTTTTCTTGCTTCGGCTATTCCGACAGGGCCGCCGCCACCAGGCACCCCTTGGCCACGCTGGTCAGCGGATCCTGCGCCCTGCGGATCTCGCGGATCTTGATGGGGAAGTCCAGTTTCTTGAACTCGTCCTTGAACACATCGATGAATCCCTCGGGCAGAGAGGTTCCGCCGGCGCAGACGATGTCCACCGGTTCCGGGAACTCGGGCATGCCGGAGGAGCCGAGGAACCGGGTCTTGATGTTGGTGAGCGTGTAGTTGATCAGGTTGCGGTAGTAGATGCATACCGCCTCCTGCTCGCGACCCGACGGCTTCATCATGTCAAACGGCTGTTCCTTGATATAGGTGGCCTTGCTCACCGGAATGCCCAGCACGGCCGCCACGTTCTTGTCGATCCAGTCTCCGCCCCGAGAGGTGGAGAAGGTGAGTGCCGGGATCGACTTGAAGGCGACACAGATGTTGAACATTCCGCCACCGCAGCTGATTCCGATCCCGGAAAAATCCTGGTCGGCGAGCTCGCTGAACACCACGGCATGGGCTTCGTTCATGGCCTGCGGGGTGTATCCGAGCTTGCTGAGGAGGCCTTCGAAGACGCCCTGGTGGTAGATGATATTGGCCGTCGAGTCGATGGGTTCTCCCGGGATGGAGAAGTAGCATACCTCGTTCTCGCACTGCGGTTTATCCAGGATCTTCTGGATGATCAGGTGGACCATGGTCATGGCGTTCACCTCGGCCGGGCTGATCATTCCGTCCTTCATGGGCCGTCTCGTGGTGCGGTTGAATACGTTGGCCAGCTGGAAGGCCTCGTCGCCCAGAACGATCATGGTGTTGTCGTGCACCACGTACGGGACCTTCAGCTTGGTCAGCAGGTTCTTGGAATGTACGTCCTGCTGGATGTCGATGAAGGCGTTCCGCTCCATCTTGATGGTGATACCGCCCGTATCATTCTGAACGGCGGAAACGAGGTTCGCCGTGCCGACGTCCAGGCCCTTGCCGTACGTCAGTATCCGAGAAGACGACTCCTCCGTTTTCGAAGCGGTATCCGCCGCAGGAGCAGCCACGCTCGAATCCTGACTGGACTGACTCTCTTTTTCATGGTTACCCATGCGATCGGTCATCCTTCACCTCTCAATTCGACTCCGGGCCTTGGCGGCCCCGGCTGATCCTGAATCCTAAGCGGTGACGCCGCCCAGCCGTGAACTGCCTGGCCACCGCGCCCCGTGAAGGGGCCCTTCCCTCTCAACGGAGGCGGTTATTTCTCTCCCGAACTCTTTCCGAGGTTTTTCAGACGCTTCAGATTGTCTGAAATACCCCCGGTTTTCTTTTCCTTGACCTTGATGTCTCCGATGTTGCTGACGTTGCTATCTATCTCTTCGGAGAAGATCTTCGCGATGGTCAGCTTGATGTCTTCGGGGCTGGTGCCCACGTCGGAACCGTGCTTGAGACCTTCGAGCTTCGCGGAAATCTCCGAAGTGATCTTCGCCACCTTCTGCTCGAAAATCTCCTCGAGGGCCGAGGTGTCGGGTGCCGGATTCTCCGCAGCTGCTGCCAGGACCTCCAGCTCTCGGTTCCGGCTCTCCATCGCCTTGAAGTCCTCACGCATCTCTTTCAGCTCGTCGAGAAGGCCGTCCGTGGCGGGCTGATTCTCCCGCACCGCCTTGAGTTCAGCGGTCAGGCTGGCAACCTGCAGCCGGTAGTCCTCGTTCTCCTTGCGCGCTTTTTCCGCCTCTTCGAGCTCTGCTTCCTGCCGGCGAATCATGTCGTGGAGATGGCCGGCGGTCTCAGATCGAGTCGCTTCTTCCTTCTCGCTGCGTTCCCGTTCCTCGACCAGCGCCTTGTCCTTCTCCTGGGCAGCTTGCCGTGTCACCTCCAGAGCCTGCTCGAAATCCTGGATCTGACTGCTGAGGTTCTCTATTTCGTTTTCGACCCTTGCTGTCCCGTTCTTTTCCTGCTCGGCCAGCTTTTCGGTGAGTTCGTTGATCCTGGCCTGATAGCCGGCATTCTCCGACTCCAGGTCACGTCTCCGATTCTCCTCGATCTCCAGGCTCTTCGCGACGTCTTCGTTCACGAGGAGCTTCTCCTGGAGTTCCTCGATCCGGGCTTCGTATCGGGCCTTCTCCTCGCTCCCCAAGCCATCCGATCCCTCTTCCTCGCCCGGGAGCTTCTCCTGGAGTGCCCGGTCCCGTTCTTCCAACACCTCCTGAATGCGATTCCTTTCATCCTGGAGGTTTCCTTCCGATTCGGCGAGGCGGCTATTCAGGTCTTCGATCCTGTCTTCCAGCTCCTTGAGGCGCCCCTGCTGGCTCTGGTGCTCCCCGAGGAGGCGGTCGAATTCGATCTTGGATTCTTCTACCAGTCTCTCGCGCTCCATGAAGTCGAGACTGGACTCCATGGTCTGACGTACGTTATCCACCGCCTTGGTGATCAGGTCATAGATGAGCGACGTCTTGATGACCTTGACCTGACGTTTCCCCCGCCTCTCGAGATCCGCGACAGAGGTCAGGTAGGTGTTCTTTTCGAGCGCTGCTCCGACGTCAATGGGTATCCCGCTATTCATTCTGTTTTCCTTCACCCAAGACCGGGCTATGATTTGTCCAGACTGATATGCGTCGACACAATGCGGAGCAGCGGTCTCCGGATCATTCGGCGCTCCGGATTCTGCTCATACTCCCGGTCATGCCGACCCATATAGTGGATCGAAAGATCCATCGGTTTATCCGGAACAGGACTTTATAGCCAATCAGGATATGCGAATAGGCGCTGCCGGGTGCGTGTAAGAACACGGTTCCTGTTCCGTTGGGGCAGCCTTTTCCCGGCGCGGCGAATCCGGGAAGTCGCTCTCGCGCGAATCCTGAACTTCTTCTGGTATCGAGCGTTACAGATCTCCTTCGAAAAAGGGTCTTTTCTTCAACTCCGCCGACCGACAAACAGAACATGACAGAGAGAAAGGACGACTTTCGAGCCGTGGAATGTTACGAGTGCGGTAACGACAGCATGATGCCCAGGACCATTGCCGGCGAGCTGGTTTACGAGTGCTGGTTCTGCAATGCACTCGAGGGTAACGCCTCCGCCGTGAACGAGGCCTACATGGAGCGGGAAGCCGAGAAGCGGGGCATGGACTCGGAAGTATTTCCGCTGGTGCAGGTTCTGGAAAAAATCCCCAATTTCAAGGTGAGAAAAGTGAGCGGGGGTTCCGTGGAGGACCGCATTCCCCCCTTCGTCTACTTTCACATCGACGACAGGAAGGACGGCCTCCGTCAGCTCGAGCAGGTTCTCCAGTCCATGGAAATGAGCCAGCGCAAAACACACCGGGTATGGACCGTCGAGGCCCGGTTCATGAGCGCAGAGCTGCGGTTCGCCCTGCGGCCCCGGTTCATGAAATCGATCCAGGAGCTGGAGGCGGCCGAGATCCTGGAAGCCCAGGAAGACCTTCGCCTGCTGGCGGACCGTCTGGGGAGAGATATCGAGCTGTCCTGGTGGACGTAAACCCCCTGTTTTTCTTGTCCTACACAGCACACCACGCCCGGGTCCTTCGACACGCCTCCGGTAAAATTGAGCCCACCGTCAGGTAATGTCTTGATATCCGACCCTTTCTGCGAGTATGATTTTCCGTAGAGAAGAAAAAATGTAACACCAAGAAAAGTTACATCGTCGAGGGCCCGGCCCCAGGCGACGCAATCCTCACACCACACGCAACGCTTCCCCTTTCGGTGTGAAGACCTGCCGGCTCGAGCGGACCTCGAATAGAATAGAGAGGAGAAGGCAGTCGAACATGTCAAACGATACGAGAACCATCGAATGCAAGAAGTGCGAGGCTCGCTACAAGATCCCCTCCACTTTCACCGCCCACAAGATCACCTGCAAGCGCTGTAACAGCCCCATCTTTCTCCGGACTCGCACTCCCACCCGGAGACATACCACTCGGCGATACACCCGGGTCATGGGCAATCCCAAGCCCAAGAAGATCTCCCCGCTCATGTACGCCTCCGGCATCGGGTGCGTGGTTCTGGTCGCAGGCATCATTATCATTCTGGCCTGATCATTCTGGCCTGAGGATCCACGTCCTCGAGTCCGGAAGAACCGGGAATACGGACTCCCCTGATGCGGGGCGTCCGTATTGTCACCGTCTCTGACACGCGGAAAAATATTCCGGGCCCCCGTTCCCACGATCTCCTCCTCCCGATCTCCCATGATTCCGATCCATTGGACAGGTAGTTCACCCCCAGAAGGAGATCCGAAAGTGAAAATCCCCCTTGTGATCCTCGCATGGTTCCTGGCCGCCGCATTGACGGTCGCCCAGGAAGATACACCTCTTTCGGAAGCCCGCGCCCGGCTTGCAGCGGGCCGTCCCCATGAAGCGTTGAAGGCCTTCAATGCAGCTCGCACCGAAAATCCCGACCTGGCCGGAGCCCACGTCGGCGCGGCCCGTTGCCTCCTCCGGCTGGGCCGCCAGGTGGAAGCCATCGTCGTCCTCGAGAAATCGGAAAAAGGGTTTCCCGGGAACGCCGAAGTCCTCTCGGTCCTGGGTCAGGCCTACTTTCATGAAGCCCGGAGCCTCATGCAGAGCCGCCGACGCAGGACGGCCGGCGAGATCAAGTTCCGCCTGTATGACGCAGCAGCAAAGTGTGAGGCAGCGACTCGCCTCGATCCGAAGAACCAACGGGCGTTCTACTTCCTGGGACTTGCGCACCTCTATCTCGATCCACCGGAAGGAGAAAAGGCCGTGAAGGCACTCTCGACCGCGGCCACCCTCGAGGCGAATGATCCCGAGTGCCACTTCTACCTGGGCCTTGCCCACGACCACACAGGGGAGTTTGACCGGGCGGCCCGGGCCTACGGGAAGTCCGCGAACATCTACCGGAAAAAAAAGGACGGGCGGCAATATGCATTGACGGCATTTCTCCGAGCTGGTGTCTGCCAGGCGAAAACCGGCGATCACGGAGCGGCCGGCAGGTTCTTCAAGGCCGCCTTTCAACTCGATCCCTCCAGCACGGCCACTTTCCAGGAAATCTGGAAGACGTACGGAACCGACAGGAAACGACTGAAATCCGGGATCGAGGTATTGAGGATGCTGCACGGCACCGGGGAGAGTTCCCCCTTGCCGACCTACTACCTTGCATTCATGCTCGAGGCCCTGGGCAACAAGTCCGCCTATCGCATGGCCATCGAAGCCGTGTTGAAGACAGAGGAGGGGGCCCGGTATCCCGAGGCCTGGGCCAGGAAGGGATCATTCCTGTACCATGAGGATCGGGACGAGGGCCGTTCCGAGCGTTGCTGTCTGAAAGCCCTTGACCTCGATGCTGGGAATCAAACCGCATACGGGGTTCTCCAGACCATGGTGAGCCGACACTTCGCCGGGAGAGACCTGGCCCGGGCCGAAGACCTCACCCGGAAGATCCTCCGGTATCAGCCCAAAAACGGCCTGGAGTGGTCGAACCTGGGCTTGTTTTTACGGGACCAGCGGCGATACCGGGAATCTCACCAGGCTTACAGAAAGGCCGTGGCCCACGCTCCGGATCACCCCCAGGTCCTGAACGACGCGGGCGTGGTCCTCCACTATCACCTGGACCGCTCCACAGAGGCCATGGAGCTCTACCTGAAAGCGGTGGATCTGGATCCCGAGACCATCGACGCTCTGGAAAACCTCGGTGTCCTCCACTTCGACCGGGCCGAGTACGACAGGGCCCTCCAGTGGTTCAAAAAAGTTCTGCGGATCCGGCCCGACCGGGCGAAGTCACTGCGATACATCGACCGCATCGAGAAGGCTGCGAAGATCACCGGTCCCGGGCACTGAGAACCGACTGCAGGAATCGGTCGAAGGGCTTCGCGAGAAGACGCCGGGTCAGGGAGCGGTACGGCCGGTTTCCCGTCACGCAAAGTGCCAGGTCCCGAAGGCGGTCCGGTTGCTCCCTCAATCCTTCGAGGAACCGCGCCGGCCGGCCGAAGAGCGCAGCCGCGATGCGGTCCGCCACCAGGAAGTCCCTCTCCAGGTCCCTTCTCAGGCGCCCCTCGTGGGCGCTGAAATCAAAGCGCCCCCGCGCCAGAGCACGGGTCACGGTTTCGGCGGTCCGGACACCGGTGAGGAGGGCTCCGTCCAGGCCGAAGCCGGTGAGTGGATTGGCGGCTGGAAATTGATCCCCCACGAGAACCAGGCCCGGCATGCAGGGGCGCTTCAGCCGACAATAACCGGCAATGTGGGCGGAGAGGCTCGACAGGATGCCCGAGGTGGCCAGGCCGTGACGCTCCATGAAGGCGTTCAGGAGCCGGCGGGTATCGGGGATCCGGACGTCGGTAGAGGCCAGGCCCACGAAGGTGCGGTCTCTCAGGGGGCAGATCCAGAAGAATCCCCGGGGAATGGAACCCACCTCGATGACCATTCGACGGGGATCCGACCTCCCATGCGAGGTGTCGACCTCCATGACCACACTCATGCCCGCCGGAGGGGCGGGAAATCCGAGAGATGCCGAAAGGGAGTGCCTGAGGCCGGTGGCCAGGACCAGAACCCGGCTCGTGAGGGTCTCCGGTCCCCCCTGAATCCGCCAGCCCCCCGCCTCCAGAGGCTCCGCGGCCTCGACCTCCCAGCCGATCCGGAGGTCCACGCCGGCCCTGACCGCCTCCTCCACGAGGAAATGGTCGAAGCGGCTTCGCCTCACGGGGAGGAAGCCGTAGGGTGCCAGGTCGCACTCCAGGGCTTTGCCGCCCGGAATGGTAACCGTGAATCGAGAGATCTTCCTCCTTACCACGGTATGCGGGAGTTCCAGGTCCAGGTCCAGGAGGCACCGGCGGACCCACTCGGTGAGGATGCCGGTGCCGGGTTCGTCACGGGGCAGGGCACTTGCCTTTTCGAGCAGGAGGGGTTCAAGGCCCGCTCGAGCGAGGCACCGTGCCGTAGTGGCCCCGGCCGGTCCTGCACCAATCACGATGACGTCATGCATTTTCGCCGGCAGGTCTCTCGACGTTCATGGGTTACTGGATCCGGGAAATCCTGCCCGGGAACCCGGGTTACTCTTCCTTGTCCGCGTCCCCATCGCCCGGGGCGGGCGACGAGGGCCCCGAGTCGCTCTCGGCCCGCAGGGGAATCGATCTTTCCGGATTCAGGGGCTCCCTGGGTGGCGGATCGGGCAGCTCTTCGAATGCCGGAAGGACACGTTCCCTCTCGTCGGACTCCTCGACGAACCGGTCGGAACCCACGTCGATCTTCGCCTCTGGAATCCCGGAGGACGCTGCCTCTGCCTCATTGACTGCCTCATTGACTGCCTCTTTGGCAACCTCCTTGTTCGGATCGGGCGCCGTCACCGCCTCGTAGGGATCTCCGAGGATCTCCCCGGCCAGGTTGCGATAGTCCAGGCCTCCCTTGGCCTCGGCATCGTACTGGAAAATGGTCTTCCCGTGGCTCGGCGCCTCGGCCAGCCGCACGTTGGACCGGATCCGGGTGCGGGTCACCAGATCCCCGAAGTAGTTCTTCATCTCTTCGAGGACCTCCTTGGCGAGGTTGGTGCGAGGGTCGTAGCGGCACGGGATGATGGCCGAAAGGGTGAGGCGTGGATTGAGGCGGGTGCGAACCAGTTCCACCACATCCATGAGCTTGGTCATGCCCTGGAGCGCGAAGAACTCGGTCTGCATGGTGATCATCACCTCTTCCACCGACGTGAGGGCGTTGAGGCTCAGCAGGCCGAGGGAGGGAGGGCAGTCAATGATGAGGAAATCGTATGTCCTGGCCACCTCTGGTCTGTCCGGATCCCCCGTGAACAGATCCTGGAGCCGCTCCCTGAGGATGGTTTCTCTGCCCACGATTCCGACCAGTTCCACCTCGGCCCCGGCCAGATCGATGTGGGAGGGCACCACGTCCATGCCCGCTCTCCGCACAATGACATCGGCGAGGCGGGCACGGCCGCTCAGGACGTCGTACATGGACCGGTACAGGCCGGAGGGTTCAATGTCCAGATGAAGGGTGAGGTTGGCCTGGGGATCGATATCCAACAGCAGCACCTCGTGGCCGCGCTCGGCCAGGGCCGCACCCAGATTCACTGCCGTCGTGGTCTTGCCCACGCCCCCCTTCTGGTTGATGATGGCAATGGATCGCATGTCCGGCAATTATAGGGTGTCGGAAGATGCCGGGCTACCCCGGCATCTCCATTAGATGGTACGGTTCCTCGTTTTTGGTCAATTCCCGGAGCACCAGCGTTGCATAGGATCCCTTGGGCAGGGTGAAGTTGAGCAGCGCATCCTCCCCGGTCAGATCCATGGACGGATCCAGGATCTGGAACCGGTAGGGCCGGCGGCTCCCGCGGGACCGAAGTCCCCCCTTCATCTTGAAGAGGTCGAGGTCCAGCGACTCGGCCGCCACAAGGGCGGCCTCGGCCTCTCCGGGTGCCCCCCCGGCCAGCATCCCCTGGTAGCCGAAAACCGGTCCCGAGGGGCTGATTTCAAAGGCCTCCAGGCGCTCCGCCTCGGCCGCAGGATCATCCACCGAGAACACCCGGCCGTTGTGGTGGAGAAAGGCCAGGTCCCCGCAAACGAGCTCGTCCAGTCCCTCGAGGCGGTCGAGGAGGAGGCGGTTGAAGAGGTAGGACTGATACGCCGAGACAAAGAATCTGAGCCTCTTCCCGTGGATGCTTCCGAGCGCCTTCGTGCGGTCCCCGGTTCTTCCAAGGATGGTCAGATAGCGCTTTTCCACGGAAAAGAGGCCGGGAAGCGCCTCAGCGGCTCCCCTCACCTCTCCCTTGCGGTAGAGGTCCAGTGCTTCGTCGAACCGGGCATTTGTCCCCTCGGCATCTCCCAGAATGCACTCGGCGAGGAGGTCCGCATCTCGCTTGAGCAGGGCCTTGCCCACGATGTGGGAGTTCTTGAGGATGCCGAAACGTTGGCGATCGTAGAAATTGGGCACGCCGCGCCGGGAAAGGACCTCCAGGATCCTGGCACCGGCCTCCGCGCTGTCCGCCCGGATGCCGCGGACCCGGATCTCGAAGCGATTTCCCCTGAGGTGTCCCGCCCGCAGCTTGTTGTTGTGGCGGGTGATCTCCAGGACCTCGACGCCCTCCACGTTCAGGTTCTCGATGAGGGGCACATCGCCGTATTCGAGGCTGAGCCACTGGGTGGTCACGGCCCGCCTGTCCTTGAGTCCGGCGTACCCGAACGCCTCCTCGGGCAGACGCAGGGTGCGGGCAATCTTCCGGATGGCGTCGAAGGTGCTGAGCCCCTGCTTGCGGATGCGAAACAGGACGTGGTTTCCCGCGCCCGAAAACGGATAGAGGGGAATCTCGTCCACCACGAAATCCTCGGGCTCCACCTTGATGGTGCCGCCCAGGCCGGCCAGGTCGTGGGTCAGATAGGGAAGATCCAAGGGTCAGCTCCAAAGGACCATCGTGTCGTCTCATCAGGCTCCAACGCATCATGGGTAACAGCAGGACACGGTTGCGGAAAGGGAAAAAACGTGCCCCGGTGGTGTTTTCCGGGGAAACCGACATCTTGACCCGCCGGGAGACACGCTTAGAATGGCCGGTGCCGTGATCCAGGAGCACCACCTCGACATGGATTCGGCCTCGGGTCGAGGTGGAATGTGAGGTTGGAAACAATCCCTCTCGTCTCCTTTCGGGCGGTTCGGAGGCCTGGTCTTTCATTGAATCAGGGGGCTCGCATGAAACTTATCATTTGCACCCACCTCGCTCTCTTCCTGGCGTTGACGGTCGTGGCGGCCGGCTGCTATTCCGTACCTCCCCCAAAGAAACCTGAGGAGGTGGTGCGCACCGATACCAATCCGGAATTCGCGAAGGTGCGTTCCGACCTGGTCGACATTGTCGTTCTGGCCGCTCGGCCGCCGGAGGGCAACCCGGACAGGGACGGACCCCACCTGCGCCGGCTCCGCCGCCTCGTGTACGAGGGACTGATCGAAAGAGGGTACAGCCCATACAAGCTCTCGTATGTGGACCAGACCACCGCCACGGAAGATCCGGAGAAACGGTCGGATCCCGACTACAACTTCAAGCGCTTCGACGAGGATGCCCTCGTGGTCCTCAGCCTGAACGAGTGGAATGAACGCTACCTGAAGGAGGGGTCCATCCTGGTCAGCGCCACCCTGTCCCTCCTCCATTCCAAGACCAAGGACAAGCTCTGGATGCGTGAAATCCGTCACCGCCTCTACAAGATCCCGCCCACGGCCAACGACGTGAGCCTGACCATCAACGAGGTGGTGATCGATCTGGTCGTCAAGGACCTCCTCGCCGACCTTCCATCGAGAACCTGAGGAGCCGGGGTCATGGCCGCCCGGTACAATCGGCCCTGACCCCGAAACGAACGATGCGAATCGCCGTCCAGCAGTTCATGCCGGAGTTCGGTGAGACCGGGAACAACCGGGAACGCCTCCTGACCGGCATGCGAACCGCTTCCCAGGCCTCCGATATCGACCTCATCGTGCTTCCGGAACTCGTCACCACCGGATATCTATTCCGCGATCGAGCCGAGCTGGAGAGCTTCGCCGAGACCATCCCGGGCCCCACCACCGAGGCCATGGAGGCCCTGTCCCGGGAGCTGGACATCCACTGCATCGTGGGCCTGGCCGAGAAGAAGGGGGAGAAGGTCTACAACGCCGCGTCCCTGGTCGGACCCAACGGCATCGTGGGCACGTACCGGAAGGTCCACCTCTTCGCCAACGAACGGAACCTCTTCGATGCCGGCAACGAAGTCTGGCCCGTGCTGCGGGTCGGAGAAACCGCCATTGGCCTCATGATCTGTTTCGACTGGATCTTTCCCGAAGCGGCCCGATCCCTCGCCCTCCGCGGCGCACGGGTCCTCGCACTGCCCGCCAACCTCGTGCTGCCCCACTGCCAGGACGTCATGGTCGCCCGTGCCATCGAGAACCGCGTATTCACCGTGGTGGCCAACCGTACCGGCGTGGACCGGCGCCAGGACATGGACCCCGTCGCCTTCACCGGACGGAGCCGGATCGTCGGCCCCGACGGCGAGGTGCTCGTGGACCTGGAGCCGGACGAGGAGGCCGTGCGCGCCGTGGAGATCGATCCCGAGCTGGCGGCCTCGAAGCGAGTGGCGTCGGGGAACGAGATCTTCCAGGAAAGACGGCCCGACCTCTACGGCGCCCTGACCGAAGACAACCCGTTCTGATTGCTGTATACTGACTTTCTGCGGGGGTGGGGATCCAAAGCCCTGATTCAGGGGTGCGAGGTGGTTCATGGCAAAAACGGAAATCATTCTCGAGTGTCACAAGTGCGGTGCGGGCTTCGACGTCACGGACATGAAGCCCGACAGCCGGTTTCGTTGTGAAAACTGCCGAGCCTTTCTCAAGGTCCCCCGGCAAAGTCGGCGGGGTCTATTCATCGGGATGGCCGCCGTTGTGATCGTGGTCGCGGCCGCCGTGATCCTCCTCGTGATGTCCTCGGGGACCGAGAACGAGGACCGTTCTCCCCCGAAAAAAACAGCCACCCGGAAGAAGGCCCCGAAGCGGCCCGCGCCGGAGAAACCCAAGGTGGATCTGGTGCAACTGGAGTACGAAGATCTGGTGGTTCGCGCCGGAAAGGGACGCACCCGGGACCTCCTCAAACTCGCCAAATTCTGCCGCCAGCACGAGAAGTACGCCGACAAGGCCGAGAAGGCCTTTCAAAAGGTTCTGGACAGGGACCCGGAGAACAAGGCGGCCCTCGATGGCATGGGCCTGGCCTACCTGGAAGGCATGCACGTCCCGAAGACCTGGCATAAAAACCTCGTCGATTCCCCCTGGTACAAGAAGGCAATGAAGGTCCTCGACCGGGAAGTGAAGAACCGCCAGGACCTCCGGGACCTGGGCTTAAGCTACGCGTACGCACCGCCGTTCGCCCTGGTGAAGGTGCGCAGCGACGATGAGGTCAAGGACGGCCGCGCCCGGAGACGCGCCGCCAGCATGCTCCAGGGACTGGCCGACGCTCTTCAGGACCTGGTCGGGGACGAAGTGGATTGCACCCGGGCTTTCGAGGAAGTCCTTCCGGTCTTCTGGTTCGAGTCCGAACGCGCTGAAAGGATCTACTGGGAATCCCGCCAGGCCACCTTCCTCGAGGAGGCAAAGCAGGAGGTGAAGCGGAATCCGTACTGGAGCCTCTGCAAGGAAAAGGAGTTGGTCCAGGGAGACAGCAGCCCCATGGTCCTGGCGGCCGCGGAGAGACTCGTGGAGGCTGCGTTCGCCTCGAAGAATCCAGCGCCCTCCTGGCTGGTCCTGGGGCTGTCCAGACACCTCGGCCGGGTGAAGGTGAAGACCCTGAAGGATGGTTCCTGTGAAGTGACCTATGGCGTGCCGGACCCGGAAACGCTGGGCGCCGTGGTCCGAAAGAAGAAGCGCAACACCCTGGAGAAGATCGTGAACCGGCCAAAAGAAGCCGAGGACTTCGCCCGGCGATTCATTGAGTATCTGAAGCAGCGAGGCATCCAGGCGAATGTCGACTTCGGGAGGTTCGGCGGATTCACCCCCGCCGAGGAAGGCTGGGCCCTGACCGGCTTCTTCCTCGATCCCGCAAACCCCTACAAGGGCAGGTTCCAGGAGTTCCTCCTGGGCATCCAGAAGGGCATCACGTCCCCGAGGTCCTTCAACGCCGCCTTCTCGGATCCCGACGGTGAAACCCCCGTCGACTTCGACGCCCTCGACGAGGCCTGGGTGGCGTGGATGAAGAAGGGGTAGCGCGGGGGGTCAGGAATCGCTCAGAAGAATACATCCTCGGCTAGCAAGACGTGATCGAAGTCACGCGCGGCCCTTTCACAGCCAGGTGCATCCTTGCCCAGAACAAGAACGGTCTCCATGGCGTAGCTGGAATACTCCTGGCGAAGAGCGGCCTTTTTCCGGGCCAGGGAATCTCGCAGCGGCTGGAGAGAGAGACGATCGACATACTTCATCTCACAGATGGTCAACACTTTGTCGGCACGCACGAACAAAAGATCAACCTGGGCACCAGACTCCCGGGATGTCGTTCGTTTGAACCACTCGCCACAACGATAATTGATACCGGAGAAACGGAGATGCGAGGCGATCTGATGAGAGTGTTTGCGACAGAGACGCTCGAATGCGTAGCCCTGCCATTGCCGTAACTGCCGATCGTGGGCGATCTGTGCGAACTCGACATTGCCGGCCACGATGTCGGGTGACCGGGAAGCGATGAAGGTGAAGTAAAAATGTAGATATTCATCGTCGACTTTGTAGCGAACCAGCCGAGTCGCACGCCTCTTGTCCACTGGCGTACACTTGCACAGGAATCCGGCCAGTACCAGATCGTTCAGTTTCCGGCTGAGACCTCCGCCCGTCTCGACGCCGCATTTCCTGGCAATATCGCCGGGCGAAAGAGGACCCGCTGCTACGGCCATTAGAATGGCCTCGTAGAGCGGGTGCGAAGCAAAATGGCTTATGAACAGTCGATCGAATTCCTTGAAGAAATACCCTGAGGGTTTGAACGCGTATTCATTCAGATTCTGAATCAGGCTCATCCTTGGATTTAGTTCGATGAGGTACTGAGGAATGCCACCAAAGACCATGTAGGTGTCGAGGCATTGTGACAGCGGCACTGTCCTGTCAAGAAGACTGCGGCATTCCGACAGCGAAAGAGCGTGCAAGTTCAATTCAAGGTCCACTCGTCCATAGAGTGCGCGGGACTGAATCACCTTCTTTACAATGAAGGATGAAATCGAGCCGCAGATGACGAATGTCGCATTGACGTGGCGGGAAAAGTAGTTATCCCAGTGATACTTGAACAGAGATACCAGGCGGGGCTTCATCTCGCTCAACCACTGAAACTCGTCGAAGAAGACGACGATGGGCTGCTTTTCCTCTTGCTCATACCCTGCAAGCGCCTGTTCGAGACAGCGAAATGCATCATCCCAATTGCGAATCGTATGAGGTACATCGGACCGCATGTACCGGCCGAGGTCTTTGCAGAACAGGGCAAGCTGGGTCCGGGTATTGCCATTCTCCAGGCCCTCGAACTTCCAGAGAGTCCGGTCCCTGTACGCATGCTCCACGAGGGCCGTCTTACCCACACGTCGACGGCCATAGAGGGCAACGATTACAGCTCGCTCACGCCAGTTGGGCTCAGTGAGAGCCTGAATCTCGCGTTTTCGGCCTATAAAACTTCTCATTACAGGCCAACTTTCGACGAAATTTGGCGTAAAGTCAATTCAAAAAGGCATTATAGGACATATTTTGCGTAAAAATGGCCTATAAATCTGCGATTACTCGGACTCCTCCAGGACAATCCCCTCCAGGACCTCGCTGACCGTGCACCAGACCCGGTCTTCCAGATAGCCGGCGATGATCCGGCCGGCGCCCCTTGCGCTCCGGTTACTTTCTACCCGGGAATAGAGGGTCCGCCGCAGACTCGCGCCTCCCCGATGCGCCAGCTCCACCGTGCACCTCCCCCGGAAGAGCCGCAGGCCCGAGGCCGGCGGCAGGAGGTCGTCCCGGACCTCCTGCAAGTTGAAGACCATGGCAAGGCGCGTCTTTGCCCCGGCCGGAGCCACGATGGAGAAGTCCTCCGTCTCGTAACGTTTCCTGAGACGGCGCTGGATGGCGTCCGGCTCCGGAAACGGGCCCGCCACCCCCACCGTGAGCCCGAGGCGGTGTCCGTTCCCGAACAGGATCGTTCCCTCCGGAAGCGGGGCGTGGCAGTCGGAGCATTCCCGCCGGACAGGGGCCTCCCGGTAGGCCCGGGACAGGGCGCGGTGGCAGCTCTGACACCGCTGGTGGGCGGCGCTTCACAGATAGGGCGTGGCCGGATCCTCTTCATGGTCGTGAGAGACGTGGCAGGTGCGGCAGGCCCGGGGAGGCTGCGCCCGGGGCCCCTCGTAATCGTGGTGGCAGACCCCGCACCCGATGGCCCGGCCGCCCTCGCTGCGTGAAGCGTGATGCAGGCGGTGGGGAAAGGTGACCGGCCCGGCCTCGTCCGAGGCCTCGCAGAGCAGGATCGTATCGAGGGGGGCGCCCCGGGTGAACGGATCCACGGACCGCCAGGAACAGGAGAGAGCGAGGCCTACCAGGACCAGGGCCATGAACACCACGACCGTGAAGCGAAGCACCGGGCGCGCAGGGTTCGAATCGAAATCGATCTTCATGGGACCATTATAGCGCAGATCGCGAGGTTGTTCCCCGGGGACGGGCGTTCTACAATCGAAACCCGACTGCTTCTCGAACCGGAGGTCCCGTTCCATGCCGCGCTACACCCAACTCCGACTGCCCGTATTCCTCCTGGCGTTTTTCCTCGTCATGGCCTCGTTTGCTGCGGCCCGGCAACCCTCCGGCGCCTTGCGGATCACCCGGGGTCTCGCTCCGTACCAGGTCCTGCAGCGAGACAGGAACAACGAGGCCGAGGTGTCGTTCTTCTGCACCGTTCTCGGTCTGGATCGGGGAATCCTGCATGCCAGGGTCCTGAAACAGGACGGAGGAGAAGAAGTACTCCCCAGGCATCACTGTGGTGACGGCAAATGGAATTACTTCGACGGCCATCTCCGCCTCCCCACGGGTGGGCCGTACGAGATCCAGCTCGAATGCTGGGCAGAGGGGGGCCGCCCTGAACTTCTCGCCCGGACCTGCATCCGAAACGTCCTGGTCGGAGACCTCTGGATCCTGGCCGGGCAGTCCAACATGGAGGGCTGCGGCATCCTGAAGCGGGGCGCAGTGAAGCCCCATCCCCGGGTCCACGTCTTTGACATGGCCGATCGCTGGCAGGTGGCCGAGGAGCCCCTGCACTGGAAACACGAGTCGGTGGACGAGGTGCACTCGGGCCCGTCCGGCGAGGAACTGGAGAAGCGCCGGCGCCAGGCCCGGAAGCACCGCTGGCGCGGCGCCGGCCTGGGCAAGAACCGGTAGGGGCGGCAGTAGACGTCAGGGCGGCGTCTGCGACTGCAGACACCGCCGACATCGAGGAGGACGTGGGGATTGAAACGCCCCCTTCACGCTCCGATCATCTCCAGGAACGCCGCCTCGTCCAGGACCTCGACGCCGAGGTCCGCGGCCCGGGCCGCCTTCTTGCCCGGCTTCCCGCCCTGGACCAGGTAGGTCGTGGCGCTGCTGACACTTGAAGCGGCCTTGCCGCCGAGGGCCTTGATCCGGGCCTGGGCCGCGGATCGGGGCATGGATTCCAGGGTGCCGGTGAAGACGAAGGTCTTGCCGGTGAGGGGACCCGCCTCCCGGGGGGCCGCGGCCTGCGGCTCCACGCCCGCCTCGAAGAGGCGGTCCACCCGGTCCGCTGTCTCGGGATCCTGGAAGTAGTCGAAGACGCTGGACGCCACCTTGGGGCCGACGCCCTCCACGGCCTCCAGCACCTCCACGGAGGCCGCGCGCAGCTTCTCCAGGACCCCGAACTCCCGGGCCAGGATCTCGGCCACGGTCTCGCCCACGTGGCGGATGCCCAGGGCGTAGAGGAACCGGGACAGAGGGGGACGGCGGGTGTTCTCGATGGCCTCCAGCAAGTTCGCTGCCGACTTCTCGCCCTGGCCGGGCAGCGCCGCGATCTGCGCGGGGTCCAGGCCGTAGAGATCGGCCGGATCCCGGAGGATCCCCTCCTCGAGGAGCTTCTCCACCAGCTTCACGCCCAGGCCCTCGATGTCCATGGCACCCCGGCCGGCGTAATGGAGCAGCAGTCCGGCGCTCTGGGCCGGGCATCGGTCGTTGGGGCACCGGATGATGACCGCCTCGGCATCCACCACCACCGGCGTGTCGCACATGGGACAGGCGTCCGGCATACGGAAGGATTTCTCCTCGCCGGTGCGCCGGTCCTTCAGAACCCCGACCACCTTGGGGATCACGTCCCCGGCGCGCTCCACCACCACGGAGTCCCCGATGCGCACGTCCAGCCGATCGATCTCGTCCGCGTTGTGCAGACTGGCCGACTGGATGGTGACCCCCGACACCTCCACGGCCTCGAGGCGTGCCACGGGGGTAAGAGCACCAGTGCGACCCACGGACACGGCAATGTCCAGGAGCCGGGTCACGGCCTGGCGGGGCTTGAACTTGTAGGCCACGGCCCAGCGAGGATTCCGGGCCCGCTCGCCCAGGGCTTCCCGGAGGGTGAGATCGTCCACCTTGACCACCACGCCGTCCACCTCGTACGGAAGCGCATCCCGCTCCGCCTCCCGGGCGCTGTAGTAGCCGAAGACCGCCTCCAGAGACTCGACGCGCTCCAGGCGGTCGATGATCTTGAACCCCAGCGCCCGGCAGGCCTGCATCTGATCGAAGTCGGTGACCGGATCGAAGCCTCGGTTCTCTCCGATGCCGTAGATGAAAATGTCCAGGGGGCGGGAAGCCGTGATCCGCGAATCGAGCTGCTTCAGGCTCCCGGCGGCCAGGTTTCTCGGATTGGCGTAGGGTTTCTCTCCTTCCCGCAGGAGCGCCTGGTTCAGGGCCTCGAACCGCGCCCTGGGCAGAAACACCTCGCCTCGCACCTCGAGCAGATCAGGCACGGTCCCGCCGGTCCCGGAGGTGAGGGTCAAGGGGAGGCTCTTGATGGTCCTGAGGTTGGCGGTGATGTCCTCGCCCCGGTCGCCGTCGCCGCGCGTCGATCCCGAGACCATCACCCCCTTCTCGTACACCACTTCCACGGCCACGCCGTCGATCTTGGGCTCCAGGGTGAGAGCCACCACGAAGGGATCGCGCTTCAGGTGGGTGAAGATGCGGTCGAACCACTCGGTGAGCTCTTCACGACTCGCGGCATTGGCCAGGCTCAGCATGCGCCGGCGATGCTGGACAACGCCGAATCCCTCGAGGGGCTCGGCCCCCACACGCTGGGTGGGCGAGGCAGGGGTGACAGAGTCAGGGTACTTCGCCTCAAGTTCCTGGAGCCGGCGGAAGAGCCGGTCATACTCGGCGTCCGGCACCTCCGGAGCGTCCAGCACATAGTAGGCGTGGTCATGGCGGCGGATCTCACGGCGCAGCCGCTCGAGTTCTCTGGCCTCAGCCTCTGGGATGTCCGACAAGGTTCACCGCCGTTTCAGCACTCTGCGGGAGGGCTCGATTCCGTATCCTCGGAGGTAACCCCAATTATAGGCGCATACGTATTTCAGGCAGAGCCGGAGTCACTCGTCTCACGGCTGTTTTTTAGATTCGAGCTAATAAACAGCCGTGAGATCAAGTGCCGGAGCTACAGGATCAGCATTGCATCCCCGTAGCTGTAGAACCGGTAGCGCTCCCGCACCGCCTCGGCATAGGCCGTCTGGATCCGCTCCAGGCCGGCCAGAGCCGCCACCAGCATGATCAGGGTGCTGCGCGGCAGATGGAAATTGGTCAGGAGGCCGTCGATGATCCGGAACGTATATCCGGGGTAGATATAGAGATCGGTTGAGCGGCGGGTGGGCCGGAGGTGTCCGGATTCATCCACGGCCGACTCCAGGGCGCGCAAGCTGGTGGTGCCCACGGCGATGACCCGCCCCCCCCTCTCCCGGGTCCGGCGAACCGCCTCCACGGCTGCCTCACTCACCTCGAAGACCTCGGCGTGCATCCGATGGTCCTCGATACGAACTGTCTTGACGGGCAGGAAAGTGCCGGGGCCCACGTGGAGAGTGATGGAGGTCTGCTCGATCCCCTTCTCTTCCAGGGCTTTCAGGACAGCCGGTGTGAAGTGGAGTCCCGCCGTTGGAGCGGCCACGGCTCCTGGCCGCCGGGCATAGATGGTCTGGTAGCGCTCCCGGTCCCGGTCGTCCCGCATATCCCTCCTGCCGTCCCTGCGGATATAGGGCGGCAAGGGAGCCCGCCCCTCCATCTCCAGGAAAGTCCCCACATCCAGGTCCCCCACCTCCAGAAGGAACGGTTCCTCTGCAGACCGGCCCCGGCGCAGCACCCCTGGAACCTCGCTCTCTCCGAGGAGAATGGTCTCGCCCGACTTGACCCGTTGCGCTCCCTTGATCAGGGCAGTCCACGTTCCCGCCCGCTCTTCCTCCAGCAGGAGTATGTCCAGCTGTGCACCGGTTCGGCGTCGAGCAGCCAGGCGTCGGGGCAGAACCCGTGTGTCATTGATAACCAGGAGGTCCCCTTCCCGCAACCAATTCGGCAGGTCCCGGAAAGTGCCATGAAAAGAGTCTGAACTCGCTCTTTGAAGCACCATCAACCGGGAACTATCCCTTACTCCGGCGGGCTCTTGAGCGATCCGCTCGTGCGGGAGCTCAAAGTCATACTGAAATATGTCCATCGAGCTGTCGTAACCTGTTTTCTGTCCTCAAGTTGACACGGAAGTATTTTTGGCGGTCGGCCCCTCGCCTGAACTGGCAAAGAGAGAAACCGGAAAGCCCTATTTCCTTGACTCACATGAGGCAAGTATTATCATCGCGAGTCCCATGTAAGCTGCTCAGGAAACAGCCAGCATTCCATATTCCAGTATAGAATCGGCAGAGCAAGCGTCATGGATCTGGGCATCGGCGGAAGGGAACCGGAAGACGAATGACCGTCATGGAAGCCGGGCTGTATCTGTATCTATCAGTCCTGTGCATACTGGCGTGTTACGGAGCACACCGCCTCCACCTGATCTTCATCTATCACCGCAATCGCAGGGATGATCTGCCGCCCGCAGGACGATTCAAAGAGTCTCCCTGGGTCACGGTACAGCTTCCCCTCTATAACGAGATGTACGTGGCCCGCCGTCTCCTGGACGCGGTCGCGGCGCTGGACTACCCTCGCGATCGCCTCGAGATCCAGGTCCTCGACGACTCCACGGACGAGACAACGCGGATCGTGGAGGAAAAGGTGAAATCCCTGCAGGCACAGGGGTATCACGCGGTCCTGATCCACAGGGAGGACCGCACCGGCTTCAAGGCTGGAGCCCTCGAGAACGGCCTGCACCAGGCCCGGGGCGATTACATCGCCATCTTCGATGCCGATTTCCTCCCGAAACCCGACATGCTCCAGCGCACCATAAACTATTTCACCGATGAAAAAGTGGGCATGGTCCAGACGCGCTGGGGCCACATCAACAGGAAATACTCCTTGTTGACCCAGGTGCAATCCATCTATCTGGACGGCCATTTCGTGGTAGAACACACTGCACGCCACAGATCCGGCCGGTTCTTCAACTTCAACGGAACCGGTGGCATCTGGCGCAAAGCCGCCATCGAAAGCGCCGGCGGCTGGCAGCACGACACCCTCACCGAGGATCTGGATCTGAGCTACCGGGCCCAGCTCGAGGGATGGCGCTTCATCTTCCTCAAGGACCTGGTCTCCCCCGCCGAGGTCCCGGTGGATATCAACGCCTTCAAGTCCCAGCAATTCCGGTGGGCCAAGGGATCGGCCCAGACCATGAAGAAGCTCCTACCGGTCATCTGGAAGAGCAAGTATCCCCTAAGAATCAAGGTCGAGGCCACCTTTCACCTGACCGCCAATGTGGGCTACCCCCTCATGGTCTTCCTGAGTCTGCTGATGCTTCCTGCCGTCAAGGTGCGCTCCAGCATCGTTGAGGCCAGCCCGCAGAGCGTTCTTCTGGATCTATGCCTGTTTCTCACGGCCTTCGTGAGTGTCTGCTACTTCTACATCTTCAGCCAGCAGGAGATCCAGAGGCCCATCTTCGATCGTTTCAGGTTCCTGCCGGCGATTCTGGCCATCGGCATCGGCATGTGCATCAACAATACCAAGGCCGTGGTCGAGGGATTCCTCGGTATCGACACGCCCTTCACCCGCACGCCCAAACACGACATACAGTTAGCGGGTCAGACAGCAGGCCAGAAGTGGTGGAACCAGAAGTATCACGGAGCGCGGAATTTCCTGCCCGTCCTGGAACTTCTCATGGCCGCGTATTTCGGGTACATCATCTACTTTGCCCTCTCGAACGGCCTCTTCACGATAACGATCTTCTTGTCTCTTTTCCTCTCCGGGTACCTCTACGTGGGGCTGCTGAGTCTCTTCCAGCGTGGATTCCTCGGGGGATTGAGGGGTTCCCACCGTACAGCCTGATCCCCGCGGCCGGCCGGGGTACCCGCGCCATTCTCTTCCGATTCTGCCCGTACCGGGTATTGAAATAAACAGACAAGACCCGTAGGATCCAGACCATTGAGAGGGAACGAAGAATCGAATCCACAATTCGGGGGTAGTGGTCTCTCTTTAGATAGAAAAGGGGGGACACGATGAAACTCATTCTGCGGTTCTCATGTCTGATCGTCCCGTTCATCCTGCTCCATCCGTCTTCACAGGTAGATTCCCAGAGTCTCACGACCATCATCACACCTTCCGCCATGACCTGGACCGGGGATCTGGCACTCTCCGACCATGGCTCGGCCTTCATCGCCCGGACCGGGGGGTCTGCCTCACAAAACGAGGTATTCGCCTATGTATTTGCGGTCCACAAGCTCCTGACCATCACGACCAACTCCGTGGAGGACCATGCTCTGTACGGAAGCGGCGACCGTCTGGTCTGGGTGGAAGGACGCGGCCCCACCGGCGTCCTCAAGGATTACCTCTTCACCCGAAACACCTTGCGCTCGGTGAAGAAGCCCCCGAGTGCCCTGGAGATGTCCTGGATCAAGCTCCACCAGAACATGGCCCTGGTCCACGACGCCTCCTTCAGGCACCTCTGGCACGTGGACCTGAGGATGGACTCATGGGAGGCCCTGAGCAACACCTATAGGCACGGGAAGGACTGCTTCGACCTGAACGGCCGGAGTTCGGTATGGTGTGAACCCCAGGGCATCTCAATGGCCCTCCTCCACAAATCACCGGGTTCCTCCACCACGACGGTCCGGGTTACCCGGAACTGGATCGACCGGGTTCGAGTGCGGCACCCCCACGTGGTCTGGCAGGAACAGGCCGGCTCGGGTCAGACCTACGAGATCTTCAGCCATGACCTGGCCACCAGAAAGACCACTCAGATCACCCAGAACGCATGGAACGATACAAAACCCGTGCTCGTGGGCAACCTCGTGGTATGGCTCTCTCCCCTGCACGGCGTCGGCCAGGTGGTTCTGCACTACAAGGACCTGACAACCAATAATCCCGTGCAAATCCTGGGCATTCAGGCCCGGGACCTCCAGGCTGCCTGGGACGGGGTCTATTTTCCGACCGGCCCCAACGGCAGAACCCTTGCTCACTACAATTTCCTGGAGAGCAGATCCACCACCTTCGATACGGGCCTGGATATCCAGAGACCCGACAGCGACGGCAACGGACGCATGGTGATGTACCGGAAGCTGCCAGACCAGATCAAGCTCGTCATGCCCCGTCTGGATCTGCGCCCGGCCGATCCCTTTGCCTGGGACAACAGTCGCGTGGGGATCTATCTTGTGGCCGGCCCCCTGTGGGCATCCTCCGGATACCACGTGGCCGCCAGCATTTCCGGTTACCGGCCGGGGATCCAGATCGGCTTCATCAACGTCCCGCTGAATCCGGATCCGGTGATGATTCTCACCATCCAGCTGGCCAACATCTCTCCGTTCGAAAACACGAAAAACACCCTGTCTCCCTTCGGCACCAACCTGGCGTACTTCAATCCGGACCCAGTCCTGCGGCAGATCATCATCGGCCTGGACATATACTGGGCGTATGTGCTCCTTCCTCCGCAGCTTGCATCCAATGTGGTCCGGATGCAGTTCCGGCCCTAGCCCGGATTATTCATGAGTATTCCGGGTTAGTGGGGTGTACCCGAGGCGTTCTCTGCATAGTCCAGGAGCAGTTGGAACTGGCGGTGGAAATTCTGCTCTTCCACCCCGAGGGGATTCTTGAAGAAGCTGGCCAGGTGGGTAAGGGGTCCAGCCTCTCCGCGCCGAGCGCTGAGGTCCGAGAAACGCACGAGGTCGAGAACGAGAGGGGCTGCAAGGGCGCTGTCGCATCCCTGCCAGGTGAACTGCATGGCCATGCGGGTGCCCAGGAATCCCTCGAAGTGGATGTAATCCCAGGCCGTTTTCCAGTCGTGGAGACTGGGAGCATAATCGATGGTGACCTTGGACGTGAGGTCCGGGTCCTTCACCATGCTGGCCAGGGCGTTGTCCTTGGACTTCAGCTTCGACTGCCTTCGCACGGGGTCGGTCAAGGTCTCACCGTCCCCGTTGCCGAGAAGGTTGTACCCGAACCACGTCAAGATGCGCATGTTCCTGGCCATGAACATCGGAGCCAGCGCGGTCTTCACCAGGGTCTCCCCGGTCTTTCCGTCGTTACCCGCGTAGGGGACACTCTCGAGAGCGGCCAGCTCGTTCAATGCCGGCACCTCGACACCCGGCGAAGGCGTGAAGTTGATGAAAGGGATACCCATCTTCAGAGCCGCATAGGCGTAGACCAGACTGGACGTCAGTCCATCGGCGCGCTTTCGACCCAGACGACGCTCGAATCCCTTGAGATCCAGGCCCTGGATGGTCTCCGCCGCCGCACCTTCGGTGCTGGCGAGGTAGACCATCACCAGACGCTTCAGCCGGCTCTTCCGGCGGAAGGCCCTTAGGTCTCGCTGGGTCTTTTCCACGAGCTGGGCCGGGGAAATCCGCTTGCCGACGTGGACCCCGCGGGCGAGGCGCTTCAGGTGTTTGGGGGCATTCAGGGTGAAACCCGGCCGGATGCGCTCCTCGATCCCGCCAAGAAACGGTTTTATCCTGCGGAGGAGCTCAGGATCCAGGACGCCTGTTTGCCGGTGGTAGTTGAGAGCCGCCTCGGCCAGGGGGATCGGGCGTACGTCGTGACCGCCGAACACCATGGCCTCCGGCTCCACGAGATCCAGATCTTGAAACCACGGGAGCGCGGACACCATGCCCTTCCGGGTCTGGAGGCCCTTACGAATGGCGGCTGCACCCGCCATGGTGCACAGGGCCACGGCGCCTCGGGCCCCGACGACCCAGACTCCGATTCTTCCTCGATCACTCATGCGTTTCGTCACGTTCAAAATACTTGCGGATCACACGTCTCAGATTCGGGTCCAGAACGGCCTCCCTCCCTGGATCTCCTCGTACCGCAGGATTCCCTCCAGGTCCAGGCCCGTTTCGAATCAGCCCTGCCTCCGGCCCGGGTCGGTCCGTCCTACCACTGTATCCCTCGCCCCGAACCTCCCCCCCCATGGCGGCCAGCACCTCCCCGGCCTCCAGGAGAACCGAGGAGGATATCTCCTCGCCCAGAAGTTCCCGGATCCGGGACCTCGCCGCAGCAAACGCCTCCGCATCCCTTTTCCGCAAGGCCTCGGCCGACCTCCGGAGATGGCGGCGCACGGCCTCGGGCAGGCCGGGAAGTTCCGCCGCCCGCTCCAGCATTTCCACTCGATCTTCCGCGGCGGTGGTGAAGGCCGCGGCATCCCCCGCGCCCTCGAAAATCCGCTCTCCGATCTCGCGCCCCGCGTCGGAGGCCTCCAGGGCACTCCGGATCGATTCCCGGACACCCTGACGCTTGAGTCGCTCCTCGAGGGCCCGCGCAAGACGCTCGAATTCGACACCGCCGCCCTCACCCCGCTTGAACCGCACCCCTTCCCGGCCCAGGGCTTCCCCGAGTTCGGCTTCACCGAGGGTTTCCAGGCTGGCACCCAGCCGTTCGGCCGCCCGGGCCAGGGCTCGGGTTCGGTCCCGGGAAGTCTGCATCTTCTGGACCGGCGTGGTGGTTCCGGGACCGAGCAGGAGGACGACGAGAGACACAGCGAACAGCGCTGCACTCTGGAGGCGTATCCTGCGGGACCGTCTCCAGGTGGACGGCGCCCAGTCACGGGCCAGCAGGGCCGACACTTCTTCCTCGATGCAGGCGTGGAATCCCGAGGTCCTTTTCCCGCCCGCGGAGCGGGGTGCCTCGGCCAGGGTCAGAATCCGGCCGCCGGCGCCCAGCTTCCGATCGAGGTACCAGGCCGCCGTGTCGGGAGAGATGCGGAGCAGGAACCCGCGAGCGAGCCAGGGCATCAGGCCGGCCAGGAAAGCGAGGCCGCCCACGATCAGCCAGGGGAGGTGCGGGTCCACGACCCCCCGCCACACCGCGGCCGCAGCGACACAACACGCCCCGAGGCACAGCGCCCGGACACCTATGTCGAGGCGGTGGTGCCAGGCCAGCCGCCGACGAGCTCGGTGAACCAGATGCTCCAGGTCCTCGGAGACCCGTGTCATTCCTTTTTCTCCTCCGGGCTCTTTTCCTGGAGCCGTACCACCACCTTCACCGGCGTTCCCTTGGGCGGCATCTTGTCCCGGTTGGCGACGTATGCATCATCCCAGGCCGCCTCCGCGGTGGCCAGATCCAGGACGGTGTTGGGGGTGTTCCAGACCGCGACCAGGTCGCGGGTGACGTCTGCGGCGTAGAACCTCTTTCCCGTCACCGAGTTCATCTTGTGGCGGGAGCCGATGAAGGTGAAACTGCATCGAACGAGGGGTTTCTGCGTTCTGAGATCGATGATCAAGTCTTCCACGCGGTGGGTCACCTCCTTGCCCTGGTCGGTCCAGGCAGCGATCAGGTCGACCTTCGGGCCTTCGGGACGGACGGGCTTCCCGCCCACGAACTTGCCGGACGTGCCGGGCTCGAGGCCCAGGGCCAGGAGTCCCGCGTTCAAGGCTCTCGGCTCACACCGGAGCAGGAAGAGGGATTCGTGGGCTTTGCCCCCCTCGGCGACACAGGCGAACTCCAGGGCACCGGCAGGCGTGGCGACGATGCCGGTCAGGGTCAATGTTTTGGCCTCCAGGTCCAGGTCGATCCCGAGGCCGTCCAGACTCTTCTTCAGGGCCTCCATGTCCTCCATGCCCAGGTCCCCGGCCTTGTTACCCTTGCCATCAGTGGCGTAGGACCGAACGGTCAGGGTGATGTGATCCCTGAGTCCGGCGATGGCGTCGCCGTTCTTACCGACCTCCCGGCGGGTGAATTTCAAGATCTCTTCCAGGTTCTCGAGGTGGGGGACCATGTCCTTGAAGTCCCGGCGGATCTTGGCGATCTCCTTCTTCACCTCCCTGATCTCCTGGCGTATCTGCTGGAGTTCCTCCTGGCCGGCATTTCCGTCATCACATCCTCCCAGGAACAGACCGGTTGCCAGCAGCCAACCGAGGATAATACAGGTGCTCGTTTTCATCTCTTGATCCTCACAGGAACCATGGCCGATTCAGGCGGCCCGACAGGAAAACACCGGTGAATTGTACGATTCTTGGGGTCCGTATGGTAGCGCCGATAGTCTCGTCAGTGATTTCGGGTCCGGTCCGGAGGATTCTCCAACGAAGGCGGGCGGTCAGGGTTGACTTCCACGGCCATTTCAGGCGGAATCGTGGAAAAAATCGGGGAAGTTCGGCCGGAAATAGGGCACGGGCCGGCATCCTGGTGGATTCCGGCCCGGAGGGATATGGCTTCAGCGGGTTCTCAGGGCCTCATCTCATCATGAGGAGAGGGCCTGTTCCGGTTCCTTGGGCCCGTCGTTGCCGCCGGAGTCCCCATCATCGGGTTCCTCCTTCTCGGCCGGCTGCTCGATAACGTTGAACTGGAGGTCCCCGTCCTGCACCACCACTTCCACCGTGAACCCCTCCTTGATGGTCCCGCGAAGGATGGAATCGGACATGGCGTCCTCCACGTGCCGCTCGATGGCCCGGCGGATGGGTCGAGCGCCGAAGTCGGGATTGAATCCCTTCTCGATGAGGAACTCCTTGGCTTCCGGGGGCATCTTAAGCACGATTCGCTTCTGGTTGAGCCGGTCGTAGACGTCCTTCAGCTGGATGTCGATGATGGCGCTCATGTCATGCCGGGTCAGCTGATGGAAGACGATCACATCGTCCACGCGGTTCAGGAACTCCGGCCGGAAGTGCTTCTCCACTTCCTGCATCAGGTCCGCCTTCATCCTCTCGAAGGTGACCTCCTCGTTGGTCTTCTGGAAGCCGAGGGTCGCCTGATTCTTGATGATGTTGGCACCGATGTTCGATGTCATGATGACGATGACGTTCTTGAAGTCGATATTGCGACCGAAGCTGTCCGTCAACCGCCCCTCCTCCATGATCTGGAGCAGCATGTTGAACACGTCGGGGTGCGCCTTCTCGATCTCGTCCAGCAGCACCACCGCGTAGGGCCGCCTGCGGATCTTCTCGGTGAGCTGCCCCCCTTCCTCGAAACCGATGTAGCCGGGCGGGGCGCCCACGAGTCGACTGACGTTGTGCTTCTCCATGTATTCCGACATGTCCACCTGGATCAGGGCGTCCTCCTCGCCGAACATGAAGCGGGCGAGGGCCTTGGCCAGGTGGGTTTTGCCGACACCAGTGGGGCCGAGAAAGATGAAGGAGCCCATGGGACGCTTCGGATCCTTGAGGCCGGACCGGGAGCGTCGCACCGCCCGGGCAATGGCCTTGATAGCGTCGTTCTGACTGACCACGGTCTCGTGGAGGTCCTCTTCCATTTTTAGCAGGCGCCTGGCCTCGTCCTGGTCCAGGCTCTTCAAGGGGATGCCCGTCATGCTGGACACGGTCTCGGCGATCTGGTTGGCGTCGACGGTGCCGTTGTCCTCCTTGGCCCGCTCCCGCCACTCCTTCTGGAGGGTTTCCTTCTTCTTCTTGAGCTTGTAGGCCGTGTCCCTGAGCCTGGCTGCACGCTCGAAATCCTGGCCCGCAACACTCTCGTCCTTCTCCTTCTCCAGCTTCTTGATCTCCTCGTCGAGCTCCTTGAGGCCCGGCGGCTGGGTCAGGGCCCTCAGACGGACCCGGGCCGCAGCCTCGTCCATGACGTCGATGGCCTTGTCCGGCAGAAACCGGCCGGTGATGTACCGGGAGCTCAGCTCCACCGCAGCTTCGAGGGCCTCGTCGGGGATCTTCACCCGGTGGTGAGCCTCGTAGCGGTCCCGGAGCCCCTTGAGGATCTCCAGGGCTTCATCCTTGTTCGGCGGATCCACCAGGATGGTCTGGAACCGCCGCTCCAGAGCACCGTCCTTCTCGATGTACTTGCGATACTCGTCCAGGGTGGTGGCCCCGATGCACTGGACCTCACCCCTTGAGAGGGCGGGCTTCAGAACGTTGGAGGCGTCGATGGCACCCTCGGCGCCTCCGGCGCCCACGAGGGTGTGGAGCTCGTCGATGAAGAGGATGATGTTCTTGGCCTTCCGCACCTCGGCCATGACGGCCTTGATGCGCTCCTCGAACTGACCGCGGTATTTGGTGCCGGCCACCATCATGGCCAGATCCAGCACCACCATGCGTTTGGAATGCAGGGTTTCGGGCACGTCCCGGTGGACGACGCGCTGGGCCAGGCCCTCCACGATGGCGGTCTTTCCGACGCCGGCCTCTCCGAGGAGGACGGGATTGTTCTTGGTGCGGCGGGACAGGATCTGGACCACCCGCTCGATTTCCCGGTGACGGCCGATGACCGGATCCAGCTTGCCTTCGTCGGCCAGTTCGGTGAGGTCACGGCCGAAGGTATCCAGGGCCGGAGTCTTGGACTTACTGGGGGTTCCGCCCTTCTCCTTTTCGGGCGCCGGAGGCGGCTCGGCGCCGAGGAATTCCAGCACCTCTTCGCGGACGTCCTCCAGCTTGATGCCCAGGTTCATCAGCACCTGGGCGGCGATGCCCTCACTCTCGCGGAGCAGGCCGAGCAGCAGGTGTTCGGTCCCCAGGTAATTGTGTCCGAGGTTCGAGGCTTCCTCGAGGGCCAGTTCCAGGACCTTCTTGGCACGGGGGGTGAAGGGCAGTTGCCCCATGGTGACCATGGTGGGCCCCGTCTTCACCATCTTCTCGATCTCACCCCGGATCTTCTTGAGTTCAATGTCCATGTTCTTCAGAACATTGGCGGCAACGCCGCTGCCTTCCTGGATGAGCCCCAGCAGGATGTGTTCGGTTCCGATGTAGTCGTGGTTGAACCGCTGAGCTTCCTGCCTGGCGAGCCCCATCACCTTCCGGGCCCTGTCGGTGAATCGATCGAACATCTATTTCCTCCTGCCACGAGGCCGCCTGCCGCGACATGCCGATCCCTCTACGGCCATATCACTCGAAGTTCGTTTTCTCGTGGGATCTCGATTTTGTTAATTGATACTTAAATGATACCTTGTCAGTGATATCTTGTCAGTTTCGGCCCATCTCTTCCTGGATGTACTTGGCCCTGGCTATATCTCTCTCTTCGGCATCCATAGACTTTCCTGCACGCTTAATTATATGGGCCGGCTGTGCATTGATGAAAATACTATTGATGACTCCGATCTCCAGATCATCGATGATTCCCATGTTCACCCCGAGCCGGACCAGGCTCAGTTTCTCCATGGCCTCCTGAGAGGAGATGGTACAGGCGCTCCTGAGGGTGCCACAGGCACGGGAAACACGGTCCTCCACGTACTTACGATCATCCGCCAGCAGCTTGTCTCTGACTTTACGTTCGTACTCGATGATGCAGGGAACAAATCTCTCGAACTCTTCGATGATCTGTTTCTCGCTTTGCCCCAGAGTGACCTGATTTGAGACCTGAAAGAAATCCCCGAGCGCCTGTGTCCCCTCTCCGTAGAGCCCTCGCACCACCAGATTGATCTTCGAGACGCTCCGGAACATCTTTTCGATGTGCTGGGAAATCACCAGGCCGGGAAGGTGCAACATCACCGAGACCCGGATGCCCGTTCCCAGGTTGGTGGGGCAGGCCGTGAGGTAGCCCAGTTCCGGATCGAAGGCAAAGGTGAGCTGCGCTTCGAGGGCGTCGTCGATGCTGTTGATCTCCTCCCAGCACGTGGGAAGGTCCAGGCCGGACCGAAGGACCTGCAGCCTGAGGTGGTCCTCCTCAAGGGTCATGATACTGGCGTTTTCCGAAGGCGTGATTGCCACGCCCCGGGCGCCTTCCCCGGTGGCGAGCTCCCGGCTTATGAGATGACGCTCCAGGAGCAGCTGACGGTCCACCTCGGAATAGTCCGCAATATTGGTATAGACGATGTTCCTGACGATGTTGGCTTCGGCAGTGCTCTCGGCAGTGCTCTCGGCAGTGCTCTCGGCAGTGGTGTCCTCGGAGATGGAGGCCGCCCGGATTGCGCTGGCAAGCTCTTCCTCGAGCTCCATGTGTTGCTCGGAAGAGAGCTTGTTCCGGAAGGGGTAGCCCTGGACATTCCTGGCAAGTCGTACCCGGCTCGATATGACGATGTCGGACTCCGGGCCGCTCCCCTTCAACCACTCGCCGGTGTTGCGTTCAAACCCCATCGTCGTCTTTATCCTGACCGTTATTCCTGACCGTGTGGATCTTGCTGGTCCAGAGGTTCCTCTGGAGGCTGTTCGGGAATTGTGTCGCTCATATCCTGTTCGAGCTGCTTCAGGGAGTCCCGGATCTCCGCGGCCTTCTCGTAGTTCTCGATGGCGATGGCCTCTTCCAGTTCCGCCCGCAGGGAGGCCTGGTGGACCTGAAGCCGAATCAGGGAACCGGCTCGTTTCGGGACCTTACCGATGTGCTTGGTGGATCCCCCCTGGACCTGATCCAGGATGTTCTGGATTCCTTCCTTGAAAATCTTGTAGTCGTTCGGACATCCCAGGCGTCCCCCGGATCGGAATTCGGGGTAGGTCATCCCGCACGTCTTGCACTGGGTTTCGAGGAGGGCTTTGAGAGGCTGCGGCAGGTTGGGCTTGATGAGGTTTTCGATCACCTGGAGCGGAGAGATCATCTTGGGCGTGGACCCCTGCTCCTCAAGGCCCTGCAGACCGTGCTTCTGAGCACAGTCCTCACACATGTGCGATTCTTTCTTGACCTTGTAGTCGACATCGATCTCCGTGTAGTGAACGGCGGCGATGTTCTTCTTGCAGACCTGACAGTAAACCATGGAAACGCCCTGCAATATCACAGCGGCCAGAATCGTACCTGAGGTGGCAACCGCCTCAACAGAAACGAAACCGGGAATTTAAGCGATCGATGGGTCTGTTATCTTGGTTGTGCCTCCCCGATCCATCGAATGAACCGCCCTATTGAATCGATTCTCCTCAATCCAACGGGAAAAACTAATATCATTTGATGTTCAGTTCACCTTTTTCTCCCCAGGTCTGAACCTGGCCGACAAAAACCTCTCCTCGCTCCTCGAAGCTATGAAACTGGTCGAAACTCGCAAAGGCCGGACTCAGAACCACGTGATCTCCGGGCGCTGCCATGACCAGGGCTCTGTCAACGGCTCGATCAAAGGGTTTGACCCAGAGCAGCAAGGGCTTCTCGTCCGTCCCTCGCATCTCGGCAATGGCTCTATAAATTCTGTTCCCGGCCTGGCCGTAACAGATGACGGCCTTGGCCCGTTGACACATCTCCCTTGCCAGGTCTTCCAGGTCCAGGTTCTTGTCACTGCCTCCCAGAATCACCAGGACCGGGGAGGGCAGGGCTTCGACCGCACGGATCGTGGAGGTTGGATTGGTCGACTTCGAATCGTTGAAGACCGCGATCTCCCTCCATTTCCCGACGTACTCCAGTCTATGGGACAGGCCGACGAAATTCTGGACGGCCTTGCGGATTGCCGAAGGTGAACACCCTTCCAGCAACGCTGCGCCGGCAGCTGCCATGGCGTTTTCAAGGTTGAACTTCCCCGGGAGCTTCAGATCGGACAGGGAGAAAAGTCGGCCTTCCAGGCCTTTGTATCGGAAGCACACCCATCGATCCTTGACCCACAACCCGTTCTCCAGCCTGTGGTAAGCATCGAAAGGCAGGCACTCCCCCGAATATTCGGACACCAATCTCTGCACTTCCGGATCTGCAGCATTCACGACGCCGTGCCGGGGAGGATTCATTCCCCCGAAAATCCGGGCCTTGGACGCATAGTAGTCTTCGAGGGTTCCATGGCGATCCAGGTGGTTGGGGGCCAGATTCGTGAGGACGCTGATGCGAGGGGAGGGGGTGGTTTCCTGGAGAGCTTTGAGCTGGAAGCTGGAGACTTCCAGTACCACAAGATCCTCCGGCTTCAACTCGAACAGCCAGTTCAGGATATCCCCCCCCAGATTCCCCCCCACATACGGCTTGAGGCCTTCCTGGCGCAGCATCTGGTCGAGTAGTTTCACGGTGGTGCTCTTGCCGTTGGACCCGGTCACTCCGATGACCCTGCAGGGACAGTGGTTCAGGAAGAAGTTCAGGACCGATTCGATGCGGATGCCGGCACTCCTGGCCGCCTGGACGTACGGAGAGTCGTCCGGCACGGCCGGATTCACAACGACCATGTCCGCCCCCTCGAAATGGCGCTTGATGTGCCTGCCCAGGACATACTCGATGTCCAGGTCCTCCAGCAGCTTGAGGCTTGGTGACAGAATTCTCTTCCCCCTGAGATCGGTCACGGTCACCCGGGCCCCGAGATCGGAAAAGAACCGGGTCGCCCCCACGCCTCCGCCGTGAAGTCCGAGGCCCATGATGGTGACCCTGGCGTCCTTGAATTTCTCCTTGCTGATCTGAACGCCTGTCATGGCCCCTCCTCTTTGTCAACGAGCGCCCTGGCGCGCGTGGCTTCCGCGCGCCGGATCACGGCATCCACCGGGTCCACGGAACCCTCGGATTTTCCTGCAGACGGCTTTGCGCCCTCCTCCTGACGGGGATAGAGGTCGAAATCAAAGAATCGCTCATCCGTGATCGTGAAAGGCCACAAGATTTCCACCAAGAAATCGAGTGGAACATATTGGTACCAAGGGGGATATAAATGCCGAACCTCTTTCGCCGTGGGAAAGGGGTCCATCTCCGCCAGGAAGGGGTCCCACCGCACTTCTACCTGTCGGCAGCCGTAAAAAGTGAAAGGGACCGTCACCGGAGTCACCCCGATGATCTTGTTGTCCAGGACCACCACGCCACCCGGGGGTTCCGACCGGATGACCAGTTTCCTTTCTACGCAACTCACGAGGCAACTCACGAGGCACCCCACCAGGAACAGACCGATCCCCAGGAACAAGAGGCTCTGGCCCATCCTCTGGATCAGTCCGGAGCGAAACACCCTGGATATCCCTCCAGTGCATCGGTTTTCAGGTTCTAGGACGGCGGCAATCCTCGTCGGGTTGCACACAAAGTCAAGAGCCTGTTCTCATGAGTCCGTGGTCGGAGATGGACGGTGTTTGGACGGGGATTTTTCCGGACCCGTGGCAGGAAACCGCCCTGAAATCGAAATCCCGGCAGGGTATGGAGGGTCCGCCCGACTCTCGGATCCAATCGATCCCCCACGAGACATCCGCCCGACACAGCCTTCGCGGGTTGCCAAGGTGGCTGGCGGAGAGGCCGGGATTCGAACCCGGGGAGCCCCTGACAGGACTCACCTGATTAGCAATCAGGCGCTTTAAGCCACTCAGCCACCTCTCCGACGGTCCATATCGATCAACGAGTTCGATCAACGAGTTTCAGTCAGAAACGACGGCCGACCTGGATGTCGGTCCGAGTCGTTTCAACGATCCTTGAAGGATCCTTCAAGGATCCCCCACGCGGGTGGAGCATTATACAGGTGGAAACACCAGGAATAGACCTAAAAATGGCGGTGGGACTGGGATTCGAACCCAGGAGGGAGGAGAACCCCCTTCGGATTTCAAGTCCGATGCATTCGACCGCTCTGCCATCCCACCGGTCGTTCCAGGGCCGTGTTCAACCTGCTCAGAGTCCCCCGGTCCCGGACACCTTGTCGAGGACCTGTTCCTCCACAAATATAGGAACTTTCGTATGGCTTGCAACTGCTATCGCATCGCTTGGACGGCTGTCGATCTCTACGGTCTTCCCATCCTGCTGGACCACCAGCTTGGCGTAGAAGGTGTTGTCCTCGAGCTTGTTCACCACCACGTGTTCGACCTTGCCACCCAGGGCAGCGACGATGTTGACCAGGAGGTCGTGGGTCATGGGCCTCGGAGGCTTGAAGTCCCTGACCTTACGGTCGATCACCGTGGCCTCGAAGATACCAATCACGATGGGAAACTTGCGGTCACCATCCTCCTCCTTGAGGAAGATGAACTGCTGATCGCTGTTCTCGTGTATGACGATCTGATGGAGGGCCATTCGCACCATGGCGTTCGCACCCATTTTCTTTCCTGCCGTCCAGGCAGCTCAGAGGCGGACTGTGCCGACTGTATTGAATTGTATTACCAGTCCGAAGGGTTGGAAAGGGAAGGTTGAAAAGGGGACTCCACCCCTCTCCCGCGTAAGACCCGAATTGAACCGATCCCTTACCCAGCACGTTTCCCCCGGGAAAAAGGGGCCTGGGCCCTGTTCGGCCTGGAGGTTGGAGAGAGAAACGAATATTCTCTCTTTGAGTCTGTTTCCGGGCCGGACTCCCAGGAGAGGAGCCCGGAGTCCGGGATCGAGCCGACCGGGAGATCAGCCATGTCCGATCCACTACCCTCCTTGCCTCGCCGAAGAGAGGACGTTCACAAGGGAGACCTCGGCCGGGTCCTGCTCATTGCCGGAAGTCGCGGCATGGTGGGTGCAGCGGCCCTGGCCGCCCACGGCGCCCTGAGATCCGGAGCGGGCCTGGTCACCATCGCAATCGCGGAGAGCGTGGAACCCGTCCTGGCAGCAAAAACCAGCAGCGCCATGACCCTGCCCCTACCGGCCGCAAACGCGAATTGTATCGCCGCAGCCGCCCTCGCCCCCGCTCTCAGAGCCACGGAATCTGCTGATTGTGTCGGTGTGGGACCCGGCCTGGGCCGCCACCCCGAGACCCTGCAGTTTCTTTCCGGTCTGCTGCAGGACCTGAACAAGCCCCTGGTCCTGGACGCCGACGGACTCAACCTAGTGAGCGACGGACTCCACCAGGAACTCAAGGCCTGTCCGCCCTCCAAGATTCTGACCCCGCATCCGGGGGAGATGAGCCGACTCCTGGATACCACGATCCAGGAGGTCCAGAACGACCGGAAGGCCGCAGCCCTGGAGGCGGCCCGGAACTACGGAGCCGTAGTGGTTCTCAAGGGCGCCGGCACCGTGGTCACGGACGGCAGGCGGGTTCACATCAACGCGACCGGGAATCCCGGCATGGCCACGGGCGGCGCCGGAGACGTACTCACCGGCATCCTCTGCGCACTGGTGGGGCAGGGCCTCGAGCCGCTGGATGCAGCCCGCCTCGGCGCCCACGTTCACGGCCTGGCCGGCGACCTGGCTGCCGCAGTCCTGGGCCAGGTCTCCCTGACCGCCTCGGATCTGGTCGAATACCTCCCTGCCGCGTACCAGGCCCTGGAGAAGGGCCGGTGAATCTCCTCGGTCAGCTCCTCGTGGTCGGCCTCTCCGCGGTGTTCGTTCCGTCGGGCCCGATTCAGGAATCGACCTATCGCGAGGCCGAGACCCTCTTGTTGGGAGCCGGCTCCACGCCCGGCCAGCTCCGGTGGGCAGGGCGGATCCTGGCCGGCATGGAGCCGGGCCGGGCCGGGGCCCTCCTCAGAAAAACGGTGGCCCGGGGGACCTGGCAGGCCCGGCGACAGGTGGCGGAAATCCTCCATGCCTTTGCCCTGGAAGATCGCCCCGCCCTCCTCGGCACCCTGGCGGTGGACGCATCCTGGGCCGTGCGATGCTCCGCGGTCCGAACCCTCGGGCACCTGGGCGAGGCGGCCAGCCTGGAGGTGATCCTCGGAACGATCCAGGATCCCGTGTGGAGCGTACGGTGGCATGCGATCCGTGCGCTGGCGGCCTGTGTACGAAAGGACGGAAATCAAAACCCGGACCCGAGGTGCCTTGCAGCCCTGCTCGAGGCCGTCAAGGATCCCGACCGCCTGGTCCGTGAGGAGGCGGAACGAGTGCTTCTGGCCCTTCCGCATCCATCCGCCCTGCATATTTATCTGGACATCTTCGATCGACAGGATCCCCGGCGTCCACGGGTCAGCCAGAGAGCCCTTTCCGCTGCCCGGGCCCTGCTCGAGCTCGGTGGGGCCGAGGTGGTGTCGGCCCTGCGGACACGGCTCCGGCACCCGAATCTCCACCCGCGCATCTATTCCGCCCGGATCCTCCAGCTCCTGGGCGAGGATCTCACCCCCGTGCTGAAAGCGCAGGTCGTACCGGATCTCCTGGCCGCCTGGGCCGAGGGTACGGGCCCTGTCCGGGCTGCCGGAGAGGCTCTGGCTCACGGCCTGGGAGCCCCGGCGGCCCGCCTTACCCTGCCGCTCCTCGTCAAGGGAGCGGGAGGTCGATCCCCCGACGAGATCGTGACCTGGGTGGTCCAGGCCCTCGGGAATCAAGATCCTCCGGATTCAGAGGATACGGCCATTGTCATCAATGCCATGCAGTCCCCCGGCATTCCCCTCCCCGTGTTGAATGCCCTGGCCCACGCCCTGCCGTTCCTGGGCCAACGAGCCCCTCGGGACCGGCTCCGGAAGGCGTTTCTCGAGGAAAGGAGCCGGGCTCTCCTCGCCAGGGAGGAAGGTCGCCCGGACACGCGGGGCGACCTGAGGGCAAACTATCTCCTCGCCCTGAGCAAAACCGCGCCGTTCGGGGGCTGGAAGGACCTCCTGGCCTCCGGCCTGGAAGATCCCTCGACCCAGGTCCGGCGCCTGGCCGCCCTGAACTGGATCCGGACCTCGGGGGAAGAGAAACCGTACAACCACCTGATCCGGATCCTGTCGGCCCACAAATCAGATCACTTCGGCCGGACCTTCCTCCGTGAAGCGGCCCGGCAGGGGGACGAGGCTGTGTTCATGTTTCTCATGCAGGTCGCCGAGGGCACTTTCAGCAAGAAGGCCAAGCTGCGCCTGGACGCCCTGAACGCGCTGACTTCCGTGACCTGGGATCCGGGCAAGTACAGCCGCCTGATCCTGTGGCTGCGCGGACGATACAGCAGCGAGTCCGATCCCCTGGCGCGGGTCCGGATTTTGAAGCTGCTCTTCAACCTGAAGAAGGCCGAGGCCCTGGATCTGATAGGCAGGGCGGCCCTGGATCCGAAGGAACGGGTGGAGGTTCGCATCCAGGCCATCAACCGCCTCGGCGTCTCGGGTCAGGCCCGGGCCGCTCTACCCCTCCGGCGCATCGTGGCCCTCGATACCGAAGGGCTTGAGCGGGCGCAAAAGAGTAAGCGCCTCCGGCTCCAGGCCGCTGCCCTGCGGGCCCTGTTCGCCCTGTCCCTCCCGGAAGACCGGGACCTCATGCTCAAATTCCTGAAGACCGGTCCGGAACGGCCGAGGCGCCTGGCCCTGGGTGCCCTGGAGAAGATCCGGGATCCGAGCACCCGCTCCGCGGTCGAGTCCATGACCCGGAACGGCCTGGTGCAGCCGGAAAATCGTGCCCGCGGCCTCCGGGTCCTGGCCGCCATCGGCGGACGGGACACCGCCGAGTATCTCCTCAAGAGACTGCGCGAGGAGAACCTGCCCGAGATCCGGCTAGGCGCCCTGGACGCCCTCTCACTGCTGAAGCCCGAGACCTACGTGGATCGACTGGTGCACTACCTCACCATCCTCAAGGAGGGGCGCTGCCAGGATCCCGTTTCCCGGAGCCTGTTCGCCGAGTTCCTGGGCGAGCTGGGCAAGATCCAGGACGGGACGATCACCCGATTCCTGGTGGAATTCCTCCTGGAGGACCAGCTCGGACCGGAGGCACATCCATCCCAGGGCCGCCGCGCCCGTCCCCTGGAGGTCGCGGCGCGGGCAGCGCTCCTGGGCCACGGCCCGGCAAGGGTCCGGGCGATCCTGAACCGCCGGCTCCGGGAGATCTCCAAACAAGGGCCGGGCCTGGGCATCCGAGAGACGTTCTATCAGGAGATGATCCGACTCTTCATGCACCCTTCCAGGCGGGACACCTGGGGGGAGCTGGCCGTGGACCTGAGCCGCCGGATCCTCGCGACCCCGCCCTTCGACTCGAAGCAGGATTTTCGTGCTCTCCGGCTCCAGGCCGACCAGGCGTTCAACCGGGGAGACTACGTTCTAGCCACGGAGGCCTTTGAAAAGCTCCACCGCCTGGCAATGCTCGAGGGATACCTGGACAGGGAGTGTTCCGAGACCTGCCTGGCCGATAACCCCATTGGCCGCCAGGCATCCATGGCCTGGATCGCTCGCGGCCTGGCCCAGGGCCGGAGCCAGAAGTCCGAGGCCCTGGCTCTCATCAAGCAAGGCCTCTCCGCTGCGCCCCATGACGTCCAGGCGATCCTGACGGCCGCCCACGCCACGGCCTATCTGGACACCGGCCTGGACTGGGCCCTGGAACTCCTCCGCGGTCTCGGCCCCCAGGGCCGCGGCCTCGTGGCTTCGGCCATGGCCCGGTTCGACCTCGGTATCGCGCTCCTGGGAAAGGGCCGGAAGGACGAGGCAAGGCATCTCTTCGAGATCGCGCTTCTGGACCATGGTCCGCTGCGGGCCGTGGCCGGAGAGGAACCCCTGATCCGGGCCAAATTCACACCGGAGGAGCTGAAATCCCTGGTCAATCCGGAAACCTATCGTTAGCCTGGATTAATCATGAAACACCGAGCGAAAATGGATCTGAGTCTGTCTGGCAAGGCGAAACGGCGGTTTCGACCGCAGGCGTATTCCCTGCAATACGTTGAGGATCGAAATCGTCGTTTCAACGCAGCCAGGCGGGCTCAGATCCATTTGCAGCCGGTTTTTCATGATTAATCCAGGCTAGTCAGAGGACTCCGTCATGGATCTCATCCGTACCGTCACGCACCTCATCGAATCCACGGCGGCCGATCTGGGGCTGGAAATCATCCTGGTCAAGGTGGAGAAGACCCGGCGGGTCCGGTGCATCATCGATCGCGATCCCGAGGGGATCACCCTCGAGGACTGCACGCGGCTGAGCCGCGCTGTCTCCCGGGCCCTGGACGAGGTGGCCCTGGACGCCGGGAGCTTCCACGTCGAGGTCATGTCCCCCGGCGAGAACCGCTGCCTCACCCGGGACAAGGATTACACCCGGTTCCAGGGCAGCCGGGTGCGGGTCACCCTGGTGAAGAAGACTGACGGCCGGAGAAATTTCACCGGCACCCTGAAGGGCCTCGACCTCGAGGACGACGCCGTGGTCCTCGAGGAGGAGGAGACCGGCGAAGAGAGGGCGATTCCCCGCCAGGGGATCAAGGAGGTGCGCCTCTCGCCGGAAGCCTGACTTCTCCTTAGTTCCTGTTGCAACAGGAACTTCTTACATGCTCCTGGGCACCCGGATGCCCATCTCCTTCAGCAGGTGCTGGGCGCCGGAGAACTTCTCGGTCACGAAGAGCACGTAGCGGATATCCACCGAGATGGTCCGCGTGAGCACGGGATCGAAACGGTAGTCGCTGGTGATAGCCTCCCAGTTACCGTCGAAGGCAATGCCGATCATCTCGCCCTTTGCGTTCAGCACCGGAGAGCCCGAATTGCCGCCCGTGATGTCGGTGTCGTGGATGAAGGCGATGGGCACGCACTTGACGTGCTTGTCCACGTAGCGGCCGAAATTCCCGGCCTGATAGAGCTCGTGGAGCTTCTTCGGGTTGGCGAAGGGCTCCTTTCCGGACTCCTTCTCGATGGCGCCGGCCAGGGATGTGATGTAGTCGTATTGCACTGCGTCCCGGGCCCGGTAGCCCCGCACGTAGCCGTAGGTGAATCGGAGGGAGCGATCCGCATCGGGATAGGTGAGGCGGTTCGACTCCCGGACCCGCCTGGCCTCGTAGAGGAGGCGGCGCTGGCGCTTGAGGGCGTTTCCGAGCACCCGGTTCGAGGGAAGCCGGGTCAGGCTCAGGGCCGAGGCCAGCTTCATCATGGGGTCCTTCAGTTTCTTCAGGGCGTCGGCCTCCAGGTCGAAGAAGGCCTTGGCCTTCTGAGCGTCGGCCAGCTGGGTGCTTCCGTGGATCTTCCGGGCCAGGTCCGCCAGGGCCTTTTTCCGGGCCTCGCCGGTCTTCCCCGCTACCTTGGTCAGAAACGCGTCGGGCATCATCCGGTCGGAAATAGAGGCAAACGCCGTGACCGCCTTGACGAACTTTGCCTCTTCGGCCTCGAGGTCCAGTTCCTTGAGCCCCCTCAGGGTCCGGGTTTTCAGCCGCTTCAGCCGGCTCTCCTTGTAGCGACGCTTCCGCTCGGCGTCCGGTTTGGCTTTTTCCACGGCCAGCTCCTGGAGTACCGAGGCCACCCGCATCAACCGGGCTTGATTCAACTTGGTCAGACGGGAGCTCACCTGGTCCCGGAACTGGATCTGCCCGTAGATCCTCGTGAGATCATCAAAGACGTTCCCGCACCTCTTCCTGAGGGCCGGGCGCTTCTGGATGAAGGCGAGGAGCTCGGCCTCGTCGGCCTGCAGGGCCTCCACCACCTTGTTCTTCTTCAGCCACTCCACCTTGCCCTGGAAGTTCTTGAGGCCGTTGTTGATGCCCTTGAGGCGGGACAGGTTCTGGAGCCTGGCCTCCTCGCTCCTGGCGCTCAACTCTTCCAGGCTTTTCACCGCATTAAGGAGCCTCTCGACCTGTCCGGGCAGCATGGTGTCCCGGTGGTGCCGGGCGGAAAAGGAGGTGCGCTGCCGGTTGGTCCGGGCCGGGCACCCCATGATGAAGGTGAAATCGCCCTTCTTGACGCCCCGGGTGGAGAGTTTGAGCCAGTGCTCGGGCTTCAGGGGCACGTTTTTCTTGGCGTAGGGCGCGGGCTCGCCCTTCGGGGAGGCATAGACCCGCAGGTAGGAAAAGTCGCCGCAGTGGCGCGGCCACATCCAGTTGTCGGGATCCCCGCCGAACTCCCCGATGGCCGCGGGGGGCGCGTAGACCAGACGCACGTCCCTGTAGGTCTTGGTCCGGTAGAGGTAGAACCCCGACCCGTTGTAGACCTCGGCCACCCGGGTTCTCACGTGCTTGTCCTTGTTCTTGGCCTCGTACTCCTCCCGGATCTTCTTGACGCGGTCGGAGATGAGCCGGGCCCTCTCCTTCTCGCCCAAGTCTGGATCCAGGTCGTCGAGCACCCGGGCCGTCACGTCCACGCACTCCAGGGTGATGGTGGCGGTGTACCGGGTGACCCGCTTTTCCTCCTTGAAGGTCCGGGCCAGGAAGCCGTCCCGCACGTAGTTGTGCTTCTTGGAGCTGATCTGCTGGAGGCCCCCGTACGCCACGTGGTGGTTGGTCAGGACCAGCCCCTTGTCCGAGACAAAGGACCCGGTCCCCCCGCCGAGGTTGAGGATCGCCCGGGCCACGCAGGGCCGGTTCGGGTCATACACCGCCCCGGGATCCATCTTCAATCCCTTTTGCTTGAGGTTCAGTTTCTTGATCTGAGTGAGGAGCCACATCCCCTCGTCGGCCGGGGCCGGGGACTGGAGCATACTCACGAAGAGGAACATGAGGCACATCATGAAGCAGGCGAGTGGCCTGGGGGAAAGGCGGTATCTCATCGATTCAAACTCCCGATTCGAGATGGGAAAACAAGTTCCGAATGCCGGTAACGATCACAATTAAACGCTTTTCTCCGCCGGGTTTCAAAATACTTGCAGGTATCTTGAAAAGGAGCGGCTTTCCCACCCTCCTCCGTCAAGGTACCCTTCCGGAACATACGTGAGCGCGTTGGACGGTGCCAAATCGTTCTCCTGGAAAAATCGGTGGTTGACACGCCACCGGCCCCCGCGATTATATTCCCTGGTTTCACCATACCGGTCCCCAGGTCCGGATCCTGTTTCATCGATTCCACGGAAAGGCAATGATCCCCATGGCCGCTGCCCGGTTCCCGGTCCTCATTCTCCTGGCCGCTGTGGTCCTGCTTCACCCCGCCTGCACCGGCGGCTTCGAAAAGGAGGCCGACGGCACACTGACCCTCGCGGTCATTCCCAAAGGTACGACCCACGAGTTCTGGAAGTCGATCCACGCCGGGGCGGAAAAGGCCCGGGAAGACCTGGCAAAGCAGGGCGTGAAAATCAAACTCATCTGGAAGGGGCCCCAGAAGGAGGACGACCGCGAGCAGCAGATCACCCTCGTCGAGGACATCATCAATCGCGGCGTCTCGGGCATCGTCCTGGCTCCGCTGGACGAGACCGCCATGGTCCGGCCGGTGAACGAGGCCGCGGCGGCCTCCATCCCCGTGGTGATCATCGACTCCGGCCTCCGGGGAGGGAACTTCGTGAGCTTCGTGGCCACGGACAACTACAAGGGCGGCGCCATGGCGGCCAAGCGCCTGAGCACGCTTCTGAACGGGAAGGGCCGCATCATCCTGCTGCGCTACCAGGAGGGCTCGGAGAGCACCATGCAGCGGGAAAAGGGCTTTCTCGACACGATGAAGGGGGAGTTCTCCGGCATCCAGATCGCTTCGGACAACCAGTACGGCGGCGCCACCACCGAATCCTCTTACCAGCGATCCGAAGCCCTGCTCAACCTGTTCCCCGAGATCCACGGCGTGTTCTGCCCCAACGAATCCACCACCTTCGGCATGCTCCGGGCCCTCCAGGATGCGGGCCGGGCGGGCAAGGTGAAGTTCGTGGGCTTCGACTCGAGCGTCAAGCTGGTGGAGGCCCTGCGGGCAGGCCAGATCCACGGCCTCATCCTGCAGAATCCCTTTCGCATGGGTCTCATGGGGGTGAAGACTCTGGTGGATCACCTGAATGGCGTCAAGGTCCCGGCGCGCATCGACACGGGGGTCACGCTGGTGACGCCGGAAAACATGGACCGCCCCGAAATGAAGGCCCTCCACAGTCCCGACCTGGACCGCTGGCTGAAGTAGAACCATGACGGATGCCCGCCGGTTGCAGATGAGAGCCGTCGCCAAACGGTTCGGACCCACCGTGGCCCTGGACGGCGTGGACCTGGACGTGGAGGCGGGCGAGATCCACGCCCTGGTGGGGGAAAACGGCGCCGGCAAGAGCACCCTCATGAAGATCCTGAGCGGGGCCCTCCAGCCGGACGCCGGCACCATGGAACTGGGCGGCCGATCCTACCAACCCGCGAATCCCATCCAGGCGCGCGACGCCGGAGTGGCCATGATCTACCAGGAGCTGACCCTGGCCCCCCATCTCACCGTCGAGGCCAACATCACCCTGGGTGTGGAGGACCGTCGATGGGGCTTACTCCAGCGCAGGCCCATGGCCGTCCGGGTCCGGCAGGCCCTGGGGCTCCTGCATCAGGCCGACCTCGATACCAGCGCCCGGGTCCGCGATCTGAACCTCGGGGCCCGGCAGATCGTGGAGGTGGCCCGGGCTCTGGTCACCGACGCCTCGGTCATCGTCATGGACGAGCCCACGAGTTCCCTGTCGGCCACCGACACGGAGCGGCTCTTTACGGTGGTGGAGCGCCTGGCTTCCCGGGGCAAGGCCGTCATCTACATCAGTCACTTCCTGGAGGAGGTCCAGCGCCTCGCCCACAACTTCACAGTGCTCCGGGACGGGAACCGCGTGGGGGCCGGCACAGTGGCCGGCACGCCCCTCTCCGCCCTCATCGAAATGATGGTGGGCCGGAAGGTCGACCAGCTGTTTCCCCGGCCCGACCGGACGCCAGGAGAAGTGGTGCTCGAGGTGACGGGGCTCGTTGGCCGGCACCTCCCCGTGGATGCGTCGTTCCGGCTCCATCGGGGCGAGGTCCTCGGCATCGCGGGCCTGGTGGGCGCCGGCCGCACCGAGATGCTCCGCGCCGTGTACGGCCTGGACGCGGTCCAATCGGGCGCCGTGTCGGTGAAGGGATACTCGGGCCGGGCCCTGGACCCGGCCGGACAGATCCACCGGGGCATGGGGTATCTCAGCGAGGACCGGAAAGGGGAAGGGCTGGCCGAAAACCTGACCCTCGAGGACAACATCACCCTGTCCGCTCTCGAAACGTATGCGATGGGAGGCCTTCTGAACCTCGGGAAACGACGCGAGGCGTGCGTGCGCTGGATGGAGCGCCTCGGCCTCAAGGCTCGCGGCCCCGGCCAGCGGGTGGGGGACCTCTCGGGGGGGAATCAGCAGAAGGCGGCGCTGGCCCGGCTCCTGCACCAGGAAGCCGACGTGCTCCTGCTGGACGAGCCCACCCGGGGCATCGACGTGGCCAGCAAGGTGGAGATCTATCACCGCATCAACGACCTGGCCCGGGACGGCGCGGCGATCCTCCTCGTCAGCTCGTACCTTCCCGAGCTCCTGGGCATGGCGGACAGCCTGGCCGTCATGCACCGGGGGCGCCTCACCGAGGTCCGGCCCAGGGAGGCCTGGACCGAGGCCTCTGTCATGTCGGAAGCCACCGGCGGAAAGAGCGAGGTATGAAGCGACCCGCACGCGTCCTCGAGGCCTTCGGCCCCTTCCTGGGCCTGGCCTTCATCATCGGCTTGTTCACTCTTCTGGCGGGCCCCAAGTTCGTCAATCCATCCAACCTCACCCTTGTTTCCGTCCAGACCGTGGTGGTGGCCCTGGGCGCCATGGGCATGACCCTGGTCATCATCAGCGGCGGCATCGACCTGAGCGTCGGATCGGTGATCGCCCTATCCACGGTAGTCACCGCCCTCGGCCTCCAGGCCGGGATGCCCGTGCCCCTGGCCGCCGGCCTCGGCGTGGGGGCCGGGGGCCTCTGCGGCCTGGTGAACGGCCTGCTCATCACGCATCTGCGTATCGTGCCCTTCATCGTGACCCTGGGCATGCTGGGCATGGCGCGGGGCGCGGCCAAGTACATGGCGGATGAACAGAAGGTGGACGCCCCCCTGACCTGGTTGAACAAGGTCATGTACAAGGTCCCCGTGCCCTCCTGGCTGATCCTGTCCCCGGGTATCTGGATCATGATCGTCCTCGCCATCGGCGTCTGGGCTCTGCTCCGGTACGGCGTTCTAGGCCGCCACATTTTCGCCATCGGTTCCAGCGAGGCCACGGCGCGGCTGTGCGGGGTGCGCGTCGAGCGGGTCAAGGTGACGATCTACATCCTGTGCGGCCTCTTTACGGGTCTGGCCGGCGTCATGCAGTTCGCCCGACTTTCGGTGGGGGATCCCACGGTGGCCGTGGGCCGCGAGCTGGACATCATCGCCGCCGTGGTCATCGGCGGCGGATCCCTGAGGGGGGGTGAGGGCAGTATTCTCGGCAGCCTGGTGGGCGCCTTCCTCATGGCCTTCCTGCGCAGCGGATGCGTCATGATGTATTGGCCTAACTATACACAGGACATCCTGGTCGGCGCCATCATCATTGCCGCCGCGGCCCTGGACCACCTCCGCCACCGGGAGTAAGGGCCCCGTTCATGCTTCTGGGCCTGATACCGATAAATACCCGGGGAATCCCCGTTTTCGCTCGGACGAAACCAAGGAATCGACCATGCCGGGTATTGCTGGAACCGTCACCCACGGCGGAATCGACCGGTCTCAGGACACGGTAAGGGAATGGAACCCGAGGCCGGGGCCGGGGATGGAGACCGGTGCCGGAGCCGGCGTCGCCCTTGCCCACGAGGTCAGTCCAAATTCCTTGAACCCACCCCGGGTGGCCCGGAGCCGTGACGGTGGAGTCCTGGCCGTCATCGACGGCTTCCTCTGCAGCCCGGACCGCAGTCATGCCTCCGAGGTCGTTCTGCAATCGTATGAACGCAAGGGCGAGGACTTCCTCGACGACCTCCGGGGTTCCTATGCCCTGGCGATCTGGGACAGCCGGAAGGCCCTCCTGATCCTGGCCACCGACGGCACGGGCCTCAGGCACCTCTACTACACGCACTCTCCGGACTGCACGGCCTTTGCCACCGACATTCGAACCCTCCTGGCTCTTGGAGTGCCACCCGGATCCGTGGATGAGGCGGGGATCAGCGATTTTCTCCTCTTCGGTTTTCCCACGGACACCAGGACCTTTTTCACGGGGATCAAGGTGCTGGAGGCTGGTTCCGCCCTCGCCGTCTGGAACGGAAAGGCAAATATCCGCAACCACAGGCATCTCGAGTTCGGCCCCGCCTGGCAGGCCGGCCTCACCATGAAGGATCGTGCCGACGCCGTCACCGAGGGCTTCCTCCAGGGCGTGAAGGAGATGACCGCCGGCGCTTCCCGGGTCGAGGTCCCCCTGAGCGGCGGCCTCGATTCGCGATGCATCGTCGCGGCGCTCCACTACCTCGACATTCCCATGCGGACCTACACCATCGGAAGCGCCGGATCACAGGACGTGAGTATCGCCACCACCCTCGCTGAACGCCTGGAGGTCCCACACACCGTCTGGACGCTCCAGGCCGAGGACAGCCTCGTGTGGGCCAGAGACGGCATCCGATTCACGGCCGGCATGCTCCCGGCCTTCGACACCCACATCCTCCACGTGGCGGATCGCCTGCCGGCGGACAGCCACCTCGTCCTGGAGGGCATGAGCTCTCTGGACGGCTTCTTCAGCCGGCTGTCCCACTCGTTCCACTGTCTACCGGGTCGCAAGTCCCCCCGGGTGCGCCTCATCCGGAAGATCTGCTCCACGCCCCTGTTCAGTGAACAGGGAGACCTCATTGCAGGCGCGCTCTTCTCGTCCGGATTCCGCCCCTCGGTCCGGAGCCGCCTCGCCGACTCATTGATCGGCCTCCTGGAGTCCATCCCCCCGGAAATCACCGAATCGCTCGACATCCTCGCCTACCTGGACTGGACCCACAGGTTGAGGCAATTCAACAGCTTCGGCGCCCATCTCCTCCGGACCCGGTGCGAGACGCTGCAGCCGTTCTTTCATCCCTTGCTCCTCGAAGTGGTCCGGGGCCTGCCGCCCAGACTGCGGGGAGCGGACAAGCCACTCGTGGGGGAAATGCTGCACCGCATGGCACCTACCTTGAGTGACGTGCCGTACGAGCGCACCGGCCTCCCGCCCCGAGCGGGCGTGTCACGGCAGTTCCTGGCCCGGGCGACACGGGCCGCACGGATGAGGTTGGCCCGTGCACTTCCCTGGTGCCGGCCCGCTACCCGGGGCATCGCCATCGACTACGACCTGTGGCTGCGCACCAGTCCCGACCTCCAGGCGTTCGTCCGGGAGGTCCTCCTCTGCCCTCGCTGCCTGGACCGGGGTTACTACAACCCGAAGAGCCTGATCCGCTTGGTCGAGGATCAACTGGCAGGCCGCACCCGGAGTCTTGACCTGATCAGTCGCCTGATCAGTCTGGAGCTGTGGCACCGGTATTTTCTCGAGGGAGACATGCCCGGAGAGCCACGGAACCGCCGGGTTCTGGACGCCGTGGACGTTTGATCCGGACCGGCGAGGCCTCGACAGGGGGCCGAAATCCCCTGCCTGGCAGGCATGAAACGCCTTCCCTTGAACAGGAGATGGGGCTGACAGCACAGCCTTGACAGCCTGATACCCACCTGTGGATGGCCGAAACCCCTTAAAAAAAGGGGGAAACTTTGCAGTTTCTTTCAAAGAGTGGAAAAAACGATTTGCCCCTCGGGCCAGAAAACTGTAGTTTTCCCGCTAAATTCGTTTTCATCCCGAGTGGAATCGGTCTTCAGACCTGAATCATCCATTCTTCTTTGCACGGTCCACGAGGAAAGGAATCAGAGATGGCGAAAAGTGCAGCCCGGAAGAAAACCAAGGCCAAGGCCGCGAACAAGCCTCGCACCAAGAGCCAGATCCTGGGTGACCTGGCGACGGGGACGGAACTGACCAAGAAGCAGGTCAGTACCCTATTCGAGGAGATGGGCGGCATTATCAAGAAGGATCTCTCCAAGAGGGGACCCGGCACGTTCACGATTCCCGGCCTCATCAAGCTGAAAGTGGTGCGGAAACCCGCCACCAAGGCTCGCAAGGGAATCAACCCGTTCACCGGCGAGGAGATGATGTTCAAGGCCAAGCCGGCCCGCAACGTGGTAAAGGCCACAGCGCTCAAGGGCCTCAAGGACATGGTCAAATAGGACTTAGTCCTTCGGGGAGGGTGCACGTTTCGCCTCTGAAGTACTTCTCTGCGAGGGGGCGAAACGCGCATTCGCGGAAGAATCCCCCGATCCCTGTCTCCCCCTCGCCACAGAAGTCGATCCCCAAAGCCCTTCACGCCCCGTCGAATTTCGCGTCTCCGGGTCGGAGATATATTGCACCACCATTGAAGCCGAGATCATGACGTCGATTGCTCCATTCAACTTCAGCCAGTACCAACCCCGGAAACTGGAGATCATCGACACGACGCTCCGGGAAGGTTCTCAGACCTCCCTGCTCCACGACCACTTCAAGTACTTCTTCAGTCAGGCAGACAAGATCGAGATTGCCCGGGCCCTCATCATTTACGGCGTCAAGTTCATCGAGCTCTTCTCCCCCGTTGTCAGCCCGCAGGAGCGTGACGACTGCTTCGCCCTGCGCGCCGTACGCGATTCCCTCATCACCCAGAAGGGCTATGCCTTCCTCCTGGCCCACGTCCGGTGCCATCCAGATGATATCGAGTCCGCCATCGACGCGGGCTTCGACGGTTTGAACTTCTACATCGGAACCTCCCCAACGTCCCGGAAGAGCAGCCACGGAAAGCCTCTGGAGCAGATGATTCCCGAGGTGAAACGGCTCATTGAAGACGTACGCCGGAATCACCCGCACCTGGTGCTCCGTTTCAGCGGCGAGGACGCCTTTCGCACCCGCGAGGAGGACCTGTTCAGGGTCTACGACGAAATCGCTCCCCTCGTCCACCGCCTCGGCACGCCGGACACCGTCGGCATCGCCACGCCCGTGGCCGTGTCCCGGCGCGTGGAGGCCCTGCGCCGGCGGTATCCCGGCGTGGACCTGGAGGGCCACTTCCACGACGACCGGGGCTTCGCCCTCGTCAACGGCCTGGAGGGCGTCAGGGCCGGCATGCGGTATCTGGATACCACCCTCCTCGGCATCGGAGAGCGGTCGGGCATCAATTCCATGACCTCGATCCTCTTCAACCTCTTCGTCGAGCGCGACTTCGACATGCTCAGGGGCTACGACCTCCGGGACTCCTATCCCATCAACGTGATCCTGGCCTCGAAGCTGAACAAGCTGGTCCAGTCCAAGGAACCTGTGAGCCTCACCAACCGCACCCACGCGGCGGGGGTTCATCAGAAGGCGGTCCTCGACGACACGACGTCGTACGAGGCCCACCCCCTGGATCAGTTCGGGGTGAACGAATCGGAGATTCTCCTCGGCCCGCTCAGCGGCTGGAATGCGGTCTACTATTTCCTCAAGGAGATCAAGTACTTCCAGATCGATGAGAGCATTGCCAAGGAGATCACCCAGGTCTTCAAGTCACGGATCTACGACCGGGTACCCGAAGAGAGGCCGGGACCGGTGCTGATGGAGATCGCCGAGAAGGAATACAACCTGAAACGCCTGGACATCCCCGAGGCCTACAAGGACTCGGTGGTGCAGTTCCTTCACCTCAAATCGAAGCGGATCAAGGAGTAGAAGTCCGCCATGGGCAAGACTTTTGCGGAAAAGATCCTCGCCCGGCGTGCCGGTCTACCCTCGGTCGAGGCCGGCCAGATCGTGGAAGTCTCTCCTGATCGGGTGCTGAGCCACGACAACACTGCGGCCATCATCCGTATCTTCCGCACCCTCGGCCTGGACCGGGTGAAACACCCGGAGCGCCTGGTCTTTGTCCTGGACCACGCCGCACCCGCCCCGACCACCCAGCACGCCCTGAACCACGCGGAGGTGCGGCGCTTCGCCGCCGAACAGGGTGTGAAGCACTTCTTCGACGTCGGCCGCGGCATCTCCCACCAGGTCCTGCCTGAAGCGGGCCTCGTCCGGCCCGGCACCCTGGTGCTGGGCGCCGACAGCCACACGCCCCACCACGGAACCCTGGGCGCCTTTGCCGCGGGCGTGGGCCGGAGCGAGGTGGCCGCCCTCTGGGCCACGGGGAAACTCTGGCTCAAGGTGCCCGACTCCATCAAGATCACCCTCACGGGCACCCTCGGCGAGTGGATCACCACCAAGGACGTGGCACTGCACCTCCTCGGCCGTCTGGGCGCGGACCACGGCACCTACGCCTCGGTGGAGTTCCACGGTTCGGCCCTCTCCCCCTGGCCCATGGACAGCCGCTTCGTGCTCCCCAACATGATGGTGGAGATGGGTGTGAAGAACTGCTACTTCCCGCCGGACGACGTGACCCGGACCTGGCTGAAGGCGCGCGTGCCCGACCTGGCCCGGGATGCCGGAGTGGACTGCCTGCCCGACGCGGACGCCGCGTACCGGGCTGAACACGCGTTCGACGTGAGCACCCTCGAATCCCAGGTTGCCTGCCCGCACCAGACCGACAACGTGGTCCCCCTCACCGCGGTAGCAGGGCGCCGCGTGCACCAGGCCTTCCTCGGCACCTGCGCGGGCGGCCGGCTGGAGGACATCCGGACGGCTGCGGGCGTGGTGGCTGGCCGCCGGGTGGCGGCCGGAACCCGGTTCCTGGTCATCCCGGCCTCGTCCGTGGTGCTGGCCGACGCCCTGCGCCTCGGATACATCGACACCTTGCTCGAAGCGGGCGCCCTTCTGGGAACGCCCGGTTGCGGCCCCTGCATGGGAAACCACGCCGGCGTGCCGGCACCCGGAGAAACGACCCTCAGCACGGCCAACCGGAACTTTCGGGGGCGCATGGGAACGCCCGACGCCGAAGTCTACCTCGCCAGCCCGGCGGTGGTGGCCGCCGGCGCCGTGGCCGGCGAGATCATTCACCCCGCGTCCGTGGTTTCAGGGAGCTGATAGACGATGCACATCCGCGGCAAGGTCTGGAAGTACGGCGACGACGTCAACACCGACGTCATCTTTCCGGGCAAGTACACCTACACCGCCACCGAGGCCGCGGACATCGCTGCCCACGCCCTGGAGGACCTGGACCCGGACTTCGTCGGAAACGTCCGGCCGGGCGACGTCATCGTGGCCGGCCGGAACTGGGGCTGCGGAAGCTCCCGGGAGCAGGCCGCCACCTGCTTGAAACTCAGCGGCGTGGGCGCCCTGGTGGCCGAGTCCTTTGCCAGGATCTTTTACCGCAACGCCATCAATGCCGGCCTCCCCGCCATCGCATGTCCTGAGGCGGTCCGGGCCGTGAACGCAGGCGACGAGGTGGCCGTCGACCTCGAGGCCGGAGAAATCCGCACCAGCAAGGAGACATTCCGATTCCCACCCTTTCCCGCCGCGGTGCGGGAAATCCTGGACGACGGGGGCCTGATTCCCCACCTGATCCGGACATTGGAGCTTCCAGGGCAAAAAGGGTAAAATCCGGGGGAAAGACGACCGTATCCCCCCCCCATGAAAAAGAGCCGGTTCAAGCCCTATTGCCTCTACTGCTACGCCCCCCTGGTACCGAAACGGTCCCTCTGTTCCCATTGCGGCGCCTCGAGCCCCGTGACCCTGCGCCAGAAGCACTGGACCCGTGAGCCCAAGATCCTGAAGATCGAGAAGGTCCTCAAGATCCTGATCCTCGTCCTCGCGGGAGTCTGTACGGTTATCATCGTCATCATCGCCCTTTCGTTACCGAACACGGACGCCTGGATGGCCGGTAGGTTCCTGGCCGTTCCGGGTTTTTTCGTCTTTCCCCTCTGGGTGACCGTGTCCCGGTTGACGGTCAAGGGCGGCCTCTTCAGCGCAACCTACTTCTGGATCGCCGTGTTCGTTCTCTTCGCCATTGTAACCCCGACCTTGAGCATTCCCTTGAGCTTGGCCTTCTACGGCCTGGCCGCCGCCACCCTGGGCTACTCCTTTGCCTTCTCCCGGTGGAAGAACCGGAGAATTCACCAGGGGCAGGTGCGGGCCATGAAACAACCCCAGAAGGACCCGGATGGAGAGCCATCGTCTCCCCGTCCTTGATTCCGGACCCGCAGCGGGATACCATCGATACCAGGAGACAACTGAAAAGGAGGTACGTGACATGAAAACAAGAGCAGGTCTCGGTGTCCTGGTGTGTTGCCTGGTCCTGGTTCCGGCCGCTTCGATCCTGCCCCTCGACGCCGGAAACGCCGCCGCGCCGCCCGCCCCCCAGGTCTCTGCCGGATTTCAGACCGAGATCACGGTGATGCGCACGGAGTACACCGAGCACTTCCCGGGGAAGCCGCACCACCTGGCCTCGCACCACATCTACAACCTCGGCCATACCGCCATCACCCTGGACGACGTCTACGTGGTCGATGGCAACGGAATCAACAAGACGCCGCACCTGTGGACCGGCCTGCGGGGCAAGACCCTCGCACCCTTCGGCTCCCTGACGTTCACGATCAAGGCCACCGGCGTGAGTGCGGGCCAGCCGGCTTCCGGCGGCCCCACCCTCGTGGCGGTCCTCTGGAAGGGGCCTCCGGATGCCCTCCGGCTCACCGGGACCATCACGGTCTACGCGGGATCGGGCGCCGTGGACGCGATGTGCTGCATGGAGTCGTTCTGAATGGCCGGTCACGATTCGTAGCGGTCGCCTCGGCGTCTATCGGTGGCGCTTTCTCCACCTGAACAGCAGGAACACCGGCACGCCGATGCCCAGGAGCGCGAGGCCGGCGCCCGCCTGCACCGGCTTCTCCAGGAGGGTATTCACGACGAACACCACCGAGGTGAGGATGAAGATCAGAGGTGTTACCGGATAGCCGAAGGTCCGGACGGGCCGCTCGGCTTCCCGGCGCGTTTTCCGGAAGAGGATCACCGCGCAGGCCGCCGCCGTGAAGAAGATCCAGTCGGTGAACGTCACGTAGGTGATGACTTCCTCGAAGGTATTCCAGAAGAGCAGCAGGATGACGGCCCAGGCCGATTGCAGGACCACGGCGTTCACGGGAGCGTGAAAGCGGGGATGCACCTCGGCGATCTTCCGGAAGAAGAGGCCGTCGGCGGCCATGGCGTGGTAGATGCGCGGGGCGGACATCATGTAGATGAGGGCGGTTCCGAAGGTGGAGATCGCGATGAGGACCGCGATGAAGTTGCCCCCGAACGGCAGCACCGCGGCCACGGCGTCGGCGGCGGGGCTGCTGGATGCGGCGATCTTGTCCACCGGGAGCAGCAGCATGTATCCGAGGTTGGCCAGCAGGTAGGTCGCCGTCACCACCACGGCGCCGAGAACCATGGCCCGGGGAACGTTGAAGCGGGCATTCCGGGCCTCCCCGGCCAGGTACGAGGCGTGCTGCCAGCCGCCGTAGGACCAGAATACTCCGACCAGGGCCAGGCCGAACGCCGCGGCCAGGCCGCCTTCCACCGGAGTGGCGTCCTCGCCGGACGCCAGGGTTCCGGCCGAACCCCAGACGCAGGCCACGAGGATTACGCCCGCCAGACCCGCGAGCTTCAGGACCGTGAAGGAGTTGGTGAAGATCCCCGCAATCCTGGCTCTGAACACGTTGATGACGGTGATGATTGCAATGGCCGAGACCGCGACCAGGATCTTCAGGGGCTGGAGCGCCGGAATCAGGAAGGCCAGGTAGTCGGCGAAGGTGAGGCAGAGCGCGGCCAGGGCGCCGGAGTTGATGACGGTGAAGTAAGCCCAGCCGTAGAGGAAACCCGCCAGGTCGCCGTACGCCTCCTTCAGGTAGACGTAGACGCCGCCAGCCCGGGGGAACATACCGCCCAGCTCCGCGAAGGTGAGGGCCCCGGTGAGGGCGATGAGCCCGCCCAGGGCCCACACCGCCAGGATCAGCACGGGCGAGGGCAGATGACCGGCGATCTCCGTCGGTGTCCGGAAGATGCCCGAGCCGACGCAGGAACCGATGGCGATCATGGTGAGGGCGAAGAGGGTGAGGTCCTTCTTCAGCTGCGTCATGGGTGGGTCCACATGGGATTCACTTCAGCCGCGAGACGGCTTCGTCCAGCGACACCCCGTCCCTGTCGGTGCCGCACAGGTGAACGCGAATGCCGAGAGCGCCGGCCATGACGGCCTTGGCCGCCAGGGCGCGGTCGGCGGTCCCGGCGTCGGCGGCGTAGGCCACGTTCAGATGGTTGGCCTTGTGCCGGGCCATCATCTGGTCGCGGGTGACGCCGTAGGTGACGCCGTGCATGATCGGCCACTGGGGCGTGGTCTCCTGCCACCGCCGCTCCGTCTCCTCGGGGGGAAGCTCCACCGCCTTGCACCGGCCCATATCCATGTGGAGGGCGTCGCCTTCCACGAAGATACGCGACCACACAACCTCGCCCGGTTTGCTGACGCCCTTGACAGTGCCGCCGCCGAGGCGGAAGTACATGGGCGGCTGCCGCTCGCTCGAGGCGCCCCTGAATCCGCCGGCGAAGTGGGCCGGCGGCACCGCCCCGCTGATGAGCCAGACCCAGACGTAGTCCTCGACGGTTCCCGAGGCGTCCGGATCACCCCAGCGCAGGTCGTGGAGGGTGGTCTCGGGCGGCTGCCCCATGGCGGTCCAGACGCGGTTCGTGAGCAGGGCGTCGAGGCCGGCGCACTCGTCCACCTCGTTGAAGTGGGGAAGCGGCCGGTTCTCGTAGAGCACCCGGGCGCCGTCCCTAGACGTCACCGGCGGCCGCTCGCTGTTGTTGAGGAGTCCCTCGGCCAGATCCGAGGCGGGGGTGAGGTCCTTGAGTCCCTGCTGGTACTGGATGCCCACGGCGTCGCATCCGAAATCGTCGGCAATGCGTAGTGCGGCGATGTACATCTTCAGCTGCCAGAGGATCTGAGCTTCGGTGAGGTCCGCGGCCTCGTCCTCGCCCGTGACGAAGGTCATGCCGGCCTCGTCCAGCCAGCGCCGGGCGGCCAGGGCCTCTTCGCCCGGGGTCCGGAGCATCTCGGCGTAGAGGGCCGACTGGCTCAGACGCTCCTTGAACACGCCCGCCGAATGGAGCAGGGGGTCGGGGATGATGGCGTTGAACATGCCCATGCACCCCTCGTCGAAGACACCGAGGATGGCGCGGTCCTGCTTCAGCTCCGCGGCCAGGGCCCGGCCGAGGCGCGCCTCGGCCTCGGGCACTCCCCCGGCCTTGAATGCCCGGACGTGGGAGGTGTCGTGGCGGACGGTTCCCGTCTCCAGCCACTGGCCCAGCTTCTCCCGGAAGCCGGGGTCTGCGAAGTCCTCCCCCCACAGGCAGGTGTATTCGACGCCGGCCTTGGTGAGGGAGCCGTTCAGATTCAGGACCCCGACCAGACCCGGCCAGGTGCCGGACCAGTTGGCCAGGGTCAGGATCGGCCCCCGGTGACGGACGAGTCCCGCCAGGACGTGATGGGTATATTGCCAGACGGCCTCGGCCACCACCACGGGCGCCTCCGGATGGAGGGTCTTGAACACCTCCATGCCCTCGCGCTGGCTGCTGATGAATCCATGGCCCTCGCCGGCCTTCTCGGGGTGGGCCCGGACCAGGGACCAGTCCAGGGACTCGAAGGCTTTGGCGGCCTCGGCCTCCAAGGCCTTCTGGGCGGGCCAGCATTTCTGGTTGGCGGACAGCCTGAGATCTCCACTCGCCACCAGCAAAGCGGTGCGCGGCCCGGGCCTGGACGGTTCGGTCAAGATCGGTTCCTCGTAGGCCATGGTGCCTCCCTCGTTCTTTGCGAGAACGGTGCTGCAATTGCCGGGTCCCGGTGATTCTATCCAGGGCTCTCGATTTTTGGAAGGTTGACAGGGGCCCGAGGTCCGGGTAAGACCTCCGGCGTGTTGCTCCCCCTTGAACTTGAATCGTCCACTATCGGGAGTCATGGCATGCGGTCACTCGTCCTGATCTCGCTCATCGTCACCCCTGCCTGGATCACGGGTTGCGCCTCCGAGGCGCCCCTGTCCCGCCTGGAGCCGATGGCAGGGATCTACCATTTCACAGGCTACACGGTACAGGACAAGCGGATCCACATCGGCGGCACCACCACCCAGTGCTTTTCCCCCTCGAGAGAGGCCTTCTACATCCATTTCCAGCAGGCCCAGAACTTCAAGGAGGAGGGATTCGGCGTCATTCGCTGGGACGCGGACCGGGGCGCGTACGCCATGACCTGGGGATCCACCGGCCTGGCCGGCCAGAAGCTTACGTGCAGCGGCGACTTCAACGACAAGGGACACCTTGCCCTGCGCGGAACCATGACCGTGCCCAAGATATGGGGCGAGGGCATGGAAAAGGAGGAGCGGATCTATACGTGGTCCTTTCCGGACGCAGACACGCTGGTGTTCACGGTCAAAACCCCGGTGGTCCACGGCAAGGCCACCTATGAGTCTTTCCGCTATCTGGCCCGGAGAAAGGACGACCCGCCCGATGCGACTGCCTTCGAGACGCAGTTCCTGAAGCGATGCGCCGAGATGCGGAAGAAGCCGCGTTGAGAAGTGTTCCCGGAAAAGGCTCGATTCGAGACTTGTCGCCGGACGGCCGGGTTTCTGCTTGCTATCGACCCGCAGAAAGCATAGGATCCGCCCCATAGATAGCATGAAACAGGGCGCTGGGACCACAGGAATTGGAGATCGCCATGCACAGATTCCTTGTCGCCTCACTCTTGCTCCTGTTGCCCATTAGCACCGTCTGGGGTATCCATTTAACCGGACCGGTGGTAAGCTGAGTCGATGGATCACCCT
>CAZAKZ010000015.1:0-62509 GCA_964485695.1 uncultured Planctomycetota bacterium | reverse complement strand
GTGTTATGGTGGGGCTGAATCGATTTTATGGACTCTTATGGGGTGAGTAGTTACAGGAAGACTATGATGCGATCGATATCCTGCCTCGTCCTTGCGCTCGCTGTCCTGCAGGTGCCAACCCTTGCTCAGGCCCAGGACACATTCGTCGCTTTCTCCTATACGTCGATGCAGCAACCCGTGGTGCTCTACCAGGTCTCGAGCCAGGGCGCCGTGCTGGCGACCGTGGCGAACCTGCCTGCGGGCAATATTCCCCAGACCATCGTGGTTGCCGAAGACAACAAGTCGTACAGGGCCGTCGGATACCTGTATTCCCCGCCCACCTACACCGGGGTGATCTTCGATATAGCCCCGGGCGGTACCGTGAAGACCCTGGTGTCGGGCTCTCCCCTGGTCCGGCCTTCGGCCATGGTGAGGACCTGCGACGGGGAGTGGCTGGTGGTGAATCAGCAGACCACGGCCACGAGCTTCGATCTCTACCGGCTGCAAGGCAACAAGCTTACCCTGCTCTCAACCGTCCAGAACCTCTACGCCTATTACCTGGCCCTGACCACGGACGAGGATTCGGGCCAGCTGGTGGGCCGGAGCATGACCCTCTCGACCCCACGAAAGTACGGCTATTTTCGCATCGATCCCTCGACCGGCACGGTCACGGACTTTGCCCTTTACAAGCAGGCTGTGACCACGTCAATCTACTACGGAGCCAAGGAGCCATACTTCGAGGGGACGACGGGCGCCTTCCTGGACATGAGCTACGATGCGACATTGCGGGGAGGAAAGCTCCTCCGCGTCCATCCGGAAATCGGTATCTTTCCCATCTCCCCGTCTCCCATCTCCGTGATTCCAGCGGACATGACCCTTGCAGACCAGAGAACCAAGGGTGTCAGGTATTACGTCCTGGGCCGGACCATGACCGCTCCCTACACCTATCAGATCATCCGGATGAAATCCGACGGCACCGTGGCGGGCGCCTCGAACATCCAGGGATTCACGCCCTACTTGCGATCCTCCCTGCTCCGGGTCGGGAGCCGCAACCTCTCCTGGTTCATGGACGCCCCACCCAACGGCAGGAGCCTCCGCCTCAGCTACCCGGGTGAGGGCGGCCGGCAGTTCAGAGTCGCGTTCAGCCTCGCCGGCGTCCGGCCCGGGCCTCTGCTGTCCGACAAACGCGAAATTCCCCTCGTTCCGGATGAATTGACCCTTCTGTGCCTGAACGGAGGCATCCAGGGCATCCTCGAGAATACCGCGGGATTCCTGGACGCGTTCGGAGAAGCCCGCGTGAAGGTGGACACCAACGGCCTCGGTTCGGCCCTGAAGGGCGTCAAGATGTGGGCCGTGGCCCTGGTGCTGGATCCCGGAGCCTCGGCCGGGGTTTCTCACATTTCCGGACCGACCGTGCTTCACATCAAACAGTGATTATCAGTGAGGGAGGACGCCCCTGCTTCGCCGAACCCGGTTCCTGATCGCACTGTCCGTGGCCGCTGTATCCGGGGGGTGTGCCGGTCTGGACCGGGAGAGCTATTCCCTCATCATCCGCAAGCCCGCCCACCAGTATCGCGATCTCACTCCGTCGGAGAAGGAGGAACTGGCTCTCTACGACCGCACGCGGGTCTGTGACGCGGACGGCTTCCATTCCAGGATCGCGTACGAGGCGTTCAGGCCGTTTTCCTACTGCCGCCGCCACCGGTCCTGCCATGTCCCGGAGAGCGCGGCCGCCCTCCTGCTCGCACCGGTGGAGTACCCGACCACCCTCGGGGGCTACGTCGGCCTGGCCATGGCGAAAGGTGTCATGGAAGTGCCCGGCCGAATCGGCCGGTTCCTGTCCAACGCCGCCGTCTGGACCTGGGAGCAGGCCTTCCCACCCCGGAGGGAGCCGCCGCCCCTGCTGCCGGAGAAGGGGGAGGAGCCCCGGGCGCGGTGATACCCCGGGGCGGTCAACCGCAGGATGATCAGGGCTTGATCTCAACCGCGTGCGGATTGGAAACCTTGTCCATCCTGTCCACGAGCACCCAGACAAACGTCAGCTTCATGCCCACGTAGCCCGCGAGCATCCCGGCCGGCACCCGGAAGTAGGCCGTGGCCTTCCCCTTCGCATCGGTCTTGTCGAAGGACTTGATCAGGATCGGGGAGTTGGCGTAGATCCAGGAGGCCATTGTGAAGATGTCGAAGTTGATGGGCACGTGAAGGTTACCCGTGAGGGGAAATCCGGGGTGGTTGCCCGACATCGAGGCCGCCACCATGTAAACGCGGGGACCCGGCACCGTTCCCACGTCGATGTGGAGCGGCACCATACCTCCCGCGCCGGCGGAAAGGGTGGTGGCTGTGCTGGAGAGACCCTTTGTATAGACGTAGATGCGGCCGTAGGACTCGGTCAGGCCCGCGTTGGGTCGATACTGGTAGGCGCCGACAACCACGTCGCCGCGGCCGTCGCCGTTGACGTCGTTCAGACCGCAGAGGGCGAATCCGAACATGTTGTCCTTTTCCTCGCCGTGATACTTGGCGAGGCGCTTGCCCGTGCTCCCGGAGAAGAGATACGCGGCGCCGGACCGGAACACGCCGTTGGCGTGGTGATAGTAGGCGCCCACAGCGACCTCGCCGCGGCCGTCGCCGTCGACGTCGGGGACGCCGGCTCCGAACCGGCCGAACTTGTCCCAGGCCTTCTCGCCGTCGAAGGTGTGGAGGCGCTTGCCGGTCTTGGCGGAGAAGAGATATGCGCGTCCGGCGTCGACGGTCAGGCCACCGTTGGTATCGAAGTCCCGGGCCCCCACGTAGAGGTCGTCGTGGGAATCTCCGTCCGTGTCCGGTACGGTGGCCACGCTCCAGCCGAACAGGTCCGTGGGTTTTTCACCCGTCCAGGTGCGAATGCGCTTGCCAGTCTTGCCCGAAAAGAGGTACGCCTCCCCCTCCCGGTTGGGGCCGGCGTGGAGGGCGCCGATGACGTAGTCGCCGTGGCCGTCTCCGTCCAGATCGTGGAATCCGGCGCAGGAGCAGCCGAAGCGATTCTCCTTCGCGTACCCGTCCTGGTTGCGGATGATGTCGCCCTTCTTGCCCGAGAAGATGTAGACCTTGCCGGCCAGGTTTGCCAGGTCATCGTTCAGCCAGGCACCGACTATGACTTCCGGGATCTTGTCGCCGTCGATGTCGGGAACGCTGCCGAGGGCGTAGCCGAACTCGTCGCCCGTGTTCTGTCCGTCCTTGTACCAGAGAACGGACCCGTCCTTGCCGCTCAGCACCCAGACCTTCCCGGCGTTCGGGCGGCCGGAGAATGGATACCGGTAGGCCGAAGCAATGACGTCGCCGCGGCCGTCTCCGTTGAGGTCCTCGATGCCCCAGACGTCGTGGCCGAGGAGGCCGCCGGCCTTGTCTCCGTTGAAGGTCCAGAGGGTCTTTCCGTTGGCTCCGTTGAAGAGGAGCACCCGGCCGCAGTCCACGCCGCCCGGGCCGTCCCAGCGGTGGTTTCCGGATACGATCTCGTCCACTCCGTCGCCGGTGACGTCGGGCACCCGGGCCACGTACGCCCCCAACTTGGCGTCCTTGGTTTCTCCCGTGAGGACGAGATGGGCCGTATCGCTCTGAGCCTGGACCCATCCCGCCAGGGCCAGAACGAGACCGAAAATACAAGAACAGATTCCGTTGCGAATGGTCATGACCCGATGTTCTCCTTTTCTTGAAATCCCCTCCGGGCGGACCGGAAAGAGGACGATCTTGTGTCCAGTATAGGGCGTAATCCCATACTGCACAAGGACATGTGCTCTATCTCCCTGGCTCTCCATACTAATGCTTTTTCCCGAATTTGCCAAGGGCTACCGGGTAAAAAGCGGAATTCGGCCCGCGGATGCAAGACCGGGGATGGGGGCGGTACGCCATCTCCAGGGGCGACCTCAAGCCCCCCCTGTGCGGGGGGAGCGGCGACCGTGGAATCCGGATCCGGAGAGACGCGAGGAGGGTGGGTCTGTAGGAGTGATACCGACCGGTGGTGTGGTAAGATCATCGGGCCGCTTCGGGAGCTTCGAAGACGAGAGAGGTGTGCGGCATCGACGCCGAGAACTCCGGTCAGGCGGGCTCTGAATCTCCGCTAACATTCATCGATCTTTTTTGAAAACATCTTGTGTTTCAAGGGAACCGTGATCATTATAAGACGCATCTATTTAGGACATAGAGAGTGGCGGTTCTCAGGAGGGAAGGGGGGACATCGGGGATTTAAGGAATAGGGCAGTTTGCCCTGTTCCTTTTTTTTTACCGATTTTTTCTGCGGGTGAACTTCACCTTGGTTCAACAATCTCCTTCCGGCAAGGGAAGGAGTACCTGTAGCAGCCTGTCCGGTTTTGTAATGGTCGAAAACAAGAAGTACTTCAAACCCCAGGATCTCCTGGGTCAAAAGATCTCCCAGTATCGGATCGAACGGATCATCGGTAGGGGAGGAATGGGTACGGTGTACGAGGCTCTCGAGCCGAGCCTCGATCGGAAAGTGGCTCTCAAGGTGCTCTCCCCCGAGGCCAGCACGTCCAGAGAAACTGTGGGTCGCTTCAAGCGGGAAGCCAAGGTCCTGGCCCAGATCGAGCACCCCAACGTCATCCGCATCTACCAGATGGGTCGGGTGGGATCGGTCATTTTCATCGCTCAGGAGTTTGTCGAGGGCACGGACTATGAAACCATCGTGGAAGAGAACGGTCCTCTGGATCTGTGGGATGCAATGGATGTGGTCGACTCCGTGGCCCTGGCCCTGGGAGCGGTTCACGACGTCGGCGTGATTCACAGGGACCTCAAACCCTCCAACGTGATGCGGCGGAACGACGGCAGGATCAAGGTCCTCGATTTCGGTATTGCCAAGCCCTTCACTTCCGACGCTGGACCCGAGATCACCCAGACCGGGATGTTCCTCGGAACGCTGGGGTATTGCTCACCCGAGCAGATTCGCGGGGACAAGCTCACGGTTCGGTCGGACATATACTCCCTGGGGGTCATGTTTTATTTCCTCCTCACCGGCGACGTTCCCAATGCCGGGGCCGCCACCGAGGAGATGCTGCAGAAGACCCTTTCCGGAAAGCTGATGCCGCTGCGAAAGCGCCGGTCCGACCTGGCACACCCGCTGGTCCACCTGGTGGAACGGATGGTGCACTCGGACCCGAAGCGGCGGCCCGGGAGCGCAGCCGTGGTCCGCTCTCGCATCCTGGAGACACGCGAGTTTCTGGATGCGAATGCCCGCAGGACGGGTTCGGCTGCCCAAAAAGCCGGCAAGGGGGCCGGTAAGGGGGCCGGGAAGGGCTTCCTCGGATTCCTGAAGAGGCTGCTGGGCAGGTAATCGCGTTGGCCCGGCTCGCTGTGCAACTCCCTCCGACCCACGCCCGAGGCCCCGCCTGCTGATCCATTCCCGGCCTCCTGTTTTCACGGGATCGGAAAACATTTCCCGGGGCCGGTTTCCCTCCCCAAATTTCAGACGCCAGGACTACAATATCTCTGGGTGAGAAATCCAGCTCGTTCGGAAGCTGGACTCCTTCACGGCAACGACATTTATTCAAAGGTAGCGGGTAGCAGTCTGAACGCAGGCCCCGTATGGAAACACAGACGCCTGATAGGCAGCACAGATGACTGAAGACGACGCGTCCGAGCCTTCGAAAAGCGAGCCCATGGGTGCCGAACCTCTACCATCGAATCCCGGTCCGCGGCCAGGGATTGACCCGAAGACGGGGTTCTCCCTGTCCGGCCCCCTGGCCATGGTCCGGGTGGGGCGGGGGGATCGCGGCGCATTTCAGGATATCTATGACGCGTACAAGCAGGACATCCATGCCTTCCTCGTCCGGATGGTATTCGATGCCGGGACAGCCGAGGATCTGCTCCAGGAAACGTTCTTGAGGGTCTACCGGGAGGCGGCCCGGTATGATCCGTGTCGCCCCCTGGAGCCGTGGCTCTTCAGGATCGCCCGGAACCTGGCGGTGGACCATCTGCGGAGCCGGAAGCGCAAACCCCTGGCCGGTCTGACGGGTCCCGAGGCGCCCGCCCTGGAGGCCGAGGATCCCGCCCCGGGGCCGGATGCCTGCGCAGTGGCCCGGGAACGAGAGGTCCTCTTGCGGAAGGGGCTCGAGAAGCTCCGCCCCAGCCAGAGGGAGGTCTTCGTCCTGGTGGATCTGGAAGGGCTGAAGTACGAGGAGGTGGCCAACCTCATGAGCATCAGTGTGAAGGCCGTGGGGGCACGTCTCAGGAAAGCCCGGCGACGGTTCTTGACCTGGGCCAAACCCCACGAAATGCGGCTCTTCGGCGAGTCCGAAGAACCGGAAACGTCATGAATGCTGGAGTATTGACCGCTGTGTTCTTCTGTTTTCTTCACGAACCCACGGGGCCCATCGTCACCGGCGGCTCCGGAAAATACATGATTTGAGGATCTTGGTTCCATGAGATGCGCACGTGCTCGTGACCACTTTCACGACCTCCTCGATCACCGGCTCGGGGAGGCAGAGCGCCGCCGGGTGCAGGAGCACCTGGCTGCCTGCCCGGAGTGCAGTGCGGAATACGACTGGATGCAAAGGGCCGTCCAGGGACTGAGGGATTTCCCCCGGCCTCCTGCACCCGTCCTCGAGGTCTCCCCTCCTGCCGGGGGGGTGTCACCGGGGATGGAGTTCGCCCCCCGTCGATTCCGGCCCATGCGCGCGGCCGCGGCGATTCTTCTCTTCGCGGCCCTGGGCACCACCCATTTCCTGGCCTTCTATTTCGGCGAGCGCAAGAACGAAGATCTCGCCGAGATCGGTGCCCGTGAGCTCCCCCGGCTCATCACGGATCACCTGAACGACACGGACAGACATCTGCGGTACGCCCAGGTGGTCGCCGAGAACAATCCGCAAGACTACACCCGGCTGGTGAGCAACAACCCGGGGACGCGAGATTTGATGGACAAGACCCGAACCTTTTTCCGGGTCATTGACCACCCGGCGATCAACCAGGGAAGAGAGCGGCTTCTGAGCTACAGGAACGATCTGGAGGACCTGAATGCGGCGCAGGAACCCGGTAAGAGCATTCCGATCATCTATCGCCTAAAGAAAGACGGTCACGACCTCAAGCGCCTCTTTTCGCAGGACCTGATCCGGTCCCGCCGCCGGGATCCTTCCGTGGAGGACTCCGCGGCCGTGGTCCAGGAGGCGTATCGCAGACTCTTTCGGGGCGATTACAACGGCACCCATCGCATCGTCGTGGACCTCCTGAAGCGAAATCCGCATCCGGAGTTCCCCGACGTCTTCATGTTTTTCATGGCGGAGTCGGACATCCACCTGGGTGAGCTCAAGGCGCCCCGGATGTTCAGCGAACTGATCAAGATGGCCAGATCGCGTTCCAGGATCTTCATGGACAGCCTCGAGGCTTTCAAGCGGAGCAGCGGCTCTGTGAGATCCTATACTTTCCGTATCAATTCCGATGTGGGTCTGGACAGTCTGAACCGGATCGCACCTCTGCGGAAGATGGGAACCCAGATCCATATCGCGACCAATCTGGGTCCTTTTCGCATCATCCTGAATTCGCGGAGGGACAGGCCGGCCATCGAGGATTACATACGGGCGGCCTTGAGGATAGATTTCGTGGGTCCAGATCGGAGGGGTCGATAGTCGAATATTCGTATGCTGAGTATTAATAGAGAAGTGATGTCAATACTGCAGGTGTGATGATTGGAGGAGTCGATATGCAGAAGTTCTTGATTCTGGCCCTGGTGGCGGCCCTCGTGGCCTGCGGTCCGGTCCTGGCGCAGGAGGATCCGGATTCGAAGGTGAACGTCAAGGTCGAAACCAAGTCGGGCGGCATCGTGGTGAAGAAGGTGATCAAGGACGGCAAGGTGGTGGACGAGAACGTGGAGGTCTTCGGAGACCTGGACGAGAAGATCCGCGATCAGGTCATGAAGATGCTGAAGAAAGGCGAGAAGGGCGGGTGCTGCCCTGGCCCGGGCGGTATCAAGAGCTGGGTATTTCCCTTTAGCCGGAGTTACGCCTTCCGGCTGGGTGACGAGGAGGACGGCCCCCTCCACAAGCACATTCACAAGCACATGGAGAAGGCCCTCAAAGGCATGAAGAAGGGCCTCGGACACCGGTTCAAGGTCCACGGTTTCAAGGGGGATCTCGGAGACCAGATCCAGAAGGAGATCCAAAAGGCGCTGAAGGGCCTCGATCTTCACGGACTCCACGTCCTCCCGCAGCACCTCGAGGATCACATCAAGGTCTACAAGGGCAAGAAGCTCCCCATGAAAGTCCGTCTCTTCAAGCACGGCAAGGGAGACTGCGATTGCGACTGCAAAGTCTTCAAGCTGGACGGCGGCAAAGGGGACAAGGGAACCGTGTCCAAGGGTCGAATCCGCATCGAGATGAACGGCAAGACCCTCATGGACAAGGTCTTCGACTCCATGGACACCACGAAAAAGAGCACCACGATCAAGAAGAAGACCCTCAGGCCCAGGATCAGGGTGCAAAGGAAAATGAGATCCGGACCATCCGGCACCGATAAGGCCATCCAGAAGCTGGAAAACGAGATCAAGCGGCTGCAGCGCCAGCTCGAGAGGCTGAAAAAGGAACTCCAGGTCCGGCCCACCCGCCTGGAGCACATCCGCCACTCGAGGACGCACCAGCTGTAACAATCACCTTCCTCCAGGAAACAGGAGAGGTTTCGCATGACCTCTCCTGTCTTTACGTACACGCAACAACCCCACGGGATCCAATTGCGTTGAAACCCACCGGGTACCGGCGTACAATAGCCTTTTGAGCCGGTCCATTCTGTTTTTCCGGACGCTCCGGAGCCGGCGTTGAGTCCCCCCAGAGGAGGCACGGCATGAACCACGACCACCCGGGTCCGGGCGCCCGTGGTTCCACTGCAGCCGTGCCTCCGGATGAATGCCCGGCCCAGGGACAACTCGGCCTCCTGGTCCAGGGTCTTCTCTCCGGGGAGGAGCGAGAGGCCCTGGAGCGCCACGTGGCGGTGTGCAAGACCTGCGGAGTCACGGTCACCCGGATCGTGGACGAAGGCAGGGCCCGGACCCAGGGCAAGCGCCGCCGGCGATTTCCCTGGGTTCCCGCACTGGCCGCGTTCACCGTTCTGACCGCCTGTGCCATCGCCTACTTCCTGAGCGGCAGGGGCAAGTACCTGGAACTGACCGAGACGGCCTGGCTCCTCGCCTTCGAGGGCAACCTGGAGCTCGTGGGGGCCAGTTTCCGGGACAATTTCCGAGACAGTATAGAACCGGAGTTGAAACCCGGCATCGGCCTGCTCCTGAAACGCGGGGACCGGGTCAGAACCCCGGACAGGGAGGCCGTGGCCTATCTCATGAGCACCACCGGTGTCCTCTATCGCTACGATTTTCGAGGCGAGACCGTACTGGCTCGCCTGGGTCCCGGCGTGGCCGGTCCCGGCGCCGGGAAGCGCAGAGAAGTCCTCGAGGACATCGCGCGCCATGCTGTAGATGAGAACGTGGATGGGAACGGGGCAGCCGAACCGCGGCTCCATGCCTGGGCTCCGCGCGGGAACATACTCGGACAGAAGCCGAATTTCGAGGTGAGCGATTCCCCCCGCAAGGAATCCATCCTCATCGAAATTCGTGAGGAGGAGCCCCGGATCCGTCTCCGGTGGTCCGGGACGGGGGCGAAGATCACCTTTCCTTCCACCGGCCGACCCCTGGAGCGGGGCCGCACGTTTTTCTGGAAAGCGGAGGGCATGCAGGACGAGCAGGCCTTCTTCGTCGCCTCCGGGTGGGAGTACGGGGAGTGGATCGCGTTCCGATCCCTCCTGGACCGGACGGGAATACCCGAGACGGTCAGGCTGTTCCTGGAGATCCAGTATCTCCTGAACCGGGGATTTCACCTGGATGCCTTGGAGCGAATCGAGGTCCTGTGCTCCTCATATCCGGACGCCGTGTGGCCGTTCGAGGAGGCGGCCCTGGTTCTGGATCGCCTCGGCCGAATCCGCCTCGCCCGCGGGATGCTGGACCGGGCGAGAAGGAACGGGGAGGCCTCCCAGCCGACCCGGTTTCCCGCAGCAGAATAAGCTGAATAATTCGATACGGGAACGGTCTCCGATTTTCTTCATCCCCGAAATGTCATACCATCTCCAATTGTCGAAAATACCGGAAATCCTCCGACGAAGACGGAAGCTTTGTTTCTGCAACGGGAGATGCGTGGTGCGCATCATCATCGGTATGTCGATCTGGCTGCTGCTGCTGGGAGGGGGAGGGGCGACCCTCGTCCTCCACAGAAATGATCCCGGTCTGGAACCCGGGCGGCGGCTCCTGCGGTTTCTGCACGAGGAGGCCGTCTCCGTCCCGGTGGACCTGGCCGGGGCGGTGGACGTCAAGGCGGGAACCCACGTCTTGATCAGGGATCCAGATCAGTTCCTGCGCAGAGTGGGGAGCATCACCCGCGTGGTGAAGGGCGGCGAGAAGACCCGCCTCTCCCTGGAGATCTACCCGGAGCACGGGGCCCTCCTGACCACGGACGTGAAGGTGACATATTTCACGGTTCCCGGTACGGCGTCCTGGATCGTGAAGACCCTCATTCCCCGGGACCGCGTCCGGGGGATCCAGGACTTGTGGGAGGCCTTCTACGCCCGGGAGCGTGTGGCGATCACGGCCGAACTCTGGCCGGCGGTGAAGGAGAGCCTCCGGGAGATCTTCAAGTTCTACGAGAAGGAAATCCCGCTGGTGATCCACAACAACCGGCCCGAGCTCGACGCTCTCATCGAGAAACACCGTCGGGGAGCGTACGACCGGGAGTTCATGCCTGCCGTCCAGGACGTGGCCTGGAATCTGGCCCGAGAACGGTTCAGGCCCCTCCTGGAGGAGGTGGGGAGTGAGCTCTGGAAGCGCCTGCCCGTCTGGGGCCTGAGCTGGCGCTACGTCTACGAATACGTTCCATTCACCAGCGAGGAACACGTGAACCAGCGGTTCAGGGAATTCCTGGACAGGGACGCCGTTCCTCTCATGAAGTCCCGGACCCGGGAAGTGGTCTCCCTTCTGGGTGGAATCGTCAAGGATACCTTCCGCGATCCCAGGGTCACCGCCTCCCTCAAGAACCTGGTGCGGGAGGTGTCCGAGGATCCCCAGGTCTTGCACATGTTCAAGAAGCTCACCTCGGAGCTGATCTTGAAGAACGACCGGCTTCTCGTCCTGGTCCGGGAGCGGTGGGAGGAAAAGGGGCTGAAGAAAGTCATCTCGTCGGTGGGGGAGCGTTTCGAGCCGCTGGTCCACGACGCGGTGAATTCCATCGTCCTCGATGAGGACGGCAAGTCCTTGAATCCCCGCCTGGCCCAGGTCCTGAGAAGCCGCGTCCTCAAGAAGGACAGGGCCTGGATCCTGGTGGAGCCGGGCACGGGGAGTCCCCTGGAACCGGGGAGTGTGATTTCCGGGAGGATCAATGGCTGATCCCGAGACCCCCCCTCCCGTGCTTCGTGCCGAAGGCCTCACCGTGGTGGCCGGAGGACGCACCCTGTTTCAGGACGCCTCGTTCCGGATCGAAACGGGGGAGGTGGTCCTGCTGGGATCCCCCAGCGGCACCGGGAAAACCGTTCTGCTGAAGATCATCAGCGGCCTCATCACCCCGTCCACGCCGGAGTTCCACATCGAGGGTAGGCTGGAGGTGGACGGCGTGAACCTCCTCGAGACCGGGGGCAGTCGGGCTGCCCGGGGCAGGGTGGGCATCGTCTTCCAGGACTATGCCCTCCTGGAAGGCGGCACCATCGGATCGAACCTCCAGTTCGCCTACCACCACCGGACATCTCCCCTGCGGGGCACCGCGGCCAGGGAGGCCGGTAAAAAGCTGGCCGAGGACTTCGGCCTCGATCCCCGCCTCAGGGTGAGAGAACTGAGCGGAGGTCAGCGCCAGCGGACGGCCATAGCCAGGACCCTGGCCTTCCAGCCCCGAATACTTGCCTACGACGAGCCGACCAGCGGTCTGGACCCGGCCAACCGGGAGCGGGTGGCGGACAGGATCTTGAGCACCAACCGAGAGCACGGGACCACCACCCTGGTCGTGACCCACGACATCTCCGGCCTGCTCCGCGTGGTGGACAGAGTCCTGCTGATCAATCCCACCACCTGGAAGCTCGAGGAGGTATCCCGGGAGGAGGCGGCTCAGCGTCTCTACTGCCTCGAGACGCCGCCACCGCCCGTGGCGCCTCCCCTCGAGGGCTTCCAGCGCATCTCCTCGGGACTGGCCTCGTTCCTGTCGGGAACCACCCGGGCCCTGGAAGGGCTCTTCCTCTCTTTCTTTTACCTGATTCCGCGCTGGAAGAGTGCGGGGTGGGGATTCAGGTTCCTGGGGGAATACCTGCGCCTACTGGCGGGACCCACGGCGCTGGCCTACTTCCTCATTGCCGGATTCGTGGTGGGATTCGTCACGACCTACTTCACGTTTCGATTCCTGCCCTACCGCAGCTACACGGAGCCCCTCATCCTCGACGATCTCATCGGCGCCATCGGATTCGGCCTGCACCGCATCCTGGTACCCCTCATCATCACCATCCTCCTCGCCGCGCGCGGCGCCGCGGCCGTGGCCGCGGATATCGGAGGCCGGGTGGCCGGCCATCAGATCGAGGCCATGCATTCCCTGGGCGCTCCGGCGAGGCGATATCTGCTCACCGGGATTCTCTGGGCCCTGCTCCTGGGCGCTCCGATCATCGCCCTGGTGGGTTATCTTGGCGCCCGGGCGGCCAGTGCCGCTGTCTTCGCCTTCATGGCACCTGATTTATCGATGCACAGCTGGGACCAGAATTTTCACCGGCACCTCTACGAGGGTACCGGGTGGGTTGCGGCCAAGTATCTCACTTCCGCCTTCCTCATCGGCGCCGTGTCCTACTTCCGCGGGGCCGCCCCCAAGACCTCGCCCGAGGACGTGGCCAGGGAGATCACCCTGACCATCATACTCACGTCCCTGCTGGTGCTGTCCGTGCAGGTGGTGTTCTCCCTCTTCGAGTTCCCGGTCCAGTGATGGCTGCCCCTCGAAGAACGACCGGATTCGAACCCGGGTTGATCCGGGACCGTGTAACAGCCTGTGGATACAATACGCCATCGTATTCAATGAACCGACCACTACGTAGCGAGATCCTCCCATGAAGCTGTTCTGGGTCATTCTCAAGGGTTTTCTCATCATCTGGTCGCTGCTGGCGTTGACCTCCTTCGCCCTGGCCGCCGTGATCTGGGGCGTCCGCACCGCCATCCCGGTGGCGGGCATCTTCTCCACCCTGGTGGCGGGCACCCTCGTCTACTTCATCGTCCAGAGCAAGGTGAAGATGGTGGAAAAGGCGCATCCCGAGCTCAGGAAGAGACGCCGGTAGACCCGGTTGCGGGGCAATAATAAGGCGGGAACCCCGAGGGGCCCCCGCCGCGGTGTTACAGATTATTATTCCCGATCAGAAGTAGAAGAACGAGCTCCCGCCGCCGTTGCCTCCCAGCTGGTAGGCGGCCTTGAGCGTCTTGTCGAGGAGCACGGAGCACTCCTCGAGGTGGGACCGGGTGTAGGTGTCCAGGGAATCCCCGTTCTTGTTGAGGAACCCGTCGATGCTCTTCTTTAGGCGCTTCACGTGGAACCGCGCCAGGGTACGGATGGAACTCGGCATCGTGGAGGAGTTGGGGTCCAGCGCGATGTCGGTGAGTTCCTCGAGGCAATAGCGCTGGAGGTTCCTCCGGATGCTGGAGATGTAGGGCTTGCGATCTGTGGCTTTTTCACCGGGGGTGCCGCCGAGTTCGCTCCAGATGGCGGACCCCAGGGTGTTGAAGAGTTCCACCAGGGTCAGGCAGTCCTTGTTCCGGTCCACCATGTGCTCCGCATTGTAGATGCGCCGCAGGGTGCCCGGATAGAAGAGGGGGAACAGGACCCAGGTCTGCACGTTGAGTATCCGCTCGTGGAGGGGATAGGACAGGTCCCGGCCCGGGTAGGTCCCCCAGTGCATCCACCTTTGCTGGGCCAGCTTGCGAAGCAGCTCCGGGGGGAAGTCGAAGAGCTTGTCCGAGAGGATGTAGTCGCAGACGAACTTGAGGCCTTCGCGCTGCTTCTTCGCTGGCACGATGACGACGGGATCGCGTTCCTTGGGGTCTCCGCGGTGATCCCTGTAGAGGTGGTGACTGCCGACGTACTGGGCAGCGAGGTCACCGGCACGGCGGATCTCGAAGAGCAGCATGTCGAAGGCGCGGCGCAGCTTCTGATACCCCTCCCCCTTGTCCACGGCCCGGTCGATTAGGTTCTTTCGGAGCTTCTTCACGAGGCCCAGGCGCGACTTGGCGTAGGCGATGGGATCGTTGCCGAGGTCCCAGCGGTTGATGGTGGGATCGCCCTGGCCCACGTCCTCGTCGGTGCCGTAATCCAGCCCCTTGTCGGCGCCGCGCTGGGCGATCTTCTGGAGTTCCTTGGGTTTCTTGACGGGCTTGTATCCGTACTCGATGGCCCAGTAGTCGTAGGGGCCGAGTTCGGTCATGGCCCATTTGCCCTGGGGGCCTTCGAGAGCGAGGTTGACGGGGTTGTAGTCCATCACGGAACCGCCGATGTCACCCGGCTTGACCTTGGAGTTGATCTCCTTCAGGGCCCGGTAGGTGCTGCCCTTGAAGTTGTGGCGCAGGCCGAGGGTGTGGCCCACCTCGTGGCAGACGATCTCACGGATGACCTGGCCGATGAACTCCTCGGGGAATTCCTTCTTCTTCTTGGGAGCCTTCTTCTTGTCCTTTTTCTTGCCGTCGGTCTTCTTGTCGCCTTTTTTCTTGTCCTTGTCCTTGTCCTTCTTCTTCTTGTCGTCATCGTCCTCGAAGAGGGAGAAGTAGAGGCCGGACAGCGCCATCTCGCGCATCTTGCCGCTGCCGATGGTGCACTGGCGGAACCGGTTCATGAAGCTTGCCGGATCCGTGGCGCTCTCCTGGTCGGAGGCCTGGCGCCGCTGGGACGCGCAGTGCGAACAGGCCGGAGCCTTCTTCGCCATGAATCCGCGCTGAAGAATGCGGTCGGGATGCCGCTCGGGGTGGGCCCTCAGGTAGGCCTTCTTCTCGTCGGTGAGACTGGCCTCGTTGAGCCCTCGGATGACCTCCTCGTACTCGCGGAGATAGGCCAGCACCATGGAATCGTCCATGATGATGTCGGCGTCGATGATCTCGCCCGTCACGGGATTGGCGCGCGAGGGGCCCATGGCAAAGGCTCGCTCCGAGGTGATCCAGCGAAAGAAGTTGAAGCGCATGTCCTCGGGATCGAGGTTCTTGAACTCAGGGTTGTAATCGTCCTGCTGGCGCACATCGATGGCATTCAAGAAACCGCACTTCTCGTAGGCCTTGTTCCACATCTCGATGCCCTCGCGCACGTACCGGCGGTACCGCACGGGGACCGTCTTTTCGATGTAGAAGACGATGGGCTTCTTGGGCGGGGAGAGTTTGAGCTTGGGATCGCGCTTCTGGAGGTTCCACCGGTTGATGTAGCGGACGAAGCGCTGTGGATCTTTGGTGTTGGAGAAATCCTTGGCGGCCGTCAGGAAGTAGCCCACCCGGTCGTCGGCCAGGCGCGGCTTGTATCCCCGGGTGGAGAGCTTGTTCACGTCCGCCAGGCTGTAGTGCAACGAGATGTAGCGCCCGCCGGAGCCGGGCATGGTGACGGTCACCTCGACGTTGTAGGGAAAGGCCTTGAACTTGAACTCGGCCAGCGACGAGGTGCCCCGGCCCATGCCCCCGAAGAAACGGGAGGAGCTACCGGCCAGGAGGCCGCCGAAATCGATGACATAGCCACTGCCGCCCTTGGTCCGGATCGGGACGGTCATGAAGACCCGGTCGGTGTAGGTCCGCTTCACCACACTGGCCACCTCGGCGCTGCTGCCGCCCTTGTAGTTCACGTTCTTTTCCATGAGCACGAGCTGCTTGCCCATGACCTTCCAGTAGAGGTAGTAGTCGTTCCACTGCCAGCCCGCGAAGGTGGTTCCCCCCGCGAAGCTGGTGGCCAGGAGGAAGGGCTTTTTGATCTGAGAGGAAGGGATGACGGCGTAGAGCCTGTTCTTCTTCTTGTTCTCGTAGATCGAGTAGAATCCCCGGTAGGGTCCGGTGAATCCTTCCATGACCGAGGTGAAGGGAGGGAAATCGGGTCTGGGTTTGGACTTGGCCTTCCCGGATTTGACCGGTACCGGGGCGATCTTGGCGGGGATGGAGATCTTGGTCTCGTCTCCCTCCTGGGCGCCGGCTACCGTGGCCTGGCACAGAAATGCGGCCATGGCGATGCACACGGCAGCGAGCTTCACTGGACCTCTGTTCATGGGATGCTCCTTCTTCATGGAAACAGTGTTGAAATGGTACGGGCCCTTGGGTTTCGGGTGCGGCGAGAACCATTCACCCGGATGCGATTGTCAGATTTTCCTCTGGGTCTCCACTGGTTGCACGGAGTCCGTTTTCTTCCATACGACGTCACGCTGGACACCGTGAAAAAAAACTCGTCTGAAAGCGGATGTCGTCCCCAACTCCGAGATTTCTGAAGGACTTTGGGCAATGGCGCTTCAAGTATTGCAGGCGGTGTACGTTCCATCAACCGGGTAGAAATCTCGATCTTCCATCCGTTTCCAGGGAGATCCCTGATCGCCTACGGAAGAAAGATTCTCAACTTATTTATTATTATCCGGTTATGGCGACAGACCTGGGGCGCAGTGAGGGGAATGGGATGCAGGCAAGGATCTTGAATCGACCGTTTCCGGTTCCGGACGGGGGTTACCGGGACTGGCCCACGGGAGTCCAGCGGCTCCCATCGGTGGCCTGGCCGGTGATGAGGATCCCGGAGGTCATTTCCCCCTTGTTTCCGAGAAGGTCCTCCGGTCGAGGCGCCTTTTTCTTGCCCCGGTAGAGAAAGCTGGACTCGTAGATGCGACCTTTCTGGTCCACGTAAAAAGACAGCGTGCCCGACAGAGTACTCTGGGGCCAGGCGAGGACGCACCAGGCCTTTTCCGCCTCCTCCGCGGCTACACTCGCCGGAGTCCCCCCGGTGTCCTTTTCTCCCTGCGGCCGTCCGTTCTTGTCGGGAAGACAGAGGCGAAGGTAGTAACCCGACCGGGCCAGAATCCCTCCCTGGATCTTTCCGCACGAAGTCGTGAGGATGGGGGGATCCAGCACCGTTTTCTTGCCTCTCAGCGGTGCGACTCCTGCAAGCTCGGCAAAGGTGCCATACTCTCCCACACCGTTGTTGTTGGAGTCGATGGCGGCGCTCTTCTGGAGCATGGCCTGGGCCTGGATCAGGCTGCGCAGGAGGTAAAGGGTCGATTTCGTATTCCGCACGGGATCCGGTGTCCTCGGGGTGGCCGGCTTCGAGCCGGAAAAGTGGTTCACGCCTCCCCGCGGTACCCTGTTCCGTGAGCCTCTCCCGGTGCTCATCCCCTTGAAGAGGTTCTTGAATCCGACCATCGCCCCGGCCCCGGCGCCCCGCCTCCCCGTGGTTCGGCTCTCCTCCATCAGATTGGGTATGGCCACCGACGCCCCGATGGCTATGACCGGAACCACCATGAGCAGGGTCCCTACGGGAGAAGTGCTCTCCACGACCATTCCCTCCTCCGAGATCCGGACGTATGAGGTGACCGGCGTCAGGTGGCGGTTGATGACATCGGGATCGGGGAGCTGTTGCAGATCGAAGGGAAGCGCCCCGGAACCGTCCATGGCCGTGGAGATCATGGGCATCATCTCCTGGAATCCTTCCAGGAGCCGGGTGACGGAGGGCCGCAGATCCGAGTAGCTCAGGGCACAGATTTCCGGGGGCATTTCTTTCAGTTTCAACTCGAATGTAGGGCTCTCCAGGATGGAGTGCCTTGGCCGGTTCAGGAACGCTTCGAGCGTCCGGCCATCCGCAGCGGCGAGGAGTACGCCGTCCTTGAACACCAGCCGTGGCCTGAGGGGGATGTCTCCGGGCAGGCGCAGGGAGTGGCCGGGATAGCCCCCGAGGGTCTCCGGTTTCAAGCCCGGAAAGTTCTGGGCGAGTTTATCCAGGGCCTCGTACACCTTCTTCGGGTCTCGCATCCGGAAGGAGAGAATCGTGCCGGAAAAGGGATTGTCCAGGAACGACCCCAGGGAGACGCTCGATGAGGGTGTTTTCAACATCACCACTTCCTCGCCGAGTGCGGCGAGGAACTCGACGAGGGGCAGACCCAGTTCCTCCTTCGCCGCGGCCAGAAATCTGTCGGCGTCGGACGCCGAGGCGGGATCCGCAGCCGCCAGGAGCTTCCTGAGGAGTGGAGGAATCCGGTCGAGTCGGACGCGGCAGGTGAAGAAGGATTCCACGTTGCCCGGGATCGTGCGCAGTGTTTCCTCACTGACCTTGCTGTTGATCAGAAGAGAGCTCAGGATCGGATTCTCGCCCTTGCTCAGGAACACGAACCGGTCGCGGAAATCCGGGCCCTCGATGGTGGTGGCCATGACCATGGACACGGCCCTGTCGAGGCCCAACTCCTTGAATGCCTCGCCCACCTCGGGGCTCGTGGTGAGCGAGACGAGCTTCCAGATCGCTTCCAGATTCACGTACAAGCGGCAATCCGCGTCCTGGCCGAAAGTGTGTTTCACGGATTTCCGGTACCCGGGATGTTCGGTGAGAGGCGTCGCCGGTCCCCGCAAGGCGTTCTTCAGCACGTCCTCCCCCCTGGCGAGGATCAGGCGCCCCCTGTGGAAGCAGATCTCGAGGTCCCCTCCGGTCCGCCCCATGCGGAGCTTCAACACGTCCATGTCGGACCTCTTCTCGAGACGGAGCCGGTTCTTGCCCAGTTTTCTGATCAGGCTGTAGACGGGAAGGTAGGAAGCACCGAGATCCACGGCCACCAGGAATCCGGGTTCCATGCCGGCCAGGGTCACCCCCAGAACGGCCTCGCCCTGGATGCCGTCGAGGATCGCCTTCAGGTCGATACCCTCGGACACCTTGAGCTCCTTGACCCACTGCAGCGCTTTGTCGGCGGGCAGGGCCATCATTTTCTGCACGGCTTTTTCCTGGAGGATATCCATCACTGCGGTCTTGGACAGGGCCTTCTGGGTGCGACCGATGTCCGGGACGTGGATGGAGAACAGGGTGTTCGCAGGCAGCATTTCCACCAGGGATTTCCTGGCCGTTTTTTCTGGCTTCTTCCGAGCCTCGGGAGGGGGGGCGGCGGGGGAGGCCGGATCAGGGGCGGATTCGCTGCACCCAGCCCCCATGAGAAACACCAGGAAGAGGGCCGGAAGTCCGGGTATGTGCTTGTGTCTCACTTTTTCCATCTCCATTGAAAGCCTTATGAAGTATCGGAATTTCGCATGTGTGAGGGACAGCGTTTGGACGGAGTCGGTTTCTCTTTTCAAAATCGACGGAACCCGTATGATGGAGATCCATCCGTTGCCGGTCGAATCGGTTCCGGAGGTATGATTCCAAGCTCAAGTGCCATGAGTCGTTACAGGAAGGCTCCCGATCGGGAAGCGCAGGCGGGACGGAGAACCAGGGAGGAACACGGGTATGGGCAAGAAGGAATCGCGCGTGGTGGAGATCACCTGTCGACGCTGTAAAGTGGTCTGGGACGTGACGGGCATGGCCTCCGGCAAGCCGTTCAAGTGCGAGTGCGGGGCTCTGAACCGTGTGCCCAAGCCGCCGGCCCCCCCGATCGGTCTCATTGCGGCCGGCATCGGCGCCGTGGTCGTCGTGGTTGTTCTCGCCTTTGTCTTTCTGAGCGGCGGGGACGGGAATGGTGAGAAACGCACTCCGAAGGAGGCGAAGGAAAAGAAGGCCGACAAGGCCGGAAAATCAGGGAGATCCGGGAAATCCGTGAAATCGGGGAAGAAGACACCTTCCCCAAAACCCAAGCCAAAACCCAAGCCCCCGGAAAAGCCGGACCTCCTCACCCTCCAGTATGAGAAGCTCAAGAAAAAGGCCCTGAAGGAAGACGCCACGGCCGAGGACGTGTTCAAGCTCGCTGACTTCTGCGACCGCAAGGGCCGGCGGAAGTACAGGAAAGAGGTGAAGCGCTGGGCAGAGCTGACGGTGAAACTCAATCCCAGGCACGAGTATGCCCACGAGATGCTGGATCACGTGGAGTTTCTCGGCGTCTACGTCACCGAGGAGGAAAAACGCAAGCGCCTCGAGGATCCGTGGATCAAGAAAGCCTATGCGGTAAGGGAGAGAAAATTCCTCCAGGACCAGCAGCTTCGTGACCTCGGCCTGGTCTACAACGCCACCATGCCCTTCGTCATTGCCAAGGAGCGCAACGACGACCTCCCCCTCAGGGACAAGTGGGAGCTGCAGGAGCTGGGGGCGATTCTCCAGGGCACCTACTACAGATTTCATGAACTGTTCGGAAAACGGTTCAAACTGAAGCCCTTTGACGGGAGTCGCGGGGACGCCAGGGCCATTCCCGTGTTCTGGTTCGATACCGAGAAGTCCTTCCGCCGGGCCTGGAGTCAGGTCCGGGGCCTGAAGCGGGACGTCAGCGAGTTCGCCGCCGCCTTCTACGCCCCCGGCGACGAGAACGAACTCATGGAGATGATGATCTACGGCTACCGGAACCGACGGGCAAGGAGCCGGAGCTTCGATAACGGCAAGATCGCCCATGAGGCCTCGCATGCACTGGAGGATTTCTACCAGAAACCCCTGGGCAAGCGGCAGGAGCGGGAGGCGAGCGGCACCTGGTGGTTTTCCGAGGGACTGGCGGAGTACATCGGATCGGTGCATGTGAAAACCATCCGGAACAAGGACGATCGCTACCAGCGCTCGTTCGAGGTGAAGTTCTTGACCCGGAACCAGGCCCGGATGCGCCTGGCCAAGGTTCTGGACGTCCGGTTCATGGTCCGGGCCCGGTTCGAGGAGAACGACATCGGGGTGCGGGTCAAGGGCATCCGCGAGGAGACCGACCCAAGGGACTGGCCTTTTGATCTGAAGGACCTCCTGGATCTCCGCAACGGTATGGACCTGAACGCCCGGGCCGAGGTCATGTACCCGGGGGACAGGCGGATACGGGGCCTCATAGGCAGTCTCGCCTACTTCGAGGCGTGGAGCCTCGTGGCCTTCATGTTCGAGAGCGGCGGAGACTACCGGGAAGCCCTGATGCGGTGCTTTGACGCCCGACGCAACAACAAGGCCCACAAGGTGGTAAATCAGGTGACCTTCAAGGACATCGACCTGGAGGATCTCGAGGAGAAGTGGCTGGCCTGGATCAAGCAAGTCCTCAAGAAATCGTGAGAATCTCCGCCGGGAAGTTCCTGGATCTCCGTTGTTTCTGATACAATCCTCGGAAATCCTGTATCGAGGATCCCCAACCAAGAAGCCACTATCGAGGAGCCAAAGTCATGAATAGACCCCTCGTGATGATAGCCCTTTGCCTGGCCGTGGCGTTCGCGGCGGATACCTGCCTCGAGGGTCAGTCCAAGGGCAAGAGGGCTTCCAGAAAGCCCGCCATGAAATGGGCGGACAGCCTCATCCTGGGCATGGAGGAGGCTCGGCTCAGGAACATCCCCATCGTGGTGCACCTCCTCAGCGACACGTGACCACCTGCGATCGCCATGCTGGAGGGTCCCTTCAGCACAGACAAGAAGTTCATCCGCTACTGCAACGACAACGTCATCCACATCGTCTACCTCCAGGGGCCGAAGAAGGTGACCGTGAAGGTGAAGGAAGACGGACTCGTGGAGGAACGCTGCAAGTATGTACCGCAGCTCACGGCCAAGCAGATCGACGACATCGGCCAGGCGGTCATCGAAGACCTGCGGGACGAGAAGGCACCGAATAAGTGGCGGTGTCCGCGGGTGGAGATCTGGTCCGCCGACCGGAAGCCGCTCGTCATTCACGAGAGGCCCAGCCGGTCCATCCCGAACCAGTTCATTCTCAAGGCCATCAAGGAGGCCCAGAAGAAGCTCGGCCCCTCCATGTCCAGGAAGGGTTTCAAGAAAGCCATGGGCCTGCTGGACAGGGCGGACAAGGCCATTGCCGGGGCAAAGATCGAGGAGGGAAAGAAGGCTCTCGATGGCCTGGATCAATTGAAGGGCCTGACACCCGCCTTCAAGGCGGAGATCCAGGAACGTCGAGAACGCCTGCCCTGACAGGCTGATAAGACCGAACCCGGACCGCCCGACCATGGACATCAACAGGGGTCTTCTGATCCGGTTCTCCCTTTTGGTCCGATTCTGGCTCGCGAGAGTTTATCCACAGGCGGTTAAAAAGCGCGGATTTGAGGGTATCCCCCGATTCTCGTGGATCCGATAGTAAAAATACCCGCGGCGGAATTCGTCCAGATGGTGTTGTGTTTTCCCCCGTCGAGGAGCAACCGCGCCGGCTGGTATTGGAACGGTTGATACGTTACCTTTCACCCGTATCGAGAACGAACTCGCTCAAGGGTCCACTGCTGATCTACTTTGGCCGGATTTACGGTTCTGGATAGAGTGGTGCCATGAGGTTACAGCATGACAAGGACGCCATGGATCAAGACGATCAAACCAACGGTTCCTCGATCCAGATGAAGATCCATCGTTTCCACGTGACCCCGAATCTTCCGGAGAGATTGCGGCCCCTGGCCAAGATCGTGGAGAATCTCCTCTGGGCGTGGAATCCGGATGCCATCGACCTCTTCCGTCGACTGGACAATGACCTCTGGAGCCGGACCAACCACAACCCCGCCCAGATGCTGGGTTTGATCTCGCCCGAACAGTACCGATCCCTGCTCCAGGACGACGTCTTTCTCTCTCACATGGACCGGGTTTACGGTGATCTCGAACAGTACCTGAGCTACTCCACCTGGTTCGATCGGATCCACGGCGATTTCCAGAACGGGCGCATCGGCTACTTCTCCTTCGAGTTCGGCCTCCACGAATGCCTGCGTATCTATTCGGGCGGCCTCGGCATCCTGTCCGGTGACCACCTGAAATCCGCCAGTGACCTCGGCGTTCCCCTCGTGGGCGTCGGGCTACTCTACCGGCGGGGGTATTTTCACCAGTACCTGAATCACGATGGCTGGCAGCTGGAGAGAAACCCCGAGATCGATTACTTCAACCTGCCCATGGTGCGAGAAAAGCTCCCGGACGGGCAGCCCGCCATCGTCGAGGTGGAACTCCCGGGGCGTATGGTACAGGTCGCCCTCTGGCGCATCCAGGTGGGGCGGGTCCCCCTGATCCTCCTCGACTCCAACCTGGATACCAACGCCCAGGAGGACCGCGAAATCACCGCTCAGCTCTACGGCGGTGACAACGACATGCGCATCCGTCAGGAATTGCTCCTGGGCATCGGCGGCATGCGTGCCCTGAATCTTCTGGGGCTCACGCCCACGGTGTGCCACATGAACGAGGGCCACTCCGCGTTTCTCGCCCTCGAGCGCATCCTGGACTTCAAGAAGCGGTTCAACCTCGATTTCAAGGAAGCCAAGCACGCCGTGGCGGCCACCAACGTCTTCACGACGCATACACCGGTGCCGGCAGGGAACGACGTGTTTTCCATCGAGCGCATGCGGAACTATTTCACGAAGTATTGCAAGAAGCTGGGCATCTCCATGGAAGAATTCCTGGCCCTGGGCCAGGCCGGCAAGGATCTGAATGAGAACGAGGGCTTTTGCATGACCGTCCTGGCCCTGCACATGGCCTCTCACCGCAACGGCGTGAGCGCCCTTCATGGATCGGTCTCCCGGAAGATGTGGCAGAGCGTCTGGCCCAACGTTCCCCAGCACGAGCTGCCCATCACGCACGTGACCAACGGTATCCACACGCAATCCTGGCTTTCCGACGAGATGGCTCGTCTCTACAACCGCTACCTCGGGCCGAGGTGGCTGGAAGATCCCGTGGATCAGCGAATCTGGGAACGCGTCGTCGACATCCCGGATTCGGAGCTGTGGCGGAGCCACGAGCGACTCCGGTCCCGTCTCGTGGCGTACGGCCGGCGTTGCCTGCGGGAGCAGCTCGAGCGTCGCGGCGCACACCGGTCCATCATTCGCCAGGCCGACGAGGTGCTGGACCCCGAGGTGCTCACAATCGGTTTTTCCCGTCGCTTTGCAGCCTACAAGAGGGCCACCCTGATCTTCCAGGACCCCGATCGCCTGGCCCGTATCCTGAACGATACCGAGCGTCCGGTGCAGCTCATCTTCGCCGGCAAGGCCCACCCCAGGGACAACCTGGGCAAGGAGCTGATCCGGAAGGTGATCCACTTCGCCCGGCAGGAGCGTTTCCGCCGCCGCCTGGTGTTCGTCGAGGACTACAACATCAACACGGCCCGCTACCTGGTCCAGGGGTGCGATGTGTGGCTCAACAATCCCCGGCGTCCCCTCGAGGCCAGCGGCACCAGCGGCATGAAGGTGGTGCCCAACGGCGGACTCAACCTGAGCGTCCTAGACGGCTGGTGGTGCGAGGGATATCGGGGCAACAACGGCTGGGCCATCGGCAACGGCGAGGACTACGGCGACCACAGCCACCAGGACGAGGTGGAGGGCCTGGCCCTCTACGATCTGCTGGAAAAAGAGGTGGTGCCCATCTTCTACAAGCGGGGGGCCGACAACCTGCCCCGGGATTGGATCGCCATGATGAAGGCCTCCATCCGGTCGGGCTGTCCGGTGTTCAACACCAACCGCATGCTCGAGGAGTACACGGAGCGATTCTATCTGCCCGCCATTGTCCAGAACGACGTCCTGAGCCGGGATAACGCCGAAGAGGCGCGGATGCAGGCGACCGGGAAGACTTTCCTCAGGGCCCACTGGAACAAGGTGAGGATTACCGAGGTCAACCACAACCTGGACGGGGAGATCAAGGTGGGCAACTCCGTCTCCCTCCGGGCCCGGGTCATCCTGGGTCCGATCCAGCCGGATCAGGTGGTGGTGGAGGCCTACACGGGCAAGATCGACAGCTCGGGCACCATCAGCGACGGCGAGGCCGTTCCACTCCACCATGAATCAACAGGCGAATCTTCAGGCGAATCTTCAGGTAGCGACGAGGTGCATTTCTTCACGGGTGAACTCCCGTGCAAGACCACGGGCCAGCAAGGGTATACGGTCCGGGTCCTGCCCAACAACAAGGGATCGGGACAGCGGTTCGACCTGGGTCTGATCACCTGGTGGCGTCCGGATTGAGACGGGGAGCCGGGCGCGAATCCCAATATGTGAGTGATACAACGTCCGGGCGTGGACACAGAGAGGTTCTACCGATCCGACGTCATTCTCCTGCCCGATTTCATCGCGTGTGAATGAGTCAAAACCGGCTCATTCAGCCCTGATGAAGCACTTCATACACCCTGAACGAGCCCGATTCGGCTCATTCAATGCCCATGAAATCCGGCGAATGTCTGTGCCCGGTGGGAATGGTACGCTCCCTTTCGAGGGGGCGACTTAATACCCCTCGCTATGCGAGTGGTCGATTACTTCGCCGCAGCGATGTAGGCGACCCACGACTCGGCGCTGTCTCCCTTTGTGGATACGCGATAGACCCCGTTGCCCTCTCCCGACTCCCGGTCGGTCCCTTCCCAGTATGCGGTGACCTGTTTGAATCCCACCTCCTCCAGGAGATCTGTGAGCTCCGGGAGGGTCCAGAGACGCCAGTCGTAGGTGAAGGCTTTCCGCATCCGGGTTCCGTCCGGGAAATCGAAGTGGATGTGGCAGAGGGTCTCCCCGGTGACCGGATTGTACCTGTCCTGGTCCCAGATGTAGGTGAATCCTTCCTGCTCGGTCGATTCCTCCTGGAGCGTCTGGGCCTCGGGTCCTCCGTAGAGGTCGATAATGAAGACGCCGTCCTTGGCCAGGTCGTCCAGCACCGCCTTGAAGTAGGCATACATCTGGGGCCGGGTCTTGAAGACGAAGTAGGAGAAGTTCACCGCCGCCGTCACGTCGGGCGCGAATCCTCCTGCGTCGAGGACGTCCGAGTTCAGGAGGTGCACCTGGTCCGCCAGGGGGCCGAGTTCGGACAGGTTGTGCTTCCTACCCCACTCCAAGGTCGGCGCGTGGTTGTCCACGGCCAGGGCTTCGCCCCCCTTCACTTTCCGGACCCATTCGCAGGCAAGAAATGCAGTACCGGCGAAATCCTCCCGGAGTCGCTGCGGCGCCTTGCCCCTGGTTTTTCGGTAGATACGCAGGAAGAGGTCCACCTCGAACCGGGGATTCTGAACGGATTCCTGGTAGTAGATGAACTTGTCTCTCCGGGGAGCCTTGCGCGCCTTCTTGCGGGGTTTGGATCGTTTCCTCTGTTTCGGCTTCGTCTTGACGGTCATGGTCATCTCCCGGTCGCCCTCGTGGATTCAACGGATTCAAGGTGTCTTTTTAGTGCCCGGTCGGGGGAGAGAAAAGGGATTACGGCTCCGCATTGGCGAGCAGCTCCTTGACCCGCTCCGGCAGCTCCAGCTTCGCCCCCTTCTGGATCCCGAACGCCTTGAACCAGCCGGCTCTCGTCTCCAGGACGATGTTCACCGGACCGTCCGAGGCGTATACCCCGGCCCGGTTCAGGTCGTGGGCCTGCATGGTGACGATGTTGCGGACGGTGAAGGTCTCGTCGATGTAGGCGATGTCCAGGGAGGTCCGGGTGTTCTTCATCCAGAAGGTCTGCTTGCGCGCCTCGGGGAAGAGGAAGATCATGCCCTTTCCGTCCGGGATGTAGGGCCGGTACATGAGGCCGCGGCACCGGCGGGGGTGCGTGTGAGCGATTTCCACCTCGAGGGCCACGCCGCCCACCTTGATCTCGGCCGGGGGCGGATCCGTGATGGGCACGTACTCGGGCTCGGCCGGACCGAAGGCCTCCTGGGGAAGCTCGATCTTGGTATCCATCCGGATCGGGCTCTTCCAACCGGGAGCGATGAAAAGGGCGAACCGGATGAGGCCCTTGGACCGGGCCAGGAACTTGGCCCGCGTGATCGAGTGAATGGAGTCGATTTCGCCCTTGGCCTTCAGGAAGAGGACCGTCAGGGACCTCCCCCGGGGATCGGGGTCCAGGTGGACCGTCCGGAACTGGTCGTCCGGGTAGGGGAAGAGCACCCCGATGGGTGAGGAGAATCGGCTGAAATACCCGGCCAGCGGCCGCTCGTAAGGGTTCATCTGCTCCGGGACGTGCTTCACCCGTCCGGCATGCCTGAGGACGACCTGGACGGGGAGCGCCTCGCCTCCGAGCTTTACCTTCGGCAGGTTCGATGGGTCCGTTCCGCCGTCCCCGGGGACCACCACCAGGACCACGATGACGACAGCGGCGATAAGGACCGCAGCCGCGATGAGTCCGGGCACGATCCAGGACCTGCGGGGTGCGGGCGCTTCGGCCTGTGGAACCGGGCGACTTGCAGGGGGGCGGGAGCCCTTCGGTCTTTTTTTCTTCTTCCGAGCCAAGGTCGAATCCCCTTCTAGACAGGCTGTCAATCAGGTGCGTCCGATATTTACCAGGCCCATCCCTGGCAGCCTGTTCAGTCTATGGATATTTCCCGGAATGGAAAGTCCGATCCCTCGGATCGGGGGGCATGGGGGTTCGGCTTCCCGAGATACCGTATATACTGTCGGCCATGAAGATCGCCCTGGTCCAGCACGATATCGTCTGGGAAGACGCGGAAGCCACGCGGGCGCACGTTGGACCCCTCCTCGAGCGCGCCGCGGCCGGGGGCGCGGACGTGGCCGTACTGCCCGAGATGTTCGCCGTGGGATTTTCCATGCGGCCTGAGCGGATTGCCGAGGCCGAGGACGGGCCTACCTCGAAGTGGCTCGCCTCCATGGCCCGGACCCTCGGCGTGGCGATCATCGGCGGTGTGCCCGTGCGCACCGGGGCCGGGTACGAGAACCAGGCCCTTGCCTTTGAGGCCCGGGGCGCTCTCCTGGCCCGGTATACCAAGGTCCACCCCTTCACCTTTGCCGGGGAGCACGAGCACTTCACGGCCGGCCGGGTTTTTCCCGTCTTCTCCCTGGGCGGGCTCCGGTTCGGCCTGGCCGTCTGTTACGACCTACGGTTTCCCGAGGTCTACCGCCGCCTGTCAGGCAAGGGCGCCGAGGTCCTGGTGACCGTGGCCAACTGGCCTGCGGCCCGGGTCCACCACTGGTCTCTGCTCCTCCGGGCCCGTGCCGTGGAGAACGTGGCCTACTCCATCGGGGTCAATCGCATCGGGAGCGGCGGCGGCCTCGACTACCCGGGCGCGGCTGCAACAATCCACCCCACGGGTGAGGTCCTGGTGGAAGGGGGGAAGGCCGAGGCGGTCCTCTTTGCGGAGATCCAAGGGGAAGAGATCCGGCAATGCAGGGCAGAGTTTCCGTTTCTGGACGATGTCCGCATCGACTTGTTTCCCGGGCTCCGGGATCCGGGTGTTTCCTAACCTCTTTGTCTACCCAGCGTTTGTGACTTCTGGACAAGTGTACCGGATTCGTGGTATACTCCGCCCCGAATGTAGAGGGCGGCAGTGAACATGCTTGGCGAATTAGCAGACGATTTCGGCTCGGACAAACCTCCCCCCCTGATCGTTGTCTCCAACAGACTTCCGATTTCGGTGGTGCGCCAGCCGGATTCCACCCTTACCGTCGAGGCGGCCACGGGCGGTCTGGTCACCGCCATGAGGCCGGTTCTGAAGCACCACGGCGGCAAGTGGATCGGGTGGAACGGATTGACGGGATCCTTGACGGCCCGGGACCGCCGAACCCTGGACCTGGCCCCGGGGGACGTCGAGATGGTCCACGTCCCCCTCGACGAGAAGGACGTGGAAGGGTTCTACCACGGTGTTTCCAACGCCACCCTGTGGCCGCTGTTCCACGACTTCCTGGATCAGGCGACCTTTTCGCCGGCCAGCTGGCGCACCTATCTCAAGGTGAACAAGGCCTTTGCACGGGCGGCTCTGGAGGCGGCGGAGGGGGATCACTTTCTCTGGGTCCACGACTACCACCTGATTCCCGTGGGCCGAGAGATCCGGAAGCAGCACTGCGACCTGCCCATCATCTTCTTCCTCCACATCCCCTTTCCCGCCATGGACATCTTCAGCCGGCTTCCCTGGCGGCGGCACATCCTGGAAGCCCTGCTGGCCTACGACCTCGTCGGAGTCCAGACCCGACGGGACCGGAGAAACCTCCTCGGCTGCATCCGGAGCCTCCTTCCCGAAGCCCGGTTCCAGTCCACGTCCAGCTGGACCCGGGTCAATTACCGGGGCCATCAGACCCACATCGGCTCATTCCCCATCAGCATCGACTGGGAGGAATTCGACGGCCAGGCCCGGGGCAAGGACGTGGCGGACGGGTCCTGGCTCCTCCACGAGCACTATCCCGAGCTCAAGATCCTCCTCGGTGTGGACCGCATGGACTACTCCAAGGGGATCTCCCAGCGCCTGGAGGCCTTCGAGATCTTCCTCGAGAAATACCCGGAGTTCCACGAGAAAGTGGTGCTGGTGCAGATCGCCGTTCCGACCCGATCCGACGTGCCGGCCTACCGGGAATTCCAGCGCTCGCTGGACGAGATGGTGGGCAACATCAACGGTCGGTTTTCCACGCCGGGCTGGGTGCCCATCCACTACAAGCGCACCCCGCTGGCGCGAGCGGAGCTCCTGGCGTATTACCGCGCGGCCGAGGTGGCGATCGTGGCGTCGCTCCGGGACGGTATGAACCTCGTCGTGAAGGAGTATATCGCGGCCTCGGTGGACGGCGTCGGATCGGTGGTGCTCAGCGAGTTTGCCGGGGCCGCCGAGGAGCTGGAGCCCTGCGGCGCCTTCATCGTCAATCCCTACGACACCGAGGGCATGGCCGAGGCCATGCGGGAGGCGCTCCTGGTGCCGGACGACATCATGTCAGAAACCCTGAAGCGGCTCCGCATTCAGGTCCGGGAAAACGATGTCCACCAGTGGGCCCGGCAGATCCTCCAGGCCAGTCTGAGCCACGCGGTCAGGCCGGCGTGAGTTCCGGTCCCCCCGCCTTGCCCCGCCTCCTCCGGGGCTGGCCCGGAGCCAGAGCACCCCGCCTCGTCCTGGCTCTGGATTACGACGGCACCCTGACGCCCATCGTCCGGCGACCCGACCTGGCTCGGCCGGATCGCGCGCTCCAGCAGCGCTTGCATCGCCTCGCCTCCCTCAAGGGGGTGACCGTGGTGGTGATCAGCGGCAGGGATTTGAAGACCCTGGGCGCGTGGCTAGAAGACCCCGGCCTGGTCCTCATCGGGTCCCAGGGGGGGGAGTGGCGCTGCGGTCGGCGACGGCGGCGGCTCCTGGCGCCGGCCGGCCTTGACCGCCGCATCGTCTCAATGTCGACGCGTCTCAGGGCGAGCCTCGCTCCGTGGCCTGGGGCGCTCCTCGAGGCCAAGTACGCCTCCGTGGCCGTCCACTTCCGCGGCATCCCGGCCGGCCGCCGCCGCGGCCTGCGCCGCCAGGTGAAGGCCGAGGCCCTGGAAGTGCGATACCCGGACATGGAATGGACCGCGGGCAAGTGTGTTATGGAGCTTCGGCACCGGGACGTGAACAAGGGCGCTGCCTTTCGGGCCGTGGTCGAGCAGCTGGGCCTGTCCGGCCAGCCGGTGCTGGCCGCCGGAGACGACCGCACCGACGAGGACCTCTTCGCCCGGCTCGGGAGGCGGGATCTCTCCATCCTGGTCGGCCGGCGCCGCACCGTTGCCCGGCGCCGGACCCGGGATCCCGGGACCTTCAACCGGGCCCTGGAGGGCTTTTTCCACTTCCGGACTTTCCTCTCCGCCTGATGTCGCCCCGTCTCGTTTTGAGGGGTAATATTCTAGAGTAGATTCAAGGTGATTCATCCCTGGAATGCGTCGGAGCGCCCTCCGTCCGTACGTTTGAAATTGGCGATCCCGGGGTTCAGGCCGGGGAGGGATATACCGATCAGAAAAAATGTCATGGAGGCGCCGGGTTCGGGCGACGGACCCGGAAGGAATTTCGGATTGCTTGATTTCGGAAATACGATGGTATCGAGAAAACGAGCGGACAGCCCATTTCAGTTGAAGGAGTACACCTACCTGGACATGCCCACCGGTCTCCAGGCCCGGGACCTCAGGAGCTTTCTCCATATCGTCCGTGAGGTTCCGGACAGCGTGCTCAAGCGTCATACCATGCAATGCTATCTCCGGCCAGGCTTCGAGGTGGTGGACTATCCCAACGAGTTCGCCGCCTGGGCGGCCCGCGGCCTGGAGGACCTTCCCATGGCCGAGGCCCTCTCCAGCCTGGATCCGTACCGGGCCGGGTCCTGGAGCGAAGTCCGGAGCATCATCGGGGAGATCGTGGAGGGGCGCCTCTGGGGCGACGGGTGCGGCCGCCTGACTCCCCTGAACCGGGCCTTCTTCTTCCAGGATTCCGTCAACTTCGTTCTCGAGACCGAGGCCCTGATCTGGACCCTGGAGGATCTGAGAAACGCCCTTTTGGAGGCGGCGAACCACTCCATCTATTACCACTTTCACGAGGCCCACCAGCGAACCGCGAATCCGGGGGATGATTTCTCCGCCTGGATCGAAGACCAGCTCGGAATGCCTGATCTGGTGGAGAGGATACGGTCCATCGACTTCCCCTATTACGGCCTTTCCGAGCTGAGGCAGACGATAATCGAGATGGTGAATGAATTCCTGGAGAACGGACATGGGCCTGCTTGATCAATACGAGTCCATCGTGGGGGGGACGGTGCTGTCCCGGATCCGCCGCCTGGCGGCTGTCGTCGAGGGAAAGCGTGTGCTCATGGTGAACTCCACCCGCCACGGCGGCGGCGTGGCCGAGATTCTCCACAGCCTCGTGCCGCTCCTGAACGAGGTCGGGATTCCCACGGACTGGAAGGTGATCGAGGGCGACCCGGACTTCTACAACTTCACCAAGTCCCTGCACAACGGCCTCCAGGGCAACAAGGTCCTGCTCACCACGTCCATGCGCGAGGCCTACAAGCGTACCTCCCTGATCAACCTGGAGAAGGTGGATACGGAGGACTACGACATTGTGGTCATCCATGATCCCCAGCCGGCCGCACTCATCGAGAAGCGCCGCCAGGGGCAGAAGTGGATCTGGCGCTGCCACATCGACGCGGCAACGCCCGACCGCGGCGTGTGGCAGTTCCTGAAGCCGTGGGTCCAGGAGTATGACGGGAGTATCTTCAGCATGCCGGCATACAGCCGCGAGCTCCCGCATCCACAGTACATCATCTATCCTTCCATCGATCCCCTGAGCCCCAAGAACCGGGCCATGGACCCCGGCGAGGTCCGGGATCGCGTGGCAAGGCTGGGCGTCCCCACGGACCTGCCCCTCATCCTCCAGGTGTCCCGGTTCGACCGGTTCAAGGATCCCCTCGGCGTCATCGAGGCCTTCAAGAAGGCAAGAACCCGCTTCCCCTGCCGGCTGGTGCTTGCAGGGGGGAGCGCCGATGACGATCCCGAGGGGGCCGAGGTGCTCAAGGAGGTGAAGGAAGCCGCGGATCACGACGACGAGATCTTCGTCCTGGTGCTGCCGCCCGACAGCCACGAGGACATCAACGCCCTGCAACGCGCCGCCGCCGTGGTCCTGCAGAAATCGGTGCGTGAAGGATTCGGCCTCACCGTGTCCGAGGCCATGCTCAAGGAGACGCCGGTCATCGGCGGCGCCGTGGGCGGCATCACCGTGCAGATTCGCAGCGGAGTGAACGGCTTCCTGGTCCACTCCGTGGCGGGCGCGGCCCACCGGATCCGCTATCTGCTCCACAGGCCCCGGTTTGCCGCCCGGATGGGGCAGCAGGCGCGGGATATCACCGTGGCGCAGTTTCTCCTGACCCGGCACCTCCAGAATTACCTGTCGCTTTTCATCGCCATGAAGCAACCCGAGGTGCGGACGCACCCGCTGTTCCAGCAGCTGATTCCCGCCTGAGGCCCCCGGTCCGGAAACAGAGAACTGGACATCCAGGCCCCATCCATTACTGTATTCCCCTGGATGGTACCTGCCCGGTAGGGGGTCGCTCCGCTCTTGCGACTCCCCCGGGGAGAGAGCCGTTTTCACGCAAACCTCCGCATCATCACTCCGTCGATATGAAGGAGATGCTCATGCAGCGAATCCCTATCGTGGTCCTGGTCCTTCTGGTCTCGGGATTTACGTGTCGGCCCGGCCTCTGCCAGGAGGCTGCACAAGAATCCGTCCGGAAACCCATGACCGTGGAGGATCTGTGGGCCATGGGGCGGGTGTCCGATCCCCGGATATCCCCGGACGGCAAGCAGGTCGCCTTCACGGTGACCACCTACGACATGGATGAAAACAGGGGAACCCGGGCCGTTTCCATCATCTCCCTCGAAGGCGGAAAAGCCCGGCGCATCACGGGCAAGGCCCATTCCAGCTTCTCCCCCCGGTTCTCCCCGGACGGGAAAATGCTCTTCTTCCTCTCGGCCCGGGGCGGATCTCTCCAGGTCTGGCGCCTTCCGCTGGCGGGGGGCGGGGAAGCGGATCAGGTGACCCGGCTGCCCGTGGACATATCGGGCTTCTCCGTGACCCCGGAGGGGAAGCACCTCCTCGTCACGGCAGCCGTCTATCCGGACGCGGCCACCATGAAGGATAACGCGGCGAGGTACGCCGATAAGGCAAAGCAGAAGAGCAAGGCGCGTATCTTCGACAAGCTCCTCTACCGTCACTGGAGCCACTGGCGGGATGAACGCCGGAGCCACGTCCTCCGGGTCGGCCTCGACGATGGATCGGTGCAGGACCTCACACCCGGAGACGGCGACACCCCGCCCGTGTCCCTCGAGGCCAGCACCGGCTACGACATTTCCCCCGACGGCGAGGAGATCTCCTATTCCCGCAACGCCACGAAACAGCCGGCGGCGAACACCAACAACGACATCTTCAGCGTCTTCATCAAGGGAGGCGCGGTGCGTCAGGTGACCACGTCCCGGGGGAACGACCACGCACCCCACTACGCGCCAGACGGGAAGCACCTCGCCTACCTGTCCATGAAGCGGCCCGGATACGAGGCCGACCTGAACGTACTCACGGTTCGCCAGCTGTCCACGGGCAAGATCCGAGCGCTGACCGCGAACCTCGACCGGAGCATCCGAGACTACGTCTGGTCACCCGACAGCCGCAAGGTCTACTTCACAGCCACCGACCGCGGGCGGGTGGCCGTCTACAAGGTGAGCGTCCAGAATCCCGGACCGGAGCGGATCTTCTCCACTGGGGTCTCGAGTTCCCTGCAGGTGTCCCCGGACGGAATGAACCTGGTGTTCCTGAACCAGGCATTCGACCGGCCCCCCGAGGTCTGGACCCTGAACCTGGCGAGCGGCAATGCCTCGCAGCTGACCCGGATCAACGATGCCGTCCTCGCCCGTATCGAGATGTCCAGGGCCAAGGAGTTCTGGTACACAGGAGCCGGGGGCGACAAGGTTCAAGGATTCATCCTCACACCGCCCGGTTTCAATCCCAGCCGGGTCTATCCGTCGGTCATGCTCATCCACGGCGGGCCCCAGGGCGCCTTCCTGGACGGCTTCCACTGGCGCTGGAACGTCCAGATGTGGACGGCGCCGGGGTATGTGGGCATCATCGTGAACTTCCACGGTTCCCGGGGCTACGGCCAGAAGTTCTGCGACGCCGTATCCAGGGACTGGGGCGGTGCGCCGTACGAGGACATCATGAAGGGTCTGGACCACGTGCTGAAGCGCTGTTCCTACATCGACGCCAATCGAGTGGCCGCGGCCGGCGGTTCCTACGGCGGATTCATGGTGAACTGGATCTGCGGCCGTACCGACCGGTTCAGGTGTCTCGTCTCCCACGCCGGCATCGCCGAGAATTTCAGCATGTTCGGCGCCACCGAGGAGATCTGGTTCCCGTTGTGGGAGTTCGCTGGCAAGCCGTGGGAGAAGCCCGAGCTCCACGAGAAGTTCTCTCCGGTGCGGCTGGCGAAAAACTTCAAGACACCGACACTCGTCATCCATGGGGAGCACGATTACCGCGTTCCCTACACCCAGGGGCTACAGATGTTCACGGCCCTCAAGATGCAGGGAGTGCCTTCCAGGCTCCTCTTCTTCCCGGACGAGTGCCACTTCATACTGAAACCCCAGAACGCCCGGGTCTGGTGGAATACCATCCACGACTGGCTGGCGAAGTATCTGCAGCCTGCCCAGACCCGATGAACTCAGCAGGATTCATTTACCCTTTACCCTCAAAGACAAGGATCGAAAACCGTGACAAGTCCCATTGCCCATCTCGAGCCCCGTGAACTCTGGGCCCGATTCGATGAAATCCGGAAGATTCCCCGCCCCTCCAAGCACGAGGAGCAGATCCGCAAGTACGTCATCGACTACGCTGCGGACAACGGCCTGACCACCCTGGCCGACAATCTCGGCAACGTCGTGGTCCGGGTGCCGGCCACGCCCGGCCACGAGAACGCGCCCACGGTGGTCCTCCAGGGCCACCTGGACATGGTGTGCGAGAAGAATGCCGACAAGGATTTCGACTTCTCCACGGACCCCATCGACCTCGTGCTGGACGGCGATACCCTGAAGGCCGACGGCACCACCCTCGGCGCAGACAACGGCGTGGGCCTCGCCGCGGGCCTGGCCATGATCACGGACACCTCCATCACCCACGGCCCCCTCGAGCTCCTCTTCACCCTGGACGAGGAGACCGGTCTCACCGGAGCCCGGGAGCTGGATGCCACCATGCTCAAGGGCAAGTACCTCCTCAACCTCGATTCCGAGGAGGACGGGGTCATCATCATGGGATGCGCCGGAGGTCGCGACACCGAGATCAAGCTGAACGTCAAGCGGGAGGCCGCGCCCTCGGGCAGCGCCCTGCGCATCAAGGCGTCCGGCATGAGCGGCGGCCATTCGGGCATCGACATCCATCTCGGCAGGGCCAACGCCATCCAGGTGCTGCACGACGTGCTAAAGGCGTCGGGGGACCTCCGCATCGCGAGCGTAAGCGCCGGCAGCGCCCACAACGCCATACCCCGCGAGGCCGAGGCCGTGGTCTTCGGAGATCCCGAGGCCGTGAAGGGTGCGGCGGCCGAGGTCGAGGCCAGGCGCAGGAAGGACCACGGTGAGACCGATCCCGAGCTCAAGATCGAGGTGGAGGCCGTGTCCGAGGACCTCACGCCCCTGAACGCCGCGAGCACCGAGTCGCTCATGAATCTCATCGAGGCCCTGCCCCACGGGGTTCTGGGCATGAGCGAGGATTTCGAGGGCGTCGTGGAGACGTCGAGCAACCTGGCCGTGGTCCGGTCCACCGAGGCGGAGGTGGAGGTGCTCACCTCGACCCGGAGTTCGGTGATGGGTGAACTGAACAGCGCCGTCGAGAGGATCGTGGCCAGCGCCCAGGGATACGGTGCCGAGGCGGTTCCCGACGAGGGGTATCCCAGCTGGGAGCCCAATCCCGATTCCGGTCTCCTGAAGGTGGCCGTCGGGGTGTATGAAAAGCTCTACGGCGAGAAGCCCGAGGTGAAGTCCATCCACGCAGGCCTCGAGTGCGGAATCATCGGAGAGCAGGTGAAGGGCATGGACATGATATCCATCGGTCCCACCCTCCGGAATCCGCACTCTCCCTCCGAGGAGGTGAGTGTCTCCTCGGTGAAGAAGATGCTCGGCGACTACCTGAACGAGATCCTCCTGACCCTGACCCGGGTGTAGTTGCGTCAGGAACGAAGGTGGATTTCCCGAACGGTTCCGGGTACGGGGAGGCGTACCCGGAACCGTTGTCGTTGGCCTCGCGCCAGTTTATCCACAGGCTGTCTTGACAGGCCCGCACCCCGGGAATAGCCTTCTTCCGGCGTTCACCCTTCCCTTCATCAGGAAGGAAGGGAAATCCGCTTGTCCAGCCCGAATCGACCAGGACAGGATCCGGGCGAAATGAAGGATGACCCATGGGGAACCACTTCAAATCGATGGTCTGTATCGCTCCGGGTCTGGCTCTGGTCCTGACACTCTTTGCACCGGCCTTTACTACGGCCCAGGAGCCTCAGGACCCGAACAGCGACGCCGAGGTGCGGGCCCTCATCGTGGAAGCAGGCGCGGCCGCGGATCACCCCGGTGCCGGCGCCGTCGTGGTGCTGGACCGGACCCGGGTCGAGGTGGAGAAATCGGGCCTCGGCCACATCCACAAGCATTTCCTGGTGAAGATTCTCACTGACAGGGGTGCCCTGGGCTACACCCGCCTCCGCTTCGACTACGATCCCCTGTCGAACATGGTCAACGTCAAGTCAGTAAGGATCCTCCGCGGTGGTGGTACGGTGGAAGAAGTACCCCTGGCGACCCTGGTCGATCTGCCGCAGCCGCAGCGGGGCATCTACTGGGGACCGCGGATGAAGCTCGTCCCCCTGCCGAGGCTCCGGCCCGGGGACACGGTGGAGTACAGGTATTACACCAAGGGTTTCATCATCGCCTACCTCGGCCAGCAGGACACCGACGACGAGAGGTTCATTCCTCCCATGCGCGGCCACTACTACGACATCGTCGCGTTCGGCGGCCCCGCCCCCATCCATCGCAAGCACTACACAGTGAAAACACTCCGCGAGGTGCCCCTCCAGTACGAGGTCTACAACGGGCCGGTCCAGGTCAAGGCCCGGGTGACCGAGACCGCCAACGTACATTCCTTCTGGCGGGAGCGTATCCCGGCCTTTCGTCCCGAGCCGCGGGCGAGTAGCCTGAACGATCAGGTGGCCAAGGTGGTCATGGCCACGGTACCGGACTGGCAGACCAAGTCGCGGTGGTTCTTCAAGGTGAACGCGCCGCAGTTCGAGGCCGACGACGGCATCAAGGCCAAGGTCGCAGAGCTCCTCGAGGGCAAGGAGAACGACCACGACCGCATCGCCGCACTGGTGCACTGGTCCGCCAACGAGATCCGTTACTCCGGCATCACCATGGGGAAGGGGGAGGGATATACCCTCCACCCCAGCACCATGACGTTCAGGGACCGGTGCGGGGTGTGCAAGGACAAGGCCGGCATCGCCGTGACCCTGCTGCGCGTGGCCGGGTATACCGTCTATCCGGCGCTGACCATGGCCGGGGAACGGGTGGAGCGCGTCCCCGCCGACCAGTTCAACCACTGCGTCCTCGCCGTGAAGATGGACGACAAGGTGAAGGTGAAACCCGATCCGGCCATGGGTGTCTTCACCCGGGATGGGCGCTACTGGCTTCTGGATCCCACCTGGGTCGTGTTCTCTCCCGAGCTGTGGTCGAGTGCTGAATCCGAACAGAACCTGGTCATCGGAAGTCCGGAGGGGGAGGACCTGGAGATCACGCCGCTCCGGCCTGCTTCCCACAACCGCGTCGTCATCGAGGGCGCCTCCACGCTGAAGCCGGGCGGCCAGGTCGAGGGGGCGTTCACCGTGACCGGCACCCACTTCGCCGACCAGCGGCTGCGTCGATTCGTGGTCCATGGCGGCGCACCGGATCGCCGGGCCCGGTTCGAGAAGTGGGCGGGGAACATCTCGCCGGAGGCGGAAGTGCTGGAGATCACCGACGATTATGCGGCCCTGAGGGACGTGACGAAGCCGGTGGCCTATACCGTCAAGTACCGCATCCCTGGCTACTGGCTGGCGGTGGGCAACCAGATCCGCTTCGCGCCGCCGGTCAGCCACCATCCCGTGCGCGAGCAGGCCATCATCCCGTACTGGGGCACGGCGGGAAAGAAGAGACGTTCCCAGCCGCTCTTCCTCTGGTCGACCCGTGAGGTGGTGCTGCGCGAGCGCATCGCCCTGCCTGCGGGTTACAAGGTGAAATCACTGCCCAGGGCGGTCCACATCGAGAATACCGCTGCCATGCTGAAGGCCGAGTGGCGCCAGGAAGGAGACGGCCTGGTGTTTGAAGCCGTCGCTCAGAGCCGCATGCGCACGGTGCCGCCGGAGAACTATCCGGGATTCAAGGAAGTGGTGGACGCGGTCCTGACCCTCGCCGGCAAGGAAATCGTTCTCGAACGCTGATTGGAGTCCGTATCGATGCGCCTGTTTCCATCCGTTTTCGCCCTTGGCCTCTTCATGATGTCGTTCGGAACGTCGGTCGGAGCTTTTGCCCAGGTACCCGAAGAGGTCAAGAACGCACCGGGCCTGAAGGCGTTTCCCAACGCCGACGGCGTCATCCTTGTCCAGGAGGTGGAGATCGTCCTGGACAAGGAGGGAAAGGTGACGCGTCGGGTCCGGACCCTGACGAAGATCCTCCGGGAGTACATGATGCGCTCGGGGCGGTGTGATCCGCACATCCCCTACGATTCCTCAACACAGAAATTCACCCCTGTCCGGTGTCGCGCCTGGATGCGGGACGGGAAGGCGGTGGATACGGATCCGGCGGTCGGATTCGTGGAGATCACGCCCTTCGCCCTGGAGCATGCAGTGGATTACACGGGTCTGCGTCAACAGGTGATGGTGCACACCGGTGTCGAGCACGGGGCCTCCCTGGACCTCGAATATGTCATCGAGGACAGGTCGCCCTCCGGCAATCCGTTCTGGGGGGAGGTCTCTCTTCAGGGAGATCTACCGATCCTCGACCAGAAGGTGGTGTTTCGGGTTCCGGAGGGGACTCACCTGACCGTGGAGGGCTTCCATTTCGAGGTAAAGCCGGAGAAGAAGTCAGAGGAGGGAGTGGACGTCTACACGGTGCACCGATCGAACGTTCCCGCCGTCAATCTGGAGGAATGCAACCACCGGGACCGTGAGGTCACGGCACGCCTGATCTACACCACGGTGCCCAGCTGGGCCGAGGTCGGAACCTATCTCGACAAGTGGGTGAGCCGGGCCGTGGACACCTCGGACAAAATCAAGGAGCGGGTCAAGGCCTTGACGGCCGGTGTGGGAACCAAGCCGGACATGGCCTACCGCATTCACGACTTCGTCGCCACCCGGGTCCGAACCATCACCTGGCCGCTTCAGGATTTCGGATTCAAACCGCGGCCGGCTTCCCGGATTCAGGTGTCGGCGTACGGCCATGCCCTGGACAAGGCCGTGCTCCTGAAGGCCATGCTGAAGGAGGCGGGGATCTCTTCCTCGGTGGTCATGGCATCCCGGACCGGTACCCTGGCCACGAGGGCCGCTTCTCCAACCCAGATCTCCGATGTCTGGGTGGCACTGGACAACGGAGAGCATCGAGTGTGGCTGGATCCCACATCTCCCCTGTCGAAGCGATCGGGGCGCCATCTCGAAGGTCGCACCATCCTCTGCCTGGCCGGCCGGGGCTCCACGTTGAAGCGTGTTCCGGTCCGGGACCCCACCGAGAACATGGCGGTCATGACCGGACAGTGCGTTGTGGGAGGGGATCTGAAAGTGGCCGCGGAGATCCGCCTCGACCTGGCGGGGAACCAGAATCCGTATCACGACCTCTACGGAGGAGAGGGTCCGCTGCGGGCGTTCTGCGCCCGGGTCGCGAAGGGGTTCGGAGGCGGCAGGGCCGAGTCCCACACTCTGCGCCATTTCGATGAGACCCTGAGTTCCTTTTGCCTCCGGATCTCGGGCGGGGAGGCCAGGCAGCAGTCGGGCCGGGGCATGGTGGAAATCCGCCTTCCGGATCTGCCCGATCCGGTTGCCGGACGGGACTACCAGATCTACAGGAATCGCCGCTCAACGCCTCTGTTCCTGGCCGGAGTCGCTTCTGAAAAGATCGAGATCACGCTTGTTCTGCCGGCCGGGTACAAGGTCGCGTACCTGCCGCAGGCCGTGGCTCTGGAGACCCCCGTGGGCGACCTGGAAATGACGTTTACCCTCTCCGAGGGCAAGCTGACGTTCAGGAAGTCCTTCACCTTGAAGAAGAGCGTCGTGTCTCCGGAGGCCTACGCGAATTTCCGCACATTGATCACTGCCCAGCGGGCCCGGCGGAACACGATCCTCCTCCTCCAGAGAGCCGAGGAATGATCCGGATTCCCGGCCCCATGGCTCTGGCAAGGAGGAAGGTCAGATGACAAGGAAGCCAGGATGAAATAGTCTTTTTTCTGTCCAGTTTAACTGCCTTTCTCGGGTCGGTCTTTTCAGGCCACGTAGACCCCCGTTTCTCCGCCCGTTTGAACCCGGGAATTCCCTCTGAAATCACCCCCTAAAAATCGCCATTTTCCGGGCCCTGTACCGTTCAAATCCTCTTGTTCTCCACTTCGAGTAGAACTAACTCTTACCGACACTTGACCTCAAGAACGGATGGAGCTTTCAGGAGGCGATTGTTCACCACCTGGATCACTGCGTCCGGAATCTCACCCTCGGTGGGGGAAATAAGGCATTGCCTTGTATTGGGTGTGAGGCGTGTCTCCTGGAATGGACCGTTTCTTTACCGGAATTGACTGTTTTTGCAGGTTTTCATTCGTTCGGCTTGTTCCCCAGGGCAGCACCCACTGTCCACGGCGGGAATAGATGGAGGAAAGAATGGCTAAGCTCGTTGAACCCCATGGATCTCCAGAACTGAAACCCCTGTTGCTGGAGGGAGCCGAAAAGGAGGGAGAACTCAAGAAAGCCCTTGATCTCCCCAAGGTGGTCATGACCAGCCGGGAGACCTCGGACCTGATCATGCTGGGTATCGGTGCCTTCACGCCGCTCGAGGGCTTCATGGGTAAAGACGACTGGAAGGGCGTCTGCGAGAGCTACAAGATGGCCAGCGGGCTCTTCTGGCCCATTCCCATCACCCTTTCGACCTCGGACGAGGTGGCTGCCTCCATCGCGGAAGGGAGCGAGGTGGCTCTTGTGGATGGGGATTCCGACGAGATCATGGGGACCATGAAGGTCACCGAGAAGTATCAGATCGACAAGGACTTCGAGTGTAACCACGTCTTCAAGACGACGGATACCGAACATCCGGGCGTCCAGAAGGTCATGGCCCAGGGGCCCTGGAATCTCGCCGGCCCGGTGAAAGTGCTCAGCGAGAGCTTCTACCCGAAGGAGTTCGGTGAGCTGTATCAGAAGCCTGCAGACTCCAGGAAGATCTTCGCGGATCGCGGATGGAGCACGGTGGCCGCCCTGCAGCTCAGGAACCCGATGCACAACTCCCATGCCTACCTGGCCTGGGTCGCCATCGAGGTCTGCGACGGGGTCTACATCCACCAGCTCGTGGGCAAGCTCAAGCCGGGTGACATTCCCGCCAATGTTCGCGTGAACGCCATCGAGGCCCTCGTGGACAACTACTTCCGGCCGGACCGCGTGGTCCAGGGCGGCTACCCCATGGAGATGCGCTATGCCGGCCCGCGCGAGGCGCTGCTCCATGCCGTCTTCCGCCAGAACTACGGCTGTTCGCACCTCATCGTGGGCCGGGACCATGCCGGGGTGGGGGACTACTACGGTCCCTTCGACGCTCACCAGATTTTCAACGAGATCCCGTCCGGCTCACTGAAGCTCCAGGCCCTGTGCATGGACTGGACCTTCTACTGCTACGAGTGCGGCTCCATGGCTTCCATGAAGACCTGCCCCCACGATTCCAAGGCCGTCATCGACGACGATGGCAACTACGTGGAAGGGGCGAGGCTGTTGCTCTCGGGGACCATGCTCCGCAAGCTGATGTCGGAAGGCAAGAACGTTCCCAAGGAGTTCAGCAAGCCCGAGGTGATCACGGTCCTCAAGGAGTATTACGACAACCTCGAGGAAAAGGTGGAGATCAAGCTCCACAAGGCCGCCACGGGCGACAAGAAAAAGAACTGACGTTTTTTCATAACATGACCGAGGACGCATTGGGCGGCGGATCCCGCCGCCCGGTGTCGCAAGAAGCAAGAACTGTTTGAGTATGACCTGGAACGACTTTTCAAGCGAAGCACGCGGCTCGAGATCGTGTTTCGGAGAAACTCCTCCTCGTCTTCCTTGCGGCAGGACTTTGCCTGGCCGAAAAAACCGAAAAAACCATAAAATTAGATTATTGCTATCCAATCCGAATATTCACAACCCTTCAGCGGCTTTGCATGGTACGCCCCACCCTGATCGTGACCGCCGTCCCGTACGCCGTCTTTTTGCCGACTATTTCGTACTGCCTCGGCAGTGTGTGCGGCGGGCCATCCGATCAGAAGCCATTCTCCCGGGGCATGGGGAACCGGGTATTATCCCGGGCCTCCGATTCCATATAGATCCCTCATTGACCGAGTTGGCTGGAGGTCGAATCAACGGAAACCACAAGATGAAAGGGAGGTGATGGCGACGTATCCAGGACCCAGTTTTGAAGAACCCAGTTTTGAAGAACCCAGTCCTGAAAAACCCAATCTTGAAGAACCCAGTCTTGATGTACCCAGGCAGTACAATCTGAAGCCACAGTGTCTTAAGGAGTCTTAAGGAGTTAGGGTAATGCCGAGTTATGTGATTCCAGACAAGTGTGATGGCTGCAAGGCGTTGGACAAGACCGCCTGCCAGTTCATCTGCCCCAACGACCTCATGGTTCTCAACAAGGACTTGAACAAGGCCTACAATTGCGAGCCGGAGATGTGTTGGGAGTGTTATAGCTGCGTCAAGATTTGTCCGACGCAGGCCGTTGAAGTTCGGGGCTATGCGGACTTCGTACCCCTGGGTGCCTCTGTCACTCCGATGCGGAGCACCGATTCCATCATGTGGACTGTGAAGTTCCGCAATGGAATGCTCAAACGCTTCAAGTTCCCCATCCGAACCACCGAGGAGGGCAAGGCTGTTGCGTCGGGCGGATACGAGACCGCCCACGATAACCTGAATGACCACATCCTGGCCCAGGAACCCGAAGCACTCAAGTGCCCGGACGTGTATACCCTCTAGTAACCCTCAGGCCTATTCTGTGGAGGTTTGATACAGATAATGGTACCGGCAGATTTTGACACTGTTGAAGTAACCACCGATTTGCTTATCGTCGGTGGCGGCATGGCGGCCTGCGGGGCCGCCGTGGAGGCAGCGTACTGGGCCAAGAAGAACGGCGGCCTGAAGGTTACCGTGGTCGACAAGGCCGCGATGGACCGTTCCGGCGCCGTGGCCATGGGCCTTTCGGCCATCAACCAGTACGTCGACCTGCCCAGCGGCAAGAACACCATCAAGGACTATGTGGATTACGTCCGCATGGACCTCATGGGCATCACTCGCGAGGATCTCGTGGCCAACATCGCACGCCACGTCGACTCCTCCGTCCACCTGTTCGAGAAGTGGGGCCTGCCCATCTGGACGGACGCCGACGGCAAATACGTCCACGAGGGACGCTGGCAGCTGATGATCAACGGCGAGTCCTACAAGGTGGTGGTGGCTGAAGCGGCCAAGAACGCCCTGGCGGAAGCCGGTGGCGAGTACTTCGAGCGCATCTTCATCGTCGACCCTCTCATGGACGGCAACCGGGTAGCCGGCGCTGTTGGCTTCAGTGTGCGTGAGAACAAGTTCTACGTGTTCCGCGCCAAGGCCACCATCGTGTCCATGGGCGGCGCGGTCCACGTCTTCAAGCCGCGTAGCTCTGGCGAGGGCCTCGGCCGTGCGTGGTACCCGCCCTGGAACTCCGGCTCCAGCGCCTATTTCACCCTGCGTGCCGGCGCGGAGATGACCTGCCAGGAGGTACGGTTCATCCCGGTCCGGTTCAAGGACGCCTACGGCCCGGTGGGCGCCTGGTTCCTGCTCTTCAAGTCCCGCGCCACCAATGCCATGGGCGGGGAGTACATGCAGGAGCGCCGGCCCGAGCTGGACAATTGGAAACCCTACGGCCTCGTGAAGCCCATTCCGGCCAACCTCCGGAACTGGCTCGGCATGCTCGACGTCATGGAAGGCAAGGGCCCCATCTACATGAGGACCGACGAGGCCATCCAGAAGATTGCCGCCAACGAGCCGGACGAAAAGTCGGCCAAGAAGAAGCTCAAGGAGCTCGAGGCCGAGGCCTGGGAAGACTTCCTGGACATGACCATCTCCCAGGCATTGCTGTGGGCGGCCACCAACGTGGAGCCCGAGAAGAGATCCTCGGAGATCGCTGCGGCCGAGCCCTACTTCATCGGCTCCCACTCCGGCGCTTCCGGCGCCTGGGTCAGCGGCCCCGAGGACATCCAGTCCGACGAGACCCGCAACGAGTATTTCTGGGGTCACGCCCACATGGCCACCGTCGACGGCATGTTCTGCGCCGGTGACGCCTCGGGCGCTTCGTCTCACAAGTTCTCCTCCGGCTCCCACGCCGAGGGTCGCATCGTCGGCAAGGCGGCGATCAAGTACATCCTCGAGAACAACGACCTGCCCAACATCAATGCCGACGAGGTCAGCGCCCTCAAGGATGCCATCCTCAAGCCTATCGAGACCTTCGACTCCGAGAAGGGCAATTCCAGCGATCCGGATATCAATCCCGCCTTCATCAAGCCGAAGATGTTCATGTTCCGCCTCCAGAAAATCATGGACGAGTACGCCGCGGGCGTGTCGGCCCAGTTCACCACGAACCAGCCGAGCCTCGATCGGGCCCTGGAGCTCCTTGCCTTCCTGAAGGAGGACTCCGACAAGCTCGCCGCAGAGGATCTCCACGATCTCATGCGCTGCTGGGAGAACGTACAGCGGATGTGGCAGGCCGAAGCCCACGTACGCACCATGCTCTTCCGCGAGGAAACCCGCTGGCCGGGCTACTACTACCGCGCCGACTTCCCGAAACTGGACGAGGAGAACTGGCACTGCTTCGCCAACTGCAAGTGGAATCCCTCCACGAGCGAGTGGGAGATGCTCAAGCGGCCTATGCTCCACGTCTATCCCGAAGCGAAAGAGCACGAACTGCTCGGCGGCTAACTTGGCCGTTCAGGCAGGATAACGAAGATCAAGCGTCTCCAGGCGCCGCACTCCGCGGCGCCTGGAGTTGTTCTTCATTCCGGGGCGCCCCGGTCACGGCTTTCCCGAGCATGTGGTTCAGGAACGACGATCATTACTCTGTAGGTCCACTATGCCGAAGGAAGACGAACCACGCCTATGCCCCCATTGCGGGCAGGGGCTTTCACGGTGGAAGTCTCCCCCGCTGACCAGCTGGGGGAACACGATCCACTTCGTCTGTTTTCACGACGACTGTCCGTATTTCGTCAAGGGACGGGCCTGGATGGAAGAGAAGTTCAATGTCAAAACTTCCTACAGGTACCGCTGCGATTCCGAAACAGAACATTCCGGACCCCTTCCTGTATGGTCAAAAGACGCTCTGAAGGACGGTATTATCGATGAAGGCAGTATTGTCGATGAAGGCAGTATCATCGATGAAGGCAGTACCATCGATGAAAGCGGGGAGAGCCCGGATCGCTGAGATTCCGAAACCGACCGGACGCCGGATTGCATGACCGGCTGACAGGGAAAAGAACAATGCAGGATGAAATCCAGAAGTTCAAAGAAGACATTCTCAAGAATCAAAAGCGGCTGAAACCGGACAGCCGATTCAAGTTCTCCTGCCAGCCGGGGGTGTCCTGCTTCAATCAGTGTTGCAGGGACGTCAATATCCTGCTGACTCCGTTCGACGTTCTCCGCCTCAAGAACAGGCTCGGAATCTCTTCAGGAGAGTTTCTGAAGAACTACACCATCCTGCCCTTCGGCCCCGAGCAGAAGCTCCCCTTCCCCCTGTTGAAGATGAACGAGGACGACGAGAAGAAGTGCCTCTTTGTCGACGACGAGAAGGGCTGTACCGTCTACTCCGATCGGCCCTGGCCCTGCCGGATGTATCCCCTCGGTCAGGCCTCTCCGAGCGAGGACAGCGACGAGGAAGAGTTCTATTTCCTCCTCGAGGAAGAGGTGTGTAAGGGATTCGAGTCCGAAAAGGAATTCTCTGTCGAGGGGTGGCGGAAGGATCAGGAAGTCGAGGACTACGACGAACTGGGCGCCCTCTACAAGGAGATCACCCTGCACCCCACGATACAGCAGGGGCCACCACTGGATCCCAAGCAGACCGACATGTACTTCACTGCCTGCTACGACATCGACAAGTTCCGGCGTTTTCTGACGGAGACCGCCTTCTTCGACAAATTCGAGGTGGAGCAGGAGACCATCGACAAGATCCAGAAAGACGACGTCGAGCTGCTGAGGTTCGGATTCCGGTGGCTGAAGTTCTGCATCCTGAAACAGACAACACTGAAGATCAAGGACGACGTCATCGACGCCAAGAAGAAAGAATTTTCCTGAGACTTCGGTCTCCGCGTCCTCGCGCCAGTTTACCCACAGGCTGTTATCGCCCAGGTCCAACCCTGTCGGATTCCACTGGCTTCCACCAGTGCGTGGACCGGAGTCGTGACGGGCTTGAAGTCACTGGGCAGTCTGTTCGAGAATTCCATACGAATCGAGGGAACTATGAATCCGGAAGCGAAACCCATACTCGTGATCGGTGGCGGCATCTCCGGCATCACCGCCGCCCTTGAGGCCGCCGAGGTAGGTTACCGGGTCATCCTGGTGGAAAAGGAACCCTACCTGGGTGGGCGCGTGGTGCGGTTCCACCAGTATTTTCCCAAGATGTGCCCTCCTACCTGTGGAATGGAAATCAACACGCGGAGGATCCGGGAAAATCCTCGCATCACCGTTCACACCCTGACCACGCTGGAGGACCTGACGGGAGAGGCTGGTGACTTCAAGGCCAGGCTCAAGGTGAGACCCCGGTACGTGACGGGCATGACCAGCCTGGATGGTTCCATTGCCGAGGGCCTCGAGTCCGAGCGTCCGGATGATTTCAACTACTGTATGAACCGGACCAAGGCGCTCTACATACCCTTCCCCATGGCCTATCCGGCTCAATACGTCCTCGACAGGGATGCCCTTTCGGATGAGGACTCGAAGAAGTTGCAGGAGACCTGCCCCGAGGGGACCCTCGATCTCGACATGAAAGAGAAAGACATCGAGGTCGAGGTCGGTGCCGTCATCGTCGCCACGGGATGGAAGCCCTACGATGCCACGCGCCTCGACAACCTCGGCTTCGGAGCCTGTCCTAACGTTATTACCAACGTCATGATGGAGCGCCTGGCCTCCAGGGAAGGACCGACGGGAGGGGAGATCCTCCGGCCCTCGGACGGTGAAAAGGTCGAGAACGTCGCCTTCGTTCAGTGCGCGGGTTCCAGGGACGAGAACCATCTGCCCTACTGCTCGGCGATCTGCTGCATGGCCTCCCTCAAGCAGGCCCGGTACCTCCGGCAGATTAACGAAAACGCCAAGGCCACGGTCTACTACATCGATATTCGGACCATTGGCCGCGAAGAGAAGTTCTATTTCGACTTGCTGGATGATCCCGGTGTGACTTTCGTCAAGGGTAAGGTTGCCAGGATCGCCGAAGATCCCTGCAGCAACGATCTGATCCTCGACGTCGAAGACACTGTGTCGGCCGTCAAGGGCAAGCAGAAGTTCGACCTTGTCGTTCTCGCGACCGGAATGGCCCCCGATACCGAGGGCATCCAGGCTCTGGCGGGCCTGAAATTCGACGAGAATGGATTCGTTGATGGCACCACGCCGGTGGACGGCATATACGCGGCGGGGTGCATCAAGGGGCCCTGCGACGTTTCCCGGTCCACCAAGGATGCCACGGGGGCTGCCTTGAAGGCCATACAATGTCTCACCCGTTCCGGTACTCTGGTAAGGGAGTAAAGATCGATGGAACATAAAATCGGTGTTTTTTTCTGCACGGGATACGGAATCGAAGAGACCGTCGACCTGGAGGCCCTCGCCAAGGTCGCCACGGGCGAGCACAAGGTCCCCTTCTGCAAGCAGGTGGCCACCTGTGAGGGTGCAGATCTCGAAGCCATAAACGAGGACATCCGGAACGAAGGCCTCACCAAGGTCGTCGTGGCGGGGATATCCCAGCGCTGTTTCGAGGTCGGCGCGTTTCCCGAGGACGTCCTCGTCGAACACGTGCCGATCCGGGAACTGGTCGTCTGGAACAAACCCGACGACGAAGAGGATACCCAGATGCTGGCCGAGGACTACCTCAAGATGTACCTCGTCAGGATCTCGAAGAGGGAGCCCCTCGAGGCGTTCCAGCCGGAGGAGACGCTGGAGAAGAGCATTCTCGTGGTGGGAGGCGGCATCGCCGGAATGACCACTGCGCTGGAGGCGGCCCGAGCCGGAGTCGAGGTCAAGCTGGTGGAGAAGGCCGAGCGCCTCGGAGGATGGTTGGCCCGGCAGCACAAGTCGATTCCCACCCGGCCTCCCTACCGGGAGATCGAGGACACGGGCGTGGACGACCTCATCAAGGAGATCGAGGACGAATCCGGCATCACGGTCTACACCTCGGCTACCACGGCGAGGGTGGTAGGGGCACCGGGCCTGTTCGACGTCACCCTGAAGTCCTCGGGGAACGGCCGGCCGGCCGGTGAGGAAGTGGATTCCTTCCGGGTCGGTGCCATTGTCCAGGCCACGGGTTGGACGCCCAGGGAACCCGAGGAGGTCGAGAACCTGGGGTACGGCCGGCTTCAGGACGTGATCCGTAATTTCGAACTGGAGGACATGGTAAGGACCGGGGGAAAGATCACTCGCCCTTCGGACGGCAAGGAGGTGAAGAGCATCGCCTTTCTGCAGTGGTCCGGCTCTCCGAACAAGGACCAGTTCTCCTATTGTTCCTCCATCGTGGATCTGACCTCCCTCAAGCAGGCATGGTATCTCAGGCAGCAGGACACGAGCTCCAAGGCCTACATCTTCTACGATTTCTTCCGGACCCCGGGGCAGTACGAGGAATTTTACAGGACCATGCAAAACGATCCCGGCATATTCCTGACCAAAGGCATCATTGAGAATGTCGAGGCCGGGGACGGCGGGCAGCTGACCGTGACCGTCAAGGACACGATGCTGGGCGAGGAGATCCAGGGCAGTGTGGATCTGGTGGTGCTGGCCGCCGGCATGGTGCCCAACTCGGCCGACAGCGAATCGATCCGCGCGCTCACGGACGCCAGGGCGTCCAAGGAGAGAGGCGAGTCCGAGACCCAGATCAAGGCCGCCGAGGAGAAGATCGAGGAATTCAAGCACCACGAGGGGACGGAAATCCTCAACCTTGAGTACCGCCAGGGTCCGGACCTTCCCGTCCTGGATCGGGCCTACCCGGATTCCCACTTCATCTGCTTCCCTTACGAGACCCGGCGCACCGGCATCTACGCCGCCGGCTGTGTGCGTCAGCCCATGGACGGGGTGGAGAGCCGGGAGGACGGCACGGGTGCGGCCCTCAAGGCCATCCAGTGCATCGAAATGACCTCCCGCGGGGAGGCTGTGCACCCCAGGTCAGGGGATAAATCGTATCCGGATTTCTTCCTGCAGAAATGTACCCAGTGCAAGCGGTGCACCGAGGAGTGCCCCTTCGGGGTGCTGAACGAGGACGAAAAGGGAACCCCGCTGCTCAGAGCCACGCGGTGTCGCCGGTGCGGGATCTGCATGGGCGCCTGTCCCGAGCGCATCATCTCGTTCAAGGACTACTCCGTGAACATCGTCGGCTCCATGATCAAGGCCATCGAGATTCCGGACGAGTTCGAGGAGAAGCCCAGGATCCTGGCGCTGATGTGCGAGAACGACGCCATTCCCGCCCTGGAACTGGCCGGCCAGCACGGCCTCAAGTACAGCCCCCACGTCCGGATCATCCCGGTGCGCTGCCTGGGGTCCGTCAACACGGTCTGGATCAGCGAAGCCCTTTCCGTGGGCTATGACGGGATCATCCTCATCGGCTGCAAGTACGGTGATGACTACCAGTGCCACTTCGTCCGGGGGAGCGAACTGGCGGACATCCGTGGCGACAACGTCAAGGAAAAGCTCCAGCAGATGGCCCTGGAGAACGAACGGGTAGAATTACACCAGCTCCAAATTTCCGAATTTGAAAGGATTCCGGAAATATTCAATACCTTCACGGAGGTTATCGATACCATCGGCATGAACCCGTTCAAGGGGATGTAGCGAATAATCGAGGAGGGCGGCTGGTGGTCACCTCGGTCCGGCCCCTACGCCGCCTTACAGCGAAGAAGATGGATTGAGGCTGGCGGGAGATCGCTGATGATTGTGTGCATGGAGAGGTGGTCACCCCGGCCTGGAAAATCAAATCGCCTGACATGAACACGACCGCCTCTACTCGCGATGGGAGCGGAAATCCGGCTCCCATCGAACCGGACCTCGAATTCATCGAGGAGCTGGAGCGTTTCGGCGCCGAGGGATTCAGGAAGTGCTACCAGTGCGCCACCTGCTCCGCGTCCTGTTCCATGTCTCCCGAGGAAAATCCCTTTCCGCGCAAGGAGATGGTGTGGGCGAAGTGGGGACTCAAGGACCGGCTGCTCAAGGATCTGGACATCTGGTCCTGTTACTATTGCGGGGACTGCTCCAAGACCTGTCCGCTCTGTGTGGCTCCGGGCGAGGTCATGATGGCCCTGCGCCGCTGGGCGACTTCCCGGTACGACTGGACGGGCCTGTCAAGGCGGCTCTACACCTCCCGGGTATGGGAGATCGGCGCCCTGGTCTTCGTCGCCCTCATCGTGGTGGCCCTGTTCTACTTTTCCGGGGCATTCACGCCGGAGAGGATGGTCACGACCCACGTCTCGGTGAACACCTTTGCGCCGGTCCTGTGGGTGCACTATGCGGACTGGGGCATGGCGGCCGTCCTGTCCTTCTTTCTCCTGACGAATGCCTTCCGGATGATCCGGATCCATACGGCCGGAGAGAATATTCCGCTCTCTCTCTTCTTTTCTGAAATCAAGACCTTCCTGGTCCAGGCCATGACCCAGAAGAGGTGGCGGGAGTGCGATCAGCGGAACACCCGCTGGCTGAAGCACTTTCTCCTCGTCACGGCCTATGTCGCCATGTTCCTTCTCGTCATGTTCTTCCTGTCTGTGTTTCAGGTGGATACCTCCGAGCGTACCTGGGTGAGCTACCTGGGATATTACATCACCTTGATCCTGCTCTACGTGACCGGTGACGCGATGTGGAGCCGCCTGAAGAAGAAGGAAGAGATACACAAGCACTCCCATGAATCGGACTGGACGTTCTTGATCCTGCTGTTCCTCACGGCCCTCACCGGCATCCTGATGCACTTCTTCAGGATCATGAACTGGCCCCTTTCGACCTATTACATGTACGTGATCCACCTCGCCATTGCAGTACCCATGCTCGTGGTGGAAGTTCCGTTCATGAAGTGGGCGCACCTGATGTACAGGCCGCTGGCACTTTACCTGTTGGCGGTGAAGAAGAAGGCGAGGGAAGCGGAGGCCTCCTGAGCACCGCGGATCATCGGCATCCATGCCCGGAAAACCGGGTCAATATAAACCAGGATTTGTCCTGTATTCTCGCCCGATCGGCCTGGTGAAATCATCCTGTTTTGGGCCTCTTTCCCGCCCCGGATATCCCGGGATCGAATCCTCGAAAAACCCCGCTACTTTCAGGAACATGAAGGTGAAACCGTTGAGTTTCGGTTGTTCTTCAAGGGCGGTTGAATTAAAGTTTTACGTCTTTCTCGTGGACAGGCGCCTCGGGCTCTGAAGTGGGCATCCGAGAGATCAATCGAACTGAAATCGAGCCGAGATCCAACCACATGGAGGGATTGCATGGAAATCCCGCTGCACTTGATTACCTATGCTTCATTCCTCGTCTTTCTCACCGCGGTCGTGGCACGGTACCTCAAGATTCAGAATTATCCGATCAATCTGAGGTGGGAGATCTATCCCGTTCCACATGAGGGCAAGCGCGCCGCATACGGCGGCTCTCGCCTGGAAGAGTTGAACTGGTGGACCAAGACACACAAGGCCAGCAAGGCCACTGAATTGAAGTTCATGATTCCGGAGATGATCTTGCTCAAGGGCCTCTGGGATCACAACCGCAAGCTCTGGTACACCTCATTTCCTTTCCACTTCGGTCTATACCTGGTCGTGGCCTTTCTGTTCCTGGTATTGGTGGGGGCCATCCTGGAGGTGGCTGGAATCGCGGTAGGATCGGGGGCGGGCGGCTTCGGCGCCTTCCTCTCCGCAATAACCGTGGTGGTCGGTGGAGCCGGAATTATCCTGACTCTCCTTGGGAGCCTCGGGCTTTTCTATATGCGCATGACCGACAGCGATATGAAGCCCTACACCAATTTCTCCCACTTCTTCAACCTGTTGTTCATCGTTGTGGCCCTGGCCGTAACGCTTGTCGCCTGGGTGAGCGTCGATGGAGATTTCTCGATGGCGAGAAACTACATGGCCAGCCTCATTACTTTCGATCTGGGAGTTTCAGCGGGGAGCACGGCTCATTCCGTGGCGATTCTCTTGCTGTCGCTTCTGGTTGCATATATTCCCCTCACCCACATGTCTCATTTCTTCGTCAAGTGGTTCACCTGGCACAAGATCCGGTGGGATGACGAGCCGAATGTCAAAGGCGGAAGAATCGAAACCATGATCGAGAAGGCCCTTGAGTCCCCTGTGAGCTGGTCAGCCACGCATATTCGGGCTGATGGGAAAAAGAACTGGGTCGACATTGCAACCGAGGAGATAGAAAAGTGACAGACAAGGGCAAGGGCAAGGACAAGCACAAGGATTTCAAGATAGAGGATGCCAGCAAGCCCGGCCAGTGGATCCGGATCGAAAACGAAGACCTGATGTCCATGCCGGCGCCTCTCGACAAGCCCGAGGCGGAGCCCGAATGGCGAGAACTCTCGGACCAGGCCAAAGAGAAGTACGAGTGTAATCTAGACAATACTTTGCTTCTCAACATTCCCAAACCCGAGAGCAAAGAAGAGGAAGAACGGCTGGTCAAGAAATTCCTGTCGGGCCTGGCCAAGCTCTTCAAGGAGGAGGACAACTGGCCCTTTCTCAGGCCCTTGAAACTCTCCATGGAGCACTGCACCCAGTGCCAGACCTGTTCCGATGCCTGTCACCTCTACGAGGCCAGCGGTCGCAATCCGATCTACCGGCCCACCTGCCGCTCCGAGATCCTCCGGCGCATCTACTACAAGTACATCAAGCCCGGCGGGAACATTCTTTCCCGGTGGCGCCACGGCGACATCGACCTCAACTGGCAGGTCATTGCCCGCCTTGCCGAGATGAGTTATCGGTGCAACCTCTGCCGCCGCTGCGCCCAGACCTGTCCCATCGGCGTGGACAACGGGCTGCTTGCCCGGGAGATCCGCAAGCTCTTCAGCCAGGAGCTGGACATACACACCAAGGAGCTCCACGAGAGCGGGACCGTTCAACAGCTCCAGGTCGGATCTTCCACGGGCATGAACGAACTCGTGCTCAAGGACTGCCTCGAGTTCATCGACGAGGATACGTCCGAAAAGACGGGCATGACGATCGAGACCCCCTGGGATAAGGAAGGCGCCGAGGTCCTCCTCATTCACAATGCCGGAGAGATCATGGCGTGGCCGGAGAATCCCGGAGCGTTCGCCGTCATCCTGGAAGCGGCGGGAGTCAGCTGGACCCTGTCCAGCGAGGCGGTGGCGTATGACGGGGTCAATTACGGACTCTTCTACGATGACTTCATGCTGTCCAAGATCGTCATCAAGCACGCTATTGCAGCCAAGAAGCTCGGCGTGAAGAAGATCGTCATCGGTGAGTGCGGCCATGCGCACAAGGCCCTGACCGTCATCGCGGACCGGGTGTTGACCGGGGACCTGAACATTCCCCGCGAGAGCGCCATGACCCTGCTCCACGACATCGTCATGAACGACCGGATCAAGCTGGACCCCTCGCGGAACGACTTTCCGGTCACGCTTCACGATCCCTGCAACCTCGTCCGGCTCATGGGAGTCGTCCAGCCGCAGCGGGAGATCGTGCGGAAGATCTGCCCGAAATTCCGGGAGATGAGTCCCCGCGGCGTCAACAATTACTGCTGCGGTGGCGGAAGCGGCTTCGCCATCCACTCGGGCCACAACTTCGAGGACTGGCGCTTCAAGGTCGCCGGGCGCATGAAGCTCAAGCAGATTCTCAACGCATTTTCAGACTGCATGGAGCCGGAAACCCCCAAGTACTTCTGTGCGCCGTGCAGCAACTGCAAGGGCCAGATGCGGGACATCTTCAAGTACTACGACCTGTGGGATAAGCACAAGATCCTCTACGGCGGCCTGGTCGAGCTCATCGTCAACGCCATGGCCGACGTGGAACCCGGCTTTCTCGAGTGGGAATGGCACTAGGCATTTCAAGACGACTTGGTTTCCAGACATTGATATCTCCAGGAACGGGAGTGGACAGGAATGGAAGATTCGAGATCCGATATGCCGGATTCCTCTTCCCCGTCCGGTGAAGAGGGCGCACCTTCCAGTCCGTACAAGAAGGTCATGGTGATCGATGACGAGGTGATGATCATCACCTACATCACGACCGTCCTGGAAGACCACGGCTACGAGACGTGCTCGGTAGCAGATGCCGAGGAAGCCCTGGATGTGGCCCTCAGGGAGCATCCGGACCTGATCTGTCTCGACATCATGATGCCCAAGCATTCGGGGATCACCCTGTTTCAGGCCTTCCGGCTCGCTCCGGAAACCCGGGAAATCCCCATCGTCTTTGTCAGTGCCTTCAGCCAGCTTCACGATCTCCGTGAACCACGCCTCTTCCGCAAGCTTGTTCCCGATGAGAGGATCCCCATGCCCGAGGCCTGTATCGAGAAACCGATCGATGTCCCCTTGTTCATCAGCACCGTGGAATCTTTCATTGGGAGTGGTGCGTTCGAGTCCGAAACCGGTGGAGCTGAATCGTCATGACTGCCAAGCTCGTCACGGACTGGATACAGAACCAGCTGTTTGACCAGGTTCCGTTGAACATCAGCGTCATCGACAGGAACTTCTTCATTGTCGACGCGAATCGCCGCTTCGCGGAAATCTATGGGGCCTGGGCGGCGCTACGCTGTCACCAGGTCTACAAGGACCAGGCGAAGCGATGCACCCGCTGTGGTGTGGCCAGTACATTCAAGGACGGTCAGATCCGCGTGGCGGAGGAGGAAGGCGTATCGCAGGACGGCCGGAAGTTCTTTTATCTCGTCCATATGTTTCCGGTGTTCGACTGGGATGGTGAAGTCCAGTACGTCGTCAACATGTCGACGGACATCTCCGAGACCAAGGACTTGCAACAGAAGAAACTGGAAGCCGAACGGCTGGCCGCCGTGGGGCAGACCGTTGCCGGCCTCGCCCACGGAATCAAGAACATCATCATGGGTCTGGAAGGCGGCATGTACGTCGTCAATTCGGGCTTGCGCCGCAACGACGAGAAAAAGCTCCTCCAGGGCTGGAAGATGCTGGAGAACGACATCAAGCGGATCTCGTCTTTCGCCAAGGAATTTCTCGATTTCGCCAAGGGGCGTCAGCCCAGGGTCTCGGTGGTGGATCCCAATTCCGTCGCCCAGAGGGTCGTAGATCTGTTTCACGACACCGCTGAACTGGCGGGAATCGAGATCAAGATCAAGCTGCAAAAGGGCATCGTACCGGCCAACCTGGATGAAGAGGGGATCCACAGCTGCCTGACCAACCTGGTCTCCAACGCCCTGGACGCCTGCGAGATGAGCAGTGAGGGAGGACGACAGGTCCTGGTGACGACGCAGGAAGAAGACGGCGTCCTGACCTTCGAGGTCGCCGACGACGGCTGTGGTATGGACTATGACATCAAGAAAAAAGTGTTTACGAACTTCTTCTCGACCAAGGGGGCCGGTAAGGGAACCGGCCTGGGACTCTTGACGACGCGGAAGATCGTACAGGAGCATGGAGGCAAGGTGACCTTCGAGTCCACGGAAGGCCTCGGGTCGGTATTTCGTCTGGAATTTCCCCGGATTCGGCTCCCGGGTCTCCCGGTGGACTCGGTAGACGAATGAGGGCATGAGGGTATAGAGGGTATTGAGGGAATATCAGAACACCAGAAACAGTTCGATCTCGGATGTTTCTGACCTGGAGGAACCGGTCTCGGTATCAATCAAGGAGGGATCACCATGACAAAGCCGCAAGACAAGACCATCCTTGTGGTGGAAGACGAACCCGATGTCCAGATCTACCTGAGCACGATTCTCGAGGATGCGGGTTTCAATGTCCTCACCGCTGGTGATGGTGAAGAAGCGCTGAAGACGATCCAGGAGAAAAAACCCGATTTCATCTCTCTGGACATGATTCTTCCCAAACTGTCCGGACACAAGCTGCTGAAGAAATTGAAGACGGACAAGGAATTGTCCCACATTCCGGTGCTTGTGGTCACGGCCCATGCCAAGGACGACCTGGGAAAGGGGCAGCTGGAGAATATCCTGGATGACGTCCTGCTGGAGGGACCCGGGGTCTACATGGAAAAACCGGTGAACCCGAGGAACTATGTCCGGTGCATCATGAAGGCCCTGGACATCGAGCCCGATGATTCCGTGGATGACAAACTGGAGCTCAAGGAGGAGCTCCAGGGGCTCGTGCAGGACGCGGATCCCGAAGCGCTGCGCAAGGCGATGGAACTGTTGAAGAAGAAAAAAGGGTGATCAGGCCGACATGCAGGCACACCCGGGACAGGAGACAGCAAAGATGTCCGAAGACCAGGGAAACAGGAAGAAGATCCTGGTGGTGGATGACGAACCCAGCGTCGTGAGTTACCTGGAAACACTCCTGCAGGACAACGGATACGATACCATATCGGCATCCAACGGCCGCGAAGGCCTGGAAAAGGCGAGGAGCGAAAAGCCGGATCTGGTCACTCTGGACATCTCGATGCCAGAGAAATCTGGTGTCCGCCTCTACACCGATCTCAGAGGAGATCCCGCCCTTGCCGGTGTGCCCGTGGTGATCGTCACCGGCGTCACGGGTTTCGGCGGCAAGTCAGAGGAGTTCCAGAAGTTCATCAGCACGCGCAAGCAGGTGCCGCCTCCGGACGGCTTCGTGCCCAAGCCCATAGAACAAGAGGGATTCCTGGAGGTCGTGAAGAAGCTGCTGCCCTGATGCCCACCGGATACTGCACGACGAATGTCATGAGGAGATCGAACCCTTGAAACCCCTGATCGATCAAGATGCAATAGCTAAGGCCAAGGCGCCGACCAGGAAACCGGAGACTCTGGAAGAACAGAGATTGAACGTCCGGTACAACGTCGAGGCGCCGGAAATGGAGAATCGCCCCCAGCGATTCCTGGAAGTCTTCTCGGCGATCCTGAAGCATTCCAACTACGGTTCCACCCTGGACCATTACCTCAGAGTGCGAACCAAGTGTTCACGATGTGCCACCGAGTGCTTCATCTACCAGGCCACCGGAGACGCCGAGGATATACCTTGCGCCCGTTCCTCGCTGCTCCTCGACGTCTACCAGCAGTATTTCACTGTGGGAGGCAAGCTGCGTTCCTTTTTCGGCCTGGAGTCCCTGACCGATGAGGTCATCGAAAAGATGGCCAACAGCGTCTGGAACTGCACGGCTTGCCGGAAATGTGTGCTGTCGTGCCCCGTCGGCATCGATCACGGCCTGGTCACGCACCTGACCCGGTTCATCTTAAGCGAGCTGGGCATCATGCCCAGGGCACTGCACGTCAGCGTCAAGGCCCAGGTGGAGGGAGAGCACCGGAACACCTCGAACATCCCGGTGGTGGCCCTCACGGACACCATCGAGTTCCTGGAGGAGGAAATCGAGGAGGACAAGGAACTCCAGATCAAGCTTCCCCTGGACCAGGCCGAGTCGGACTACATCTTCTTCGCACCAGTGAGTGACTACCTCATGGAGGCCGACACCCTCATGGGCATCGCGGCCGTCATGCACGCCACCGGCGATACCTGGACCATCGGAACCCACTACGCCGACGCCATCAACTACGGTCTGTTCTACAACGACGTCCTTCTGGACCGTATCGTCAAGTTGCTGAACGAGGAGGTCCAGCGCCTCAAGGCCAAGACCGTCCTGGTCGGAGAATGCGGCCACGCCTCGCGGGTGTCCAAGTTTTTCCTCCCCACGTTCTGCGGCGGCGAGAACGCTCCGCCCGTCCTGAACATCCTGGAGTATACCTACGACGCCTGGAAGAAAGGCAAGGTGAAGCTGGACTCGAACGTCATCACGGAGAAGGTGACCTATCACGACCCCTGCAACCTCGCACGCTCCGGGTGGATCATGGAGAGGCCGCGTGAGCTGATCAAGGCGTTCTGCAAGGACTATGTCGAGATGACGCCGAACCGCCAGGACAACATCTGTTGCGGCGGCGGCGGAGGAGCGGTCTCCGTCGACGAGCTTCGCCCGTACCGCACCGGCGTCTCGGGCCAGGCCAAGGCGCAGCAGATCCGGGACACCGGCGCCAAGATCGTCATTGCCCCCTGCGCCAACTGCAAGAAACAGCTGCGAGAGGTCGTGGAGGACAACGACGTGGACGTGGAGATCGTCGGTCTACACGACCTGATCTACAAGGCGATCATTTTTGATACGCCCGAGAAGAAGAAAGAAGAATCTGAGGAGGAATGATCCATAGTATGTGGATCATGGTATCTGTGGAACACGGCATTCAAACGGGAGTGGAAGGTTTTGGAAGCACTACTTGAATTTGCCAAAGGACCTCTGTTTCGATTCAGCCTGGCCATCATGATCCTGGGGCTGGGCCGCGTGATTATTCTCTCCATTCTGGGCATCGTGAAGTCCTACCGCCAGGCCGGCAACAAGGCCATCCCGACCCGGGCGATCATTCAGAATACCCTGGGCTGGTTCTTACCCTACCGGCGCGTGATTCGGGTCAGGCCGATATTCAGCGTGATATCGGTGCTGTTTCACATCGGACTTCTCGTGACACCCCTGTTCCTCTTTGCCCACATTGCCCTGTGGCGGCAGGGTGTCGGCTTCGGCTGGCCCGCGTTGCCCAAGCTGGCTGCGGATATCCTCACCATCGTGACGGTGGCGACCGCGCTGTGGCTCATCGGTTTCAAGGTTTTCGATAACACGGCCCGTGGGCTGAGCCGCGCCGGAGATTATCTCTGGGTGGTGCTGCTGGCCCTGCCCTTCATCGCCGGTTTCCTCTGCGTACATAGCACTCTGAATCCGCTCAGCTACAAGGCGATGCTTCTCGTTCACGTCCTGAGCGCGGAGCTCATTCTGGTCCTGATCCCCTTCACGAAGATCGCACACTGCGTGCTGGTCCCCTTCACCCAGCTGATTTCCGACCTGGGCTGGCGATTCCCGGCGGACATGGGGGAGAAGGTGAGGGCGACACTCGATAAAAAAGGAGCGGCTCAATGATCGGTATTCTGACCGATACCACTCTATGTATCGGCTGCAACGAATGTGTCCTCGCGTGCAAGAGGGCCAACAACCTCGTGGCGGACGTGCCCCGGCGGTGGCAGAAACCCGACGGCCTGTCCGCCCGGAACTGGACATCCGTCCTGCGTCGCCCCGGCGGTCAATTCGTACGCAAGCAGTGCCGTCACTGTCTGGAACCCTCCTGCGTATCCGTGTGTCCGGTGGGGGCCCTGAAGAAGCAGGAGGAGGGGCCGGTCACGTACGACCAGGGACGGTGCATGGGCTGTCGCTACTGCATGATGGCCTGTCCATACGGCATTCCCCGCTACGATTGGGATCAAGCGGTTCCGTACGTTCAAAAATGTATTTTTTGCTACGACCGCATCAAGGAAGGGAAGAAACCGGCCTGTACCGATGCCTGTCCCACTGGGGCCACGATCTTCGGCACCCGGGAGGAATTGCTGGCGGAGGCCCAGAAGCGAGTCCGGGCAAAACCCGAACTGAAGCTCTACGGCGACGTGAACGAAGTCGGGGGGACCTCGGTACTCTACATCTCGGACATCGACCTCGACTTCCTGTCCCATGGAAAGGACCTTCGCGGCCAGACGGCTCCGCCTCACCACACGGCGCCCTATCTGAGTTCCGTCAAGATCGTCGGCCCTGGAGTCTTCCTCGCCTCGCTCGGAGTCACCTGGTTGATTCAAAGACGGATGAAGATCGAGGCCGAAGTAACGACCGGGGAGGAGGGCCAGCAGGATGAATAGAATCAATACAGTCAAGGTCATTCTCTGGTCGATCCTCGGTGTCGGAGCATCGGTGGCCCTGTGGCGGTTCCTGCTGGGCCTCGGCACGACTACCGCCCTGAATGACGCCAATCCCTGGGGGCTCTGGATCGGTTTCGACGTGCTGGGGGGTGTCGCCCTGGCCGCCGGCGGCTTTGTCATCACTGCCACGGTCTACGTGCTCAACCGTGAGGACCTCCACCATCTGGCCCGACCGGCGGTGCTGACGGCCTTCCTGGGATACATCGCCGTGGCGGTTGGACTCATGTTCGACCTGGGATTGCCCTGGAACATCTGGCACCCGACCATCTACTGGAATCCCAACTCGGCGCTGTTCGAGGTGGCCTGGTGCGTCATGCTCTATCTGACGATCCTGGGGCTGGAGTTCCTGCCCGTACCCCTGGAGTCCACCAGCCGCTTTGCGGCGATCCGCCGGTTCCTGGTGAAATACAGGATGCTGATCGTCGCTGCGGGGATCATGCTCTCCACCCTCCACCAGTCCTCCCTTGGAACCCTGTTCCTGGCCATGCCCTTCCGGCTCCACGGACTCTGGTATTCCCAACTCCTGCCGATCCTGTTCTTTGTATCGGCCATCGGCCTCGGCCTGATGATGATCTGCTTCGAGTCCCTCGCGACCTCGTATCTCTACCGCAGGAAGTATGAAACCGGTCTTCTGAACAAGCTGGCCAAAGCGGCGGTGTGGGTCCTTGCCATCTACCTGGTAGTTCGGCTGGGTGACATTGCCGTCAGCGGGAAGTTCGGCCTGATCTTCGAGGGGACCTGGGAGAGCACCCTCTTCATCGCCGAGATCATCATCAGCGTCGTCATTCCGGTTGTCGTCTTCGCCTCGCCTCGATTGCGCAACCTGCCGGGACCTCTCTTCGCAGCCTGCACCATCGGGGTTCTCGGCTTCGTGGCGAATCGCCTCAACGTGGGGGGGATCACCATGCTCCGGGCGGTGGATGCCGGCTATTTCCCCTCCTGGACCGAGTTCGTGATCAGTGCATCGGTGGTATCCGGGGCGGCCCTGGTGTTCTTCTTCGCCGTCGAGCGATTCAACGTGTGGGATGCGCGCCCCGCGGATCCCGAGGCCGAACCCGAACGGCCCGTGAAGTGGAGGCCCGGGGCCGGGACGTGGCTCGGCACGCCCGGCATTGCCGGACTCAAGAAGAACTCCCTCGCCTTCACCCTGGCCTGCGCCGTAGGCTTTGCCATGCTGCCGGGCGGCGAAGCCCGTAGCACAGGCGTGGAAACCGTAGCCACCCAGCAGGCTCGTGGGGGCGATGTCCTTCGAATCGACGGCAACTCCGACGGCTTTCTCGTCCTGTTTGACCACGAGATCCACAAGAAAAAGATGGGTGGGCCGGACTCCTGCAAGGTCTGTCACCACGCTCGGTTTCCCCACGACAAGGATACCGGATGCTACCGCTGTCATACGGACATGTACCTGCCCGTGTCCATCTTCAACCACGATTCTCACGTGGCCTACCTGGGAGGCAACCAGGCCTGCGATGATTGCCATCCGTCGGAATCGAATCGAGGGAAGGAAGGGACAAAGGACTGTGCCGAGTGCCACAAGGATGACCTGAGCCTGTTGGTTCCCGATGCACCCATCCCCATGAAGAAGTGGGTGGCTCCTGGCTATACCGATGCCATGCACGGCCTGTGCATCTCCTGCCACAAGGAGATCGCGGGCCGCATTGGAAACTCGGAGCACGGATCTTGCCTGACCTGCCATCTGACGGACATCGTCGCGGGCAAGGAGGGAGAGTGGACGCGTCGTCAGGCCGTGTTTTCGAACAAGTGGGTCATTACCACCCGTCTGCTATCCCCGAAGGTCAAACTGGATCGCTTCCTCGTGGATAAATAGTTCCTGTTGTGAGTCAGATTCGTACCCCAGGAGTCCGCTTCGATCAGAGATTTCAGTGGGTTCTGGACGAGTCACATTTCATAGGAGTGGTTGAGCGAAAATGGCAGAAGACAAACAAAAACATCCGACGCCCATGC